>NZ_BAABDS010000026.1:0-233361 GCF_039539745.1 Oceanisphaera sediminis
AGTGAAACGCAGCCGCGCCGATGATAGTGTGGCAGCTGCCATGTGAAAGTAGGTCACTGCCAGGCACCCAATTTCGCTGATATAGCTCAGTTGGTAGAGCGCACCCTTGGTAAGGGTGAGGTCCCCAGTTCGAATCCGGGTATCAGCACCAGTTTTAGATTAGAAAAACCAGTTTTGTTTGACTGCCATAGCGTTGTGGTACCACCTGATCCCATGCCGAACTCAGAAGTGAAACGCACCCGCGCCGATGATAGTGTGGCAGCTGCCATGTGAAAGTAGGTCACAGTCAAACGCCTATTACCAAGCCCCGCTCAAAGAGCGGGGCTTTTTGCGTTCCTGTTTTTTGTTCCGCCTTGTCTACTGGTTGCGGTATTGATGGCGACCAGCATCCTTCGCTGTTTCACGGCATTTGCTGATCACTGTCATGGTTTATGAGACTCATAATGCTCTATCATGACGGACTGGACGGCAGGCGCTGGCTTTGGCGTAAAAAGAGTGATCCATATCACCTTTTTGCCGGGGATTTTGCTGCAGAATGCGGCATAACTCGTATTTTATCTGCAAGTTAAGCTCTTTTTTCGAGCAGGTAATTTGATCGCAGTCAGTCAGAATAACTATGTGAGCATAATGAACGATAAACATAAGCAGATAGACATCAAGGATGTCACCGAGGCGGTGCGTTCTCACAGGCCTACAGATGAAGGTCATATTTACGTACGAGCACAAAAGGGAAAATGGCAGCAGCTGCGCAAGCTGATGGGCTGGTTTTTCATGCTGTTGTTTGCGGTAGGTCCCTGGATCAGCTGGAATGGACACCAGGCCATACTGATCGATGTGGAGCAGCAGCGCTTTCAGATATTTTCGACCACCATCTGGCCACAGGATCTGACTCTGCTGGCTTTGTTGCTGATGGTCGCGGCCTTCGCTCTGTTCTTTATCACCACCTTTCTCGGGCGGGTATGGTGCGGCTATCTGTGCCCACAGACCGTATGGACCTTTCTGTTTATCTGGTTCGAGGAAAAGCTGGAAGGCAGTGCCAATAAACGCCGCCAGCTGGACAAGTCATCCTGGAACTTCAACAAGATATGGCGCAAGAGTGCCAAGCACCTTGCCTGGCTGGCGGTATCACTCTTTACCGGCTTTACCTTCATCGCCTATTTTGTTCCGGCAAGAGAGCTGGCGGTCGATCTGCTGACGTTCTCGACCAGCTTCTGGATTGGATTCTGGGTGTTGTTCTTTGCGTTCTGTACCTATGGCAATGCGGGCTGGATGCGCACCATCATGTGTACCCACATCTGTCCCTATTCCCGCTTTCAGTCGGCGATGTTCGACAAAGATACCTATACGGTCAGCTATGATACCGAGCGAGGCGAGAGCCGTGGCCCGCGTCCGCGCAAGGCCGATCCCGAAAAGCTGGGTCTGGGAGACTGTATCGACTGCAATCTCTGTGTTCAGGTCTGTCCGGCGGGCATCGATATTCGTGATGGCCTGCAATATGAGTGCATCAACTGTGGTGCCTGTGTGGACGCCTGTGACCAGACCATGGATAGAATGGGCTACGAAAGAGGCCTTATCAGCTACACCACCGAGCATCAGTTACGACATAGAGAGACCCATGTCGCTCGTCCCAAGCTGATTGGTTATGGTGTTGTCATGGTGTTGATGCTGGTCGCCTTTGCCTATATGGCATCGAACATCATGCCGATGGGCATCGAGATTATTCGGGATCGCAACCAGTTATACCGCGAAACCACCGAAGGGCTGGTGGAGAATACCTATACCCTGAAAATCATGAACAAGACGCTAAGCACCGAAACCTATCGGCTCAATGTAGAAGGGATGGATGACGTGGACTGGATTGGCCCCGAAGAAGTGGTGGTTCGCGGTGGCGAGGTGTTGAGTGTGCCGATTAGTCTGGCGGCCGACCCTTATCTGCTGTCAACGCCGGTCAAGGACATCACCTTCGTGATGACGCATACCGGGCTGGATGAAAACGACAGCAAGGCCACATTACGCAGCGAGAGCAAGTTCTTCAGTTCGATTAACTGATACTCTTTAATAACGCATACTTCGGACCGCAGCCCTTGCTGCGGTCTTTTTTTTGGAGCGGTATGAATTACTATCAACTTACCCCCGACGTGATAGCCGATGCGCTGGTCAGTGTCGGTATTTATATTGATTCGGGACTCATGGCCCTGAACAGCTATGAAAACCGGGTCTACCGATTCAAGAGTGACAGCGATGGCATTCTGGTGGCCAAGTTTTATCGGCCCCAGCGCTGGAGCCGGCAGCAAATCCAGGAGGAGCATGATTTTCTGTTCGCGCTGGATGACGCCGGCGTGCGAGTGGCGGTCCCGCTGGTACGCGATCAGAACAGTGTGTTCGAGTTTGGCAACATGCTGTTTGCGGTCTGGCCCTCGGTCTCCGGTCGTCAGTTCGAGGCCGATAACCTCGACCAGCTGGAGGCGCTGGGAGAGCAGCTGGGGCGGCTACACAGGGTCGGAGAGCGGTTTGTCTTGCGCCATCGACCACAGTTGAGTAGCGATGACTATCTGCTGCGGGCTCGAGGTGTGCTTGAGCAAGAGGCGATAATACCGAAGCGGCTGCGAGGCGAATTTTTTGCCCGGCTGAATGACGTGGTAGAAAAAACGACCGCTTTGTACCGACCCAAACAGCAGCTGACCCTGCATTGTGATTGCCATGTCAGCAATATACTGTGGCGTGACGGACTCTGGCTGCTCGACTTCGATGATTGTCGCACCGGGCCGGCGGTACAGGATTTGTGGATGATGCTCAGCGGTACGCGTCAGGAGCAGCTGCTGCAACTGGATACTCTGCTGGCCGGTTACGAGACGGTGCGGGAATTCAATGCGGCAGAGCTGTCGTTGATAGAACCGCTCAGAGCCATGCGTATGGTTAACTACATGGCCTGGCTGGCGGCGCGCTGGTCCGACCCTGCCTTTCCGGCCAATTTTCCCTGGTTTAATACCGAAGACTACTGGCAACAGCAGATTAGTGTGTTATCCGATCAATTGCAGAGTCTGGATGCGCTACCATTATCCTTGACCTCCTGGAACTGATTACTTAACGTGAGTCAGCCTCTACTGAACGAGATCCCGTATGAAAAAATATATTGTTGTTTTGTTTACCCTGCTGCTGGCTCCGCTGGTCAGTGCCGCTCCCGAATTCAAGGAGGGTGTTGAATACAAGGTGGTGAATGACGTTGCCAGCAGCAAACCGGAAGTGACCGAATTTTTCTCTTATGTCTGCTCGCATTGCTACAGCTTTGAACCCTTGATGCAAAAACTGCAAGAGCGGGTGCCACAAGTACAGCTGAAGAAAGTACCGGTGCCTTTTCTCGGCCGGGAACTGGGCCCTGTGCTGCAGCGTGCCTACGGGGCAGCGGTATTGCTCAAGGTGGAAGACAAGCTGACGCCGGCCATCTTCGACCGAATTCATCGGCAGAAAAAAATGCCCGGCGACCTGGATGATATCAAGTCGATCTTCGTTGCTAATGATGTGGCAGCAAAGGACTTCGATGGTGTGATCAACAGCTTTGCACTTAATGGCATGATCGCCCAGTACGACAAGGCCACCGAGCGCTTCAATGTGCGCGGCACGCCCACCATAGTGGTCAGAGACAAGTATGAACTGAACATGAGTGAAATCGGCTCGGAAGAGCGGTTTTACCGGGTAGTGGAATATCTGCTGTCTGCGGGCTGATGCATAACCCCATGATGCGGTTTATCGCATCATGGGGGCTGTCAGTTATGGCGCTTGCTCGGGGTGATGGTACGCACGTTGGACTGGCTGTCTTCCTGATAGCCTTCTCCCTGAGTTTGCCAATAGGTGGTCGGCAGGTGAAACAGATAATATTTTTCCCGATGAGTATCGGTGACAAATCCCATGCCTTGTAAAGCCAGTTCATAATGAATATCGGTAATGAACTCGTGAGTAAAGCGTTGTCGACCTGAGAGCAAGGCGATATCCGATTTGGTCAGATAAACTCCGGTCTGCACTTCCTTGAAACGCTCATGCAGCCAAATGGCAAATTCCTTCGCACTTTTCATCCATTACTCCTTTAGATCGAGGCTGTCTGTTTAGGTATAGCAGTTATTGCCGAATCAGTTCTGTAACTGCTGCAGCAGCCTGTCCATGGCCCGATAGCCCAATGCTTCGATTAAGTGATGACGGCCTATCTTTTCCTCATGCTCCAGATCGGCGATGGTTCTGGCGACCCGGATCAATTTATGCCAGGCGCGAATGGAAAGCTTCATTCGGTGCAGCGCCTGCTCCAGAAACTCGGCATCTTCCTGCTCCAGCGGGCAAAACCTGTCCAGTTCGGCGGCACTGAGCCGGGCATTGGTCTTGCCGGCACGTTTCAGTTGTCGCTCTCTGGCTGCCAGTACTCTTTGGCGGATCTGGGCAGAGCGTTCGGCTTTGGGGCGGGCACGGCTCAGCTCACCCGGTGGTAATAACGGTATTTCTACCGACAAATCGAAACGATCCAGAAAAGGCCCGGATATTTTACTCAGGTAACGCAGTATCTGCTCGGAAGAGCTGCGGCGGTAGCCGTCGGCGTAGTGGCCGCAAGGGCTGGGATTCATGGCGCCAATTAACTGGAAGCGGGCGGGAAAGGTGACCCGGTGCGCCGCCCGGGCGATGGAGATACGGCAGGTTTCGAGCGGCTCGCGCAGGGCATCCAGTACCCGGCGTTCAAACTCGGTCATTTCATCGAGAAACAATACCCCGTTATGGGCCAGAGAGATTTCCCCGGGGCGGGGATAGCTGCCACCGCCGACCAGCGCCACGGCAGAGGACGAATGATGAGGCTGACGGAAGGCGCGCAGGCACCAGTTTTCGGGATCCAGACTCAGACCGCTGATGGATTTGATGGCGGCGGCTTCGAGGGCTTCTTCTTCGCTCATCGGTGGCAACAGCCCCGGCAAACGGCTGGCCAGCATGCTTTTGCCGGTTCCTGGAGGGCCAAGCAGCAGCAGGTTGTGCTCACCGGCAGCGGCAATTTCCAATGCCCGCTTACCGCCCTCCTGACCGATAACATCGCAAAGATCGGTGGAGTAATCGCGATCTTTCGACATAACTCGTTCAGGCGTCGCCAATTCGCCTTCTTGCTGCAGCCAGGCGGTAATGGCCAGCAGGTGGGGAGCCAGTCTGGCAGGACAGGGATGGATTACGCCGGCCTCGATACCGTTTCCGGCGGGCAGTACCAGTATTCGCTCACTGTCGCGGGCGGCCAGTACCGCCGGCAGGGCCCCTTTAATCGATCGCAGTGCTCCGGTCAGGGCCAGCTCGCCCAAAAACTCCAGCTGCTCCAGGCTGGTGGTGGGGATTTGGCCGGAGGCGGCAAGAATGGCCATGGCGATAGGCAAGTCGAAACGACCACCGTCTTTGGGCAGATCGGCGGGGGCCAGGTTGACGGTGATACGCCGGGCAGGAAATTCAAAACCGGCATTCAGCAGGGCGCTGCGTACCCGGTCCCGGGCTTCCTTGACCGTGGTTTCCGGCAGGCCGACGATATTGAAGGCGGGCAGGCCATTGGCAAGATGAGCTTCAACGGTGACCAGTGGTGCGACAACCCCCAGGCTGGCGCGGGCAAAAACAACGGCGAGTGACATCCGGTCTCCCTGGTGTTTTGTTTTTTAAAAATAACTGTTTTTAGATTTTTTAACTACGTTTATGGGGCCCTATTCGGTCGCTTTTTTTATTTTGTAAACAATAAAGTCTTGTCTAGTCTAGTTCATCATGCTAGTTCTATAGGCCAGCTGAGTCGGAGGTTCTGGCTCGTAATCCTATTGAGTGGTCGGTGACATGAATTCGTTTGTACGTTTCGTCAGCATTATCGTGGTCCTAGTGGTGATTATTAAATCTCCACTCGGGGTACTGTGGTCTGACGAAACGTAAAACAACCGGCAGACACAACACAAAACCCCCGAGTCACCCACTCGGGGGTTTTTTTTTAAACCGGCTTTGGCAGCAACACATGGACAGTAATAAAATGAATGGCGCACAGTACATCGTTCAGACTCTGAAACAACAGGGAGTCACCCAGATCTTCGGCTACCCCGGCGGCGCCATCATGCCGCTCTATGACGCCCTCTACGACGGTGGGGTGGAACATCTGCTGTGTCGTCACGAGCAGGCGGCCGCATTGGCTGCCGTGGGCTATGCCAGAGCCAGTGGTCAGGTGGGCGTGTGTATGGCCACTTCCGGCCCCGGCGCAACCAACCTGATCACCGGTCTGGCCGATGCCATGCTCGACTCCATTCCGCTGGTGGCCATCACCGGTCAGGTACCGATGGCCGCCATCGGTACCGATGCCTTTCAGGAAGTGGACGTACTGGGTATGTCGCTGTCCTGCACCAAACACTCCTATCTGGTCGAGAACGTCGAGGATCTGGGCGCAGTGATCGCCGAAGCCTTTGAAGTGGCCCGCTCCGGCCGACCCGGCCCCGTGTTGATCGACGTGCCCAAGAATATTCAGGTTGCCCCGGTCGAGCCCAAGCCAACGCCGACCTTCAGCACCGCAGCCAATGCTCTGAATGAAGACGCCCTGGCTCAGGCTCAGGCCATGCTGACCTCGGCGAAGAAGCCGGTGTTGTATGTTGGTGGCGGCGTCGGCATGGCCAACGCCGAAGCAGAATTACGCGCTTTTGCCCGGAAGAGTGGCATTCCTGCCGTGACCACCCTCAAGGGAATCGGCACCCTGAATCCGGATGACGAGCTGTTTTTGGGCATGCTCGGTATGCACGGTACAAAAGCCGCCAACCTGGCGGTTCAGCAGAGTGATCTGCTGATTGTGGTTGGGGCGCGTTTCGACGATCGGGTGACCGGCAAGCTGGACGCCTTTGCGGTCAACGCCAAGGTGATTCATCTGGACAAGGACGCTTCCGAGTTTGGCAAGGTACGCGACGCTCAGGTGAGCATAGATGCGGAGCTGGCAACGGTATTGCCCCTGTTGGTAAGTGATAAGTTGGGTAATGGCGGACTGGCTATCGACGACTGGCGGCGGCACTGCAAGGCGCTAATAGCCGATCATGGCTGGCGTTACGATCATCCGGGCGAGGCCATTTACGCGCCGCTGGCACTCAAGCAGTTGAGCGAGGCCCTGCAGGATACCGCCATGGTGAGCTGTGATGTGGGTCAGCATCAAATGTGGGTGGCGCAGCACATGCGCTTTACCAGCCCGCGCAATCACCTGAGCAGCTCAGGTCTGGGTACCATGGGCTTTGGTCTGCCGGCGGCCATCGGTGCCAAGCTGGCTCGGCCCGAACACGAGTCGGTACTGGTGTCCGGCGATGGCTCCTTCATGATGAACGTGCAGGAACTGGGCACCCTCAAGCGGGCCCAGCTGCCGGTAAAAATGGTGCTGCTCGACAACCAGCGTCTGGGCATGGTGCGCCAGTGGCAGGAACTGTTCTTCGACGGTCGCTACAGCGAAACCATCCTCACCGATAACCCCGACTTCGTGGCCATGGCCGCCGCCTTCAATATTCCCGGTGAAACCATCACCCGCAAAGAGGAAGTGGAGCCCGCCATTCAGCGCATGCTGGCGTCCGAGACCGCCTATCTGTTGCATGTGCGTATTTCAGAACAGGAAAACGTCTGGCCCCTGGTGCCACCCGGCGTTGCCAACGACCAGATGATGGAGAAAAAAGCATGAACCAGCATAACTTGCAGATAGAAACCCAGTTTCGTCCCGAAGTTCTCGAACGAGTGCTCCGTTTGATCCGTCATCGCGGCTTTCGCGTGGATGACATGGAAATGTCCACCTCGGTTGATTGTAAACACCTTAATATTAGGGTTACTGTCAGCAGTGACAGGGCCATTCAGCTGTTGAGTCGTCAACTGGAAAAGCTGATGGATATAACCCGTGTCGATGCGCAGCTTGTGGAGCAACGATTCAGAAAAACGGCGTGAGGGAGCAACCAATGTCGACTGCCAAATACATCTGGTTCAATGGTGATATGGTGCCCTGGGAGAAAGCCCAGGTGCATGTAATGAGTCATGCGCTGCACTACGGCTCTTCGGTGTTTGAAGGCATTCGTGCCTATGAGACCCCCAAGGGCCCGATGATTTTTCGGCTGGAAGAGCACGTACAACGCCTGTTCGATTCCGCCAAAATCTATCGAATGCAGATCCCCTATACCCATGCAGAATTGATGGACGCCTGCAGAAAAGCGGTCAGCGAGAACGAGCTGAACAGCGCCTACCTGCGGCCGCTGGTGTTTATCGGCAACGTCGGCATGGGCCTCAACGCGCCCAAAGACGTGCCGTGCGACGTGATTGTTGCCGCCATTCCCTGGGGCGCCTATCTGGGCGAAGAAGGGCTGGAGCGGGGCGTGGACGTTTGTGTGACCTCCTGGAACCGACTGGCGCCCAATACCATGCCTACCGGTGCCAAGGCCGGTGGTAACTATCTGTCTTCCCAGCTGATCTCCGGTGAAGCCAAGCGCCACGGTTATGACGAGGGTATTTCACTGGACGTGCATGGCCACCTGAGTGAAGGGGCGGGCGAGAATCTGTTCCTGATCAAGAACAAGGTGCTCTATACCCCGCCGGTTACCGCCTGTATCCTGCCCGGTATCACCCGCGATACCCTGATGACCCTGGCGCGTGAAGCCGGTTATCAGGTGCGGGAAGAAGCCATCTCTCGCGAGGCGCTGTATCTGGCCGATGAAATGTTCATGACCGGTACCGCCGCCGAAGTGACCCCGGTACGCAGCGTAGACGGCATCGAGCTCGGGGCCGGTAAACGAGGCCCGATCACCACCGAATTGCAGAAAGCCTTCTTCGGGCTGTTCGACGGCAGCACCAGGGACAAATGGGGTTGGTTGACCCCGGTGAAAGATTAATTTTCAGATAAGAGAGAGGGGCGCGCGGCGCCCCTGTTTTACTCAATTGTTTTTACAGGAGTTTAAAGAATGCCAAGGTATCGTTCCGCCACCACCACTCACGGCCGCAACATGGCCGGCGCCCGCGCCCTGTGGCGCGCCACCGGCATGACCGAAGGTGACTTCGGCAAGCCGATCATTGCGGTGGTCAACTCCTTTACCCAGTTTGTGCCGGGCCATGTGCACCTGAAAGACATGGGCCAGCTGGTGGCGCGTGAAATCGAGGCCGCCGGTGGTGTCGCCAAGGAATTCAACACCATCGCCGTGGATGACGGCATCGCCATGGGTCACGGCGGCATGCTCTACAGCCTGCCCAGCCGGGATCTGATCGCCGACTCGGTCGAATACATGGTCAATGCCCACTGTGCCGATGCCATGGTGTGTATCTCCAACTGCGACAAGATCACCCCCGGTATGCTGATGGCCGCCTTGCGGGTCAATATTCCGGTGATCTTCGTTTCCGGTGGCCCGATGGAAGCCGGCAAGACCAAGCTGTCCGAGCAGATCATCAAGTTGGATCTGGTGGATGCCATGGTACAGGGCGCCGATCCTACCGTGTCCGACGCTCAGAGTGAGCAGGTCGAGCGCAGCGCCTGCCCGACCTGCGGCTCCTGCTCCGGTATGTTTACCGCCAACTCCATGAACTGCCTGACCGAAGCGCTGGGCCTGTCTCAACCGGCCAACGGCTCTTTGCTGGCGACCCACGCGGATCGGGAGCAACTGTTCAAGTCGGCCGGTCATCGTATCGTCGAGCTGACCAAGCGTTACTACGAGCAGGATGATGACTCGGCCCTGCCGCGCAACATCGCCACCAAGGCGGCGTTTGAAAACGCCATGGTGCTGGATGTGGCCATGGGCGGCTCTACCAATACGGTGCTGCACCTGCTGGCCGCCGCTCACGAGGCCGGTGTCGACTTCACCATGGCCGACATCGATGCGCTGTCGCGCAAGGTACCCCAGCTGTGCAAGGTGGCGCCGTCTACTCCGAAATATCATATGGAAGACGTACACCGCGCCGGTGGTGTCATGGGTATTCTCGGCGAGCTGGACCGTGCCGGTCTGCTGCACACCGAACTGCCGACCGTGCTGGGCATGACCCTGGCCGAGCAGCTGGCCAAGTACGATGTAATGGTGACCGAAGACGAAGCGGTGAAATCCATGTTCCGTGCCGGTCCCGCCGGTATTCGTACCACCAAAGCGTTCAGCCAGGATTGCCGCTGGCCGACCCTGGACGACGACCGTCGTGAGGGCTGTATTCGCAGCCTGGAGCATGCCTACAGTCAGGAAGGCGGTCTGGCGGTATTGTCCGGCAATCTGGCGGTAGACGGTTGTATCGTCAAGACCGCCGGTGTGTCCGACGACAACCTGGTGTTCCGTGGTCCCGCCCGTATCTATGAAAGTCAGGATACGGCGGTAGAAGGCATTCTGGGGGGCGAAGTTAAAGCCGGTGACGTGGTGGTGATCCGCTACGAAGGTCCCAAAGGTGGCCCCGGCATGCAGGAAATGCTCTATCCCACCACCTATCTCAAGTCGATGGGGCTGGGCACCAAGTGTGCACTGATCACCGACGGTCGTTTCTCCGGTGGTACTTCCGGCCTGTCCATCGGTCATGTCTCTCCCGAAGCGGCCAACGGCGGCACCATAGCGCTGGTACAGAACGGCGACATCATCGATATCGACATTCCGGGCCGCAGCATAGTGCTGGACGTGGCCGAGTCGGAACTGGCCGCCCGTCGCGAAGTCATGAACGCCAGGGGTGAACAGGGCTGGCGCCCGGTTGATCGCGAGCGGGAAGTGTCCTTTGCCCTGCGCGCCTATGCGTCGCTGGCCACCAGTGCCGACAAGGGCGCGGTACGCGACATCAGCAAGCTGGGAGGATAAGCATGGCACAACCGGCATTGAAAGAAGGCGCCGCCTTGCGGTCGGCGACCGAATACCTGCGTTGCATCCTGCTGTCTCCGGTGTACGAGGCGGCGCGGGTGACCCCGCTGTCGCCGCTCAAGAAGATTTCCGAGCGGCTGGGGCACCACGTTTCGCTGAAACGGGAAGACATGCAACCGGTGCATTCTTTCAAGCTACGGGGTGCCTACAACAAGATAGCCCAGCTCAGCCCCGAGCAGCAGCAGGCCGGGGTCATAGCGGCGTCGGCCGGTAATCATGCCCAGGGCGTGGCCTTGTCGGCTTCCAAGCTGGGCATCGACGCCACCATAGTGATGCCCACGGTTACCCCCGACATCAAGGTGGAGTCGGTGCGCCGGTTCGGCGGCAAGGTGATATTGCATGGCAATAACTTCGACGAAGCCTACGCCCGTTGTCTGGCACTGGCGCAGGAGCATAGCCTGACTCTGATCCCGCCCTTCGATGATGAAGACGTGATCGCCGGTCAGGGCACCATAGGGCGCGAACTGCTGGAGCAGGATACCCGCCTGACCCATGTGTTTGTGCCGGTGGGCGGCGGCGGTCTGGCGGCCGGGGTGTCGGTCTACATCAAGCAGCTGTTGCCCCAGGTCAAGGTGATCGGTGTCGAGGCCGAAGGGTCGGCCTGCCTTAATGCCGCGCTCAAGGCCGGTGAAATCGTCACCCTGGACCGGGTCAGTATGTTTGCCGACGGGGTGGCGGTGAAGCGTATGGGCACCGAAACCTTTCGTCTGTGTCAGCAATATCTCGATGGGGTAGTGACCGTCAGCTCCGACGAGATCTGCGCCGCGCTCAAGGATATCTTCGAAGATACCCGCGCCATCGCCGAGCCGTCGGGCGCCCTGTCTCTGGCCGGGCTGAAGAAGTACAGCCAGGCGGGCGATTACCAACATGCCCGCATGGCGGCGGTGCTCAGCGGGGCCAACGTCAACTTCCATTCTCTGCGGTACGTGTCCGAGCGTTGCGAGCTGGGTGAGAAGCGGGAAGGGGTGCTGGCGGTAACCATTCCCGAGCGCAAGGGGGCCTTTATCGAGTTCTGCGAGGTGCTCGGCAACCGCATGGTGACCGAGTTCAACTATCGCTACTCGTCGGAAGACAAGGCGGCGCTGCTGGTGTCGGTGCGGCTCAGTGACGGTGACCGGGAGCTGGCCCAGATCATGATGGAACTGGAGCAGGCCGGTTATCCGGTGGCCAACATGACCGACAACGATCTGGCCAAATCCCATGTGCGTTACATGGTGGGTGGCCGGCCACCCAAGGCGTTGAACGAACGGCTGTACAGCTTTCGTTTTCCCGAGCAGCCGGGGGCGCTGATGCGCTTTCTGCATACCCTGGGTACCTACTGGAACATCAGCCTGTTTCACTACCGTAACCACGGTGCCGAATTTGGCCGGGTACTCTGTGCCTTCGAACTGCCCGATGCAGATCTGGCCTCGTTCGAACGCCACCTGGCCGAGCTGGGCTACCGCTGGGATGAGGTAACGCAGGATCCCGCCTACCAGTTTTTCCTCGCTCATTAAGCCATGCCGACAAGGGCCCCTTGTGGCCCTTGCCGGCACTCTATTTAACGCCAGAAGTCTCATCTTGAGTTGACAAGCCGTTAACATTGTGTACATTTTTTTGTTGAAAAAAATACCACTTCCTGCTCTAATCCTGCTCGTTTCTTCATTATCTTCAGGGTTCCCACTATGGGTCTGTTGTCTGCTTTACTGGCTTCCATCAGTCAGATCTATTTTGTTAACCGTCCGTTAGCTGGCTTGTTAATTACCTTGGGTGTGTTCTGGGCGTCCCCTTATATGGGACTGGCCATGCTGATCGCGACCCTGAGCGGAGTTCTGACGGCACACTTTCTTAAATACGATCCCGAATTACAGGCCGAAGGCTGTTATGGCTTCAACGCGGCGCTGGTCGGGCTGTCACTGGCGCTGTTTGCTCCGCCCGGTGCCGGCATGCTGGTTGCCGCAGCCATTGTGGGTGCCGTGTCGTGCCCGCTCTATTATCTATTGCGCCAGGTTGCCAATATTCCCTGCTATACCCTGCCGTTCAACCTGTTGATTTTGCCCTGGTTATACTGGAGCGGGCAGCGTCTGGCCGACGAGGTACCGAGCAATTACGAGTTTTCGTTATCGGCCATCGGTCAGGTGATTTTTTTGCCGGACACCATACCGGCGGTCATGGTCTGTGCCGCCCTGTTGCTGGCCGGCATCGGTAACTTGGGCTGGGCCTTCGTCGGCGCCGTGATCACCAGTGGCACCGCCACCTTCCTGCTGATTAACCCCGACTATATCAACTTCGGCCTGACCGGTTACAACGGCGTACTGGCGGCGGTGGCCATGTTCTGGCATCAGTTCAAGCCGGGCTGGAGCATACTGGCTGCCGTGCTGGCGGGCCTGATGACGGCCGCCATGCTGAAAACCGGGCTGCCGATGCTGACCATGCCGTTTGTGTTGAGTTGCTGGCTGTGCCTGGCGTTACGCCGCGGCTTTTGTTATTACCAGACCAAATACATGACCGACAGGGAGAAGGTGTGATGAAACTGGGTTTTATCGGAATAGGCTTGATGGGCAAGCCGATGACGCAGCGGCTGCTGCAAGCCGGCTTTGAAGTTTCGGTGTGGAACCGCAGTGCGGACAAGCTGGCCGAGGTCAAGGCCGCCGGAGCCACTGTGGCCAGCAGCATCAGCGAGCTGGTAGAGCAGGTGGATCTGGTGCTGTTGTGCCTGGCCAACACCGCAGTAGTGGAAGAGGTGGTATTTGGTGCCGGTGGTGTGGCCGGTCACGGTCGTGCCGATCAGCTGCTGGTGGACTTTTCCAGTTCCGATCCGGAAGCGACCCGGGACTTTGCCACTCGCCTCAAGGCGCAGTGCGGCATGGGGTGGGTCGACTCGCCGGTGTCCGGCGGCGTGGCCGGTGCAGAAGCCGGCACCCTGGCCATCATGTGCGGTGGTGAAGCCGCAGACATAGAACGCATTCGCCCCATGCTGGCGCCCTTGTCGCAACGGGCCACTCACATGGGCCCGGTTGGCGCCGGTCAGGTCACCAAGGTATGCAACCAGATGATCGTCGGCTGCAACCTGATGGTGCTGGCGGAGATGATGGCACTGGCCAAGGCCAGCGGCGTGTCTGCCGACAAGATCCCCGAGGCGCTGGCCGGCGGCTTTGCCGACTCCAAGCCGATGCAGATCACCGGCCCGCTGATGGCGGCAGAGTCCGATCCGGATCCCAAGTGGCATGTGCGCACCCTGCTCAAGGATCTGGACATGGCGGTAGCCCAGAGCCTGCGTGAAGGCAGCGCCACCCCCATGTCGGGTCTCGCCGCCCAGCTGATGCGCCAGCACGGCAGCAAGGGGTTCCTGGAACGGGATCCGGCCACCCTGATCAAGCTGTACAAGGATTGATAAAAAGGAGCCGAAAGGCTCCTTTTTTCCGCTTAACTCTTACTTGATTAAGCATTCAGGCCCAAGCCCAGAGGCAACCAAATTACCTCCACCGACACGCTGTAATACCAAAGATCTGATCTTTCTCAAGTCCGAACTCAGAGGCAACACAGTCGGCTCCCACGACACGCCATAAACTCATCCCTGAGGGCTCGGAAATGCCATCCCTGGCATTTCACGGTCGTGGGAGCTCGTCTCTGTTGCCTCTTTCTGAGCTCCGAGTTGCCTGCAGACGGTGCCAACAGATGACTCTGTAGCATCAAGGAGGACAAAGGGATCTGCTCCGCCGACCATCCGCACCACGGATGGTGCGGCTGAGCCCCCATGGATGGGTTTACGGCGAGTCGGCGGAGCGGGCCATTTGTCCGATTAAAGCGAAGTTATGTGCATACTCCATAAGACAAAAAGGAGCCTTGCGGCTCCTTTTTTTTCATCTTGATAAATACCGGCTCAGGGAGCCAGTGCCAGGCTGTGGCGATAGTAGTCGTTCGCCTTGGCCAGATCCTTACGCTTCTCTGCCAGAGCGGCCAGCAGCACATAGTCGCCGGCGTAGGGCTTGAGTGCCACCGCCTGCTGCAAGTGTGTCTCCGCTTCTTCCGGCTTGTCGTCCTTCAGATACAGCTGACCCAGGGTGGAGTGCAGTTCGGGCAGACTTTCCTTCTTCGCCTGCTTCTCCAGTATGGTCAGCAGCGGATGATAATCGCTCAGCTGCAACCGGGTCATGCAGGCCAGTAGCCGAGGATCGGTCTTCTTGTTCAGGCCTTCCAGCAACAGTTGCTGGGCTTCTTTATGGGCCTTGAGTCCAATCAGTCGCTCGCACAGCGGGGCCAGAATCTCGGCCTGGTATTTTTCCTTGCGCGGCAGACCCTGCCACAGGGCGATCAGCCCTTCGCTGCCATCGGCGTTGGCGGTGCTGTCAAACCAGCCGGCATAGGCCTGCTGTTTCAGCAATTGCTGCTCGTCGGCCTCGAGCAGCCCTTTGCCTGCCAGTGCCTCCAGGGTGCCCAGCAAGGATGACCATTCACCGGTGGCGAAATAGACGTCTTTCTGCAGCTTGAGCAGCGCCGGCTGGCTGCCGTACTCTTTCTCCAGCTGGCGCACACCGCTCAGGGCCTGTTCCAGTTGCCCCTGCTGATACTGCAGTCGAGCCTGCGTCAGGCCCACGGCCAGACCGGCACCGGGGCTCTGCTCGTGGGCCTGGCGCAAATAGTCGTCGCGCTTTTCTTCATGACCCAGGGCCTGGGCGGCGGTGGCCGCATTCAGGTAGTTGAGCAGCGCCTGATCGTTGCCCTTGGTCCCCTTGAGCAGCATCTTTTCGGCGGTGGCGTAGTCTTCCGCCACCAGCGCCTGCATGCCGCTCTGGGTGTAATTCAGGGCCTTGCGACGGCGACGGCCGACAAACCAGTTGCGGGTGCGATGGCTGACGCCGAAGATCCGACCCAGCAGCCATTCGATGAACAGCAGCAACACATAAAACAGCACCACGCCCACCAGAAACACGGTGACGGTGGTTTCGATGGTGTAGTTACCGGCAGCCAGCAGTACATAACCCTGCTGACCGGTAATATCCGGACCTATGACCAGGCCGGCGACCAGAATGACGACGATAATGGCAAGACGTATCATGGACTTCTCCCTTACAGGCCGGTCAGCAGGCGTTGCAGCCTGTCATCCAGCAGTTGCTGCAGGCGTTCCTGAGCGCTGAACTGCTCGGGATAGTCGACCTTGATCTGCTGGCCCTCAAGCTGAGCGAGCTGCTCCAGCATGAACTGGCGCACACTGTCGTCGGCAAAATAGTCCTGCAGCCATTGCTCGGCCTGGGTCAGGGAGCTGTCGTAGATTTCCTGCTGCTCGCGGTAGACCGCCAGTTGAGCCTGCAGCAGCTTGCCCTTGAGATTTTCGCTCAGGTACCAGTGCTGCTGTGGTGACAACAGGGCTTCCACATTGCCGTCACGACGGCGCACGGTTACGAAGTCGTCGCTGAAGCTGGCCCAGCTTTTCTTCAGATTTTCCTTCCAGTCGCTGACCGACTCGGACAGGGTGAAATCCGGCGCTTCGGCCCGGGCCATGATGACACCGGCCAGGGTGAGCTTGTCGACCTGATCGTTGATGCTGTTGAGCTTGATCACCAGACCTTCCCGGTCGACTTTTTTCACCGACTTGATGTTGGCGATATCATCAGCCAGCGCGCGGCGTACCGGGGTCAGGCCGGGATCATTGAGCGCGGCCAGGCGTTCGTCGGCATTGGCCAGCATCATGGCGGCGGAAACGGCGTCCTGTTCCAGCCAGAGCTTGCGACCGGCCATGCGCACCAGATATTCGGCTTCCGCCAGCATCCAGTCGTTGGGGCGCTTGCTGTCCAGATCCAGCACCTTGTGCGACAGGCCCTCTAGCTGTTCGCTGGTACTGTTCTGGTTGCTTACCACGGCGGCCAGTTTGCTGCTCTGGGCGGCTTCGGCCTGTTCGAGGCGGCTCTGCTGCTGTTGCAGTTCGGTCTGCATCCGGTTCAGTTGCTCGGTCTGGGCCTGCGCCTGGTTATGACCGTGCCAGTACAGTATCGCCGCCAGCACGACGGCGATGATAATGGCGATAATGGCCAGTATCTTGCCGGATGAAGAGGTCTTCTTCTGTTCAGGCGCTTGTTGTTCCGGTGCTTTTGACTCCGGAGAAGGTGACGTTTCAGGCGATAATGCCTGCTGTTGCTCGGCATCAACCTCGCCGGCAACCGCCGTGTTCTGATGATCCTGTTTATTGTCAGTCTTGTCTGTCATTCCGTTTCCTCTCATCCAGAGCGGCAATCAGTGCCTGGTTGGATGCACCTTCTGCATTAATGACTTGAGTGAAGCCCAGCTCCCTGGCCTCGATGGCAACCC
This sequence comes from Oceanisphaera sediminis, assembly GCF_039539745.1. NCBI lineage: Bacteria > Pseudomonadati > Pseudomonadota > Gammaproteobacteria > Aeromonadales > Aeromonadaceae > Oceanisphaera > Oceanisphaera sediminis. Next base: position 17,139 of record NZ_BAABDS010000026.1, read on the forward strand.
GTATGCTGGGAACAATCAATAAACGGCTTAGCAGCCAGTCCTTTGCGCTATTGGCCGCCAGCTGAACAATATGATGCAGCAGGCCGCCACTGGTGATGATAATACTGTCCACATCCTGGCTCTGCCAGCTTTTAACCAAGGCGCCGCTCGAATCTTTATGATAACAGCGGCGGTAGACTTCGCAGTAATCGACCAGCGCGCCCCTTTGCATCAGGGTGGGGGCGATCAGGTGACGACCGCCATTGCCCCGCAAAATCACCACTCGACGCCCGGCCAGTTGCTGCAGGGCCGGCAGTGAAATAATGCCCTCGGAGCGGGGATCGTCGGGTACGGCGGCACCGGGAACCCCCACCTCGGCAAAGGCTTTTCCGGTGGCGTCGCCCACGGCAATATAGTTGGCCTTGGGCCAGCCATGCCCCTGTTGTTTCAAGGCATTATCGGCGAAATGGACCGCCTGTACGCTGACCGCTATCACATAATCTCGAGCCGACAGGCCGTCGAGCAGGGCCGGCAGCCGGTCAAACTCGGCACCGGCCTCAAAGCTCAGCAGCGGGCTGGTCACCGGTTGGTGACCAGCCGCCAGCAGGGCCTGACTCAGGCTGGCGGCCTGCGGCTCGGCGCGTACCACCAGCGGTGTCATGACCGATAAACCTCGTCCAGTATCTTGTCGGCGCCCCTTGCCAGCAGTCGCTTGGCCATTTCTGCGCCCATGCTCTCACCCTGGGAGGCGGGGCCGGTCATCTCTTCATAGATGATCTGGCTGCCGTCGGGGCGACCGACCAGGCCGCGCAGCCAGAGTTGGTCACCCTGGAGCTCGGCGTAGGAGCCGATAGGTACCTGGCAACCGCCCTGCAGGCCGTGGTTCATGGCGCGTTCCGCCACCACGCGCAGCCGGGTTTCCGGGTGATCGAGCGGTGCGAGCAGTTCGAGCAACTCGGCATCATCCAGTCGGCATTCGATGCCCACGGCGCCCTGGCCATTGGCGGGCAGGCTGTCTTCCGGGCTCATCAGGCCGGCGATACGCTCGTCCAGCTCCAGTCGCTTCAGGCCGGCGGCAGCCAGAATGATGGCATCGTACTGGCCTTCATCCAGCTTGCGCAGTCGGGTCTGTACGTTGCCGCGCAGCGTTTTGACCTCGAGGTGCGGATAACGGGCACGAACCTGGCATTCCCGGCGCAGGCTGGCGGTGCCGACCACGGCGCCGGCCGGCAGCTGTTCGAGATGGGTATAGTGATTGGAAACAAAGGCATCACGCGGGTCTTCCCGCTCGCAGATCACGGTCAGGCCCAGGCCCTCGGGAAATTCCACCGGCACGTCTTTCATCGAATGCACCGCAATATCGGCGCGACCGTCCAGCATGGCCTGCTCCAGCTCCTTGATGAAGAGCCCCTTGCCGCCAATCTTGGACAGGGGCGTGTCGAGCAGTACATCACCCTGGGTGGTCATCGGCACCAGTTCGACACCGATATGGGGATGCAGTTGCTCCAGCCGGGCCTTGACATAATGGGCCTGCCATAGCGCCAACAGGCTCTTGCGGGTGGCGATGCGGATGATGCGGTTTGCCATGTGAATCTCTTCTTTGTGTCCATTAATACGCCGATACTATCATTCCTGTCGGCGCTTTACAGGGGGGAGAAGGAGGCGCGGCGGCATGTTATCGAAATGTGTCCTGACACATATTGTTCATCTACCGGCTAATTGTTACCATGATCACACTTTTGACCTGTTCCGGGTCTGTGTCGGTCCACCAAAGGCCTGAACCCTTGCACGCGAATTTTCACCGGCTCGTCGAGCGATGTGAGCAGTTTAACCAGCAGAAGCAGGACCGAGCCCTGGCGGTGATGAGCCGTTATGGCCAGCAGGTCTTTCAGTTGCTGCCGGTGCTGTTGCACTATCATCATCCCCTGTTGCCGGGCTATGTGCCGGGTGACGTGCCTGCGGGCGTGTGCCATTTCCTGCCCAATTCACGTCAGCAGCAGTTTATCGATGAACTCTGCCAGGCCGCCAATGGTCATCAGGGGCTGGAGCACGGTCAGAACGAAATCTTCGGCATTTATTGCATGGGCAGCACCTCGTCCATCGGCCAGAGCCGTCATTCCGATCTGGATGTCTGGGTCTGTTATTCCCACCTGATGGCGCCGGAGCGGGTTGCCCGGCTGCAGCAGAAATGTCTGCTGATTTCCCAGTGGGCCGAGCAGCGCCAGGTCGAGCTTAATCTGTTTCTGATCCCGGACAATAAATTCCGCACCGACAATCAACAGCTGGTTCAAGGCGAAAGCTGTGGTAGTGCCCAGCACCTGCTGTTGCTGGACGAGTTTTACCGCAGTCATTTGCGCATTGCCGGCAAGCGGCTGGTGTGGATGTTTGCGCCCGGCAAGCTGGGCCCGCGCTACGATCGCTTTGTGGCCGAACAGTTTGCCAACGGCACCCTGAATCACGACGAATGGCTGGATCTGGGCGGATTTGACCGCATTCCGGCAGAAGAGTACTTCGGCTCGGCGCTGTGGCAGTTGTACAAGAGCATCGACTCGCCCTACAAGGCGGTGCTGAAAACGGTGCTGATGGAAGCCTATTCCCACGAATATCCGGACACCCGCTTGCTTTGTCGTGATCTCAAGGGGCATTTTCATACCGCCGACCGACTCGATGAACGTCAGGATCACTACATGCTGATGCTGGAAAAGGTGACCGGCTACCTCAAGTCCATCGGTGATGACAAACGGCTCGATCTGGTGCGGCGCTGTTTTTATCTCAAGGTGTCGGAAGGGCTGGATCTGAGCCCGGACCATGATGACCGGGAGCAGGATAGCTGGCGGCGAACCCGTATCAATCAGCTGGTGTCGGCCTGGGGCTGGCCTGCGGAAAAAGTCGCCTTGCTGAACGACCGGGCCCACTGGAAAGTGGAGCAGGTCAGGTCCGCCTACGGCGAGCTGCTGGAAGCCCTGATGCTGAGCTATCGCAACCTGATCCAGTTTGCCCGGCGCAACAACATCAGCGAGTCGATCAACCCGGAAGACATCGGCATCCTGTCGCGCAAGCTGTATGCGGCCTTTGAAAACCTGTCGGGCAAGGTGCAGCTGATCAACCTGCACATAGCGCCGGACTTGAGCGAGCCGGATATCAGCCTGGTGCAGGTACCCGAAGGCCGAGTCAACAAGGCCGGCTGGTACCTGTACAAGCATGGGCTGACGCCCGCCGACATCCTCGGCCGCAGCGCCCTGGAATACAGCGGCTATGTGGGCAAACTGATCGCCTGGGCCCACTTCAACGGCCTGCTGGTAACGGATACCCGGTTGCACCTGTTCAACCAGGATACCGATGTCAGCCAGCGCCATTTGCAGGAGTACTGCGATGACCTGGCGCGACTCTTCCCGGTGCGGACCCCTTCACCCAGTAATTTGGCGCTGAGCCGCCCCTGCGAGGTGCGCCAGCTCGGCATCTTCCTCAATCTGGAACAGGATCCCACCGCCCGCTGGGGCGACCGGCCCATCGAATTCAACGCCAGAACCAGCGATCCCTTCAGCTTCGGCCAGCAACTGGAAAACCTGGTCGGCTCGGTGGACTTGCTCTATCGCAACTCCTGGGACGAAATTCGTACCCTGCACTTCAGCGGGCCTACCGCGGTGGTGGACGCGCTCACCACCATTCTCGGCAAGATGCACCAGGGCGCCAATGCCCCGGAAAGCCTGCAGGTGTTCTGTTACAGCTTTAATTTTCGCAGCCTGATCCGCACCCGTTTCGAACAGCTGATCAATGAATGTATCGGTCTGCGACTGGCGCGGGATCAGGGCAGCACCGTCAAGACCCTGCAACTGGGCACCGAAGAGTACGGCATCTTCTTCGAGCGGCGCGGGGTCAGCGTACAAAAGCGGGAAGCGGCGGTAGACGCTGGCCGGCAGCCAGCCCGGCTGCCGCCGACCCATCGCACCTTGCGGCTGGATCAGCAGGCGGGCAAACCGATACCCGAGATAGTGGATGTCTATGCCAGTGAAGGGCTGATGCAGTTCTTCTTTGAAGACAGCGGTGACGACTACAACCTCTATATTCTCGACGAGGCCAACCGGGTAGAGGTTTACCGCCAGGTGGCGGGCAGCAAGGACGAGTTGGTGCAGAGCATCAATCGTTTCTATACCTCCGACCAGCAGGTGGCCGGCCAGAGTCATTTTGCCCATTTCAACCTGCCGCAATATTACGAAATCGTGGCAGAAGAGGGGCAATATCGGGTGTTGCCCTACCGCACCGTCAAGGAGGACCGGGACGATCCCCGGCCCTGCCCGGCCAGTTAGAGCGCCAGCTCGGTGTCACCCTGGCGTTGTGCCTGCAGGCTGAGCCAGCTCAGCAGCTCCACGCCCTGGCGGTTATCGATCCACTGGTCACCCTGCAGGGCGAAGTGATGGCCGTTCTCCCGGGTGGCCAGCCAGATCTGATGCAACGGCTCCTGGCGATTGATCACGAACTTGATGTTGTTCTCGAAGGTCAGCGTCATGACGCCGCCGATGGTTTCGCAGTCGATATCGACTCCGCTGCTATCGATGCACTCTTCAATATGCTGGTAAATGGCATCCGCCAGAGCATGGAACTCACTGTCTTTCATCGCCCGCTTCCTATTGCTTTTGAGAATGTGAATGCGATTATAAGAGCCTGGAAACATATTCACAGTCATCCTATGAACATATTCAAGCTAACCGCACTGGTTGCCCTGTTCCTGAGTCTGGCGGCATGCGGCCTGAAAGGCCCGCTGACCCTGCCGGATACCGAGCAACAGCAACCCCGGGTTGAGCAGTCGTAAAGGAAAATACCTTGGATTATTTTAATTATCAGGACGATGGCCGCCTTTACGGTGAAGCCTGCGATCTTACTCGTCTGGCCGAGCAACACGGCACGCCGCTCTATGTCTATTCCCGCGCCACCCTGGAACGGCACTGGAAAGCCTTCGACGAGGCGGCCGGTGAGGTCAATCATCTGATCTGCTACGCGGTGAAGGCCAACTCCAACCTGGCAGTGCTCAACGTGCTGGCCCGCCTGGGTTCCGGTTTCGATATCGTGTCAAAAGGCGAGCTGAGTCGCGTGCTGGCCGCCGGCGGCGATCCGCGCAAGGTGGTGTTTTCCGGTGTCGGCAAGCGGGTTGATGAAATCCGCTTCGCCCTGGAACAGAACATTTTCTGTTTCAACGTGGAATCGGTCGCCGAGCTTTCGCGTATCAACCAGATAGCGGGTGACATGGGTCGCAAGGCGCCGGTTTCCATTCGGGTGAATCCGGACATCGATGCCGGCACCCATCCCTACATCTCCACCGGGCTGAAAGAAAACAAGTTCGGCATTCCCATCGAGCAGGCGCAGGAGATCTACCGCCAGGCGGCGGCGATGGCGCACCTCGATATTCACGGGGTCGACTGTCATATCGGCTCTCAGCTGACCGAGCTGTCACCCTTCCTGGAAGCGGTAGACAAGCTGCTGGCGCTGATTGATGCCCTGGCTGACGACGGCATTCATATTCGCCATCTGGATGTGGGCGGCGGTCTGGGCGTGCGTTACGACAACGAAACGCCGCCCGAGCCCAGCCTTTATGCCGAACAGCTCAAGGCGCGGCTGCAGAATCGCAATCTGACCCTGGTATTTGAACCGGGCCGGGCCATTGCCGCCAATGCCGGTGTGCTGCTGACCCGGGTCGAGCATCTGAAGCCCGGTGAAGCCAAGAACTTCGCCATCGTCGATGCGGCCATGAACGACCTGATCCGTCCGGCGCTGTACAGTGCCTGGCAGGCCATTATTCCGCTGGATAAAACCCTGGAACGCCCGGCTGCCGTCTATGACATCGTGGGCCCGGTGTGTGAAACCGGCGACTTTATCGGCAAGGATCGGGAATTGGCGATCACCGAAGGTGATCTGCTGGCGGTGCGTTCTGCCGGTGCCTATGGCTTTGTGATGGCGTCCAACTACAACAGCCGCCCCCGTGCCGCCGAAGTGATGGTGGACGGCGAACAGGCCCTGGTAGTGCGTGAACGCGAGCAGCTGTCCGATTTGTGGCGGGGCGAAAGCCTGTTGCCCGAATCCTGAGGGGTGAACGTGATCCAGTTTTCCAAGATGCAGGGGCTCGGCAACGACTTTATGGTGGTCGATGGCGTTACCCAGAAGGTATTTTTCAATCCCGAGGTGATTCGGCAACTGGCCGACCGTCATTTTGGTGTCGGCTTCGATCAGCTGTTGCTGGTCGAGCCGCCTTATGATCCGGACCTCGACTTTCACTATCGCATCTTCAATGCCGACGGCTCCGAGGTAGAGCAGTGCGGCAACGGCGCCCGCTGCTTCGCCCGCTTTGTGCGGCTGAAGGGGCTGACCCATAAAGACCGGATCAGCGTCAGCACCCAGAAAGGCAACATAGTGCTGCAGCTGGAGAAAGACAATCAGGTCACGGTCAACATGGGCGTGCCCGAGTTTGACCCGGCCAAGATTCCGTTCAAGGCCCAGAAGGCCGAGAAAACCTATCTGGTGCGGGCCGAGCAGCAGGCGGTGCTCTGTGGCGCCGTGTCGATGGGCAACCCGCACTGTGTGCTGGAAGTGGATGACATCAACACCGATCAGGTGGCGCTGCTGGGCCCCGAGCTGGAAAATCACGAGCGTTTTCCGGCCCGGGTCAACGTCGGTTTCATGCAGATCCTCAATGCCCGCGAGATCAAGCTGCGGGTGCATGAACGCGGTGCAGGGGAAACCCTGGCCTGCGGCACCGGCGCCTGTGCGGCGGCGGTGATGGGCATGAGCTGGGGCAAGCTGGCGGATCGGGTGCAGGTGCAGTTGCCCGGCGGTAACCTCAGCATCGCCTGGAAGGGGCCGGGCAAACCGGTGTACATGACGGGCCCGGCAGAACACGTATTTGACGGACAGATCAACCTATGACCGAAAACGTGAGCGAGAGTCGCCAATGTGCCGAAACGGGTCTGAACGACAGCCAGATAGCCGACTATCTGGCCGCCCGGCCTCATTTCTTCGACCGCCATCGCACCCTGCTGGAGCAGTTGCGGCTGCCTCACGAGCAGCGGGGCAGCGTGTCGCTGGTAGAGGTGAAGCTGGATCGCCAGCGGCAACGCATCCACGAGCTGGAAGATGAAATCACCGGTCTGATGACGGTGGCCGGAGAAAACGAACGCATCTTTCGCGTCTACATGGACCTCATACCCCGCCTGTTCGAATGCACCAGTATCAGCGAGCTGGAACGGCTGATGTGCCGCACCCTGCAGGAGCAGCTGCGCATCTCGGCGCTGCGGCTGGTGCTGGATCCGCGCACCTATCCGAGTGAGCAGAGTTCGGCCGGTGAGCAGCTGGAACGGCTTTATCGCGAGCGAATGGCGAGCCAGGATGTGTATCTGGGGCGGCTTGGCAAGGACGAAAAGTCCCGGCTGTTTCAGGACGCCATGGTGAACTCCTGCGCCCTGATCCGGCTGGGCAAGCAGGGTGAAATGGGCCTGCTGGCCTTTGGCAGTATCGACAGCGGGCATTATCGCTCGGGCATGGATACCCTGCTGATCCGCCAGCTGGCCGACATTCTCGCGCTGCTGCTGCCCAGGCTGGTGTTATCGGCCTCGGAACGACCGGCAGCGGTGGTCGATGACCACCGCTGAGCTGACCCCGGCCATTACCGAGTTTCTCGAATACCTGCGGGTAGAGCGCCAGTTGAGTGTGCATACCCGCGCCGGTTACGGCCGCCACCTCAACGCCATGGCCGGGCAACTGGCCGAGTTGTCGCTGCCTTCCTGGTCGGCGCTTACGGTCAGTCATGTGCGGGGCATTGCCACCCGCATGCACAAGAGTGGCCTGTCGCCGCGATCCATCGCCACCAAACTCAGCAGTCTGCGCAGTTTTTGCGACTGGCTGACCCTGCAGGGGCAACTGTCTGCCAATCCTGCCCGGGGCGTCAGCGCACCCAAGCAGGGGCGGCCGCTGCCCAAGAATCTGGACGTGGACGAGCTGCATCAGTTGATGAACATCGACGAGGCCGACCCATTGGCGGTGCGCGATCGGGCCATCATGGAGCTGATGTATTCATCCGGCCTGCGGCTGGCCGAACTGGTTAACCTGAACCTGGGGGATATTCAGTTTGACGAGCGTCAGGTGCGGGTGATCGGCAAGGGCAACAAGGAGCGGATACTGCCGGTGGGCCGTATGGCGCTGGATTGGCTGAGCAAGTGGCTTTTGGTGCGCGGCGCTCTGGCGGGTGCCGACGAGCCGGCGCTGTTTGTCAGCCAGCGGCAGCGGCGCATCAGCCATCGCAGTGTGCAGTTGCGGCTGGCCCAATGGGGCGGCAAGCAGGCGCTGTCGAGCCATATTCATCCGCACAAGCTGCGCCATTCCTTCGCCACCCACATGCTGGAGTCGAGCGGCGACCTGCGCGCGGTGCAGGAGCTGCTGGGCCATGCGGATCTGGCCACCACCCAGATCTATACCCATCTGGACTTTCAGCATCTGGCCAAGGCCTACGATCAGGCCCACCCCAGAGCCAAACGCAGCAAGGACTAGCCCTTCGGGCAGCGGTAAGCCTTAAGCCGTAAGCTGTCAGTTAAAGACAAACTGCCCTTAACTGACAGCTTATAGCTGACGGCTTCCAGCTTTGTTTTCATGATTAGGAACCCACATGCGCTTTTACAAACGACTGACGAAGGTCAAGGTACTCAGCTTTGATCTGGACGATACCCTGTACGACAACGTGCCGGTGATCGCGGCGGCGGAGGCCTGGCTGCTGGATGCACTCAAGCAGCAGCACCCGGAGTCGACCCTGCTTGGCAAAGACAACCTGGCGGCAATCAAGCGTCGGATTTTGCTGGAACAGCCCGAGCTGAGTCACGACGTCAGCGCCTGCCGCCTGCGGGTGCTGAGCGAAGGCCTGCAACAACAGGGGCTGGACGCTGCGCGGGCCGTCGTTCTGGCCGAGGAATTTTACCAGGGCTTTCTGGATCAGCGCGGTAAAATCATGGTGCCGGAGGCCACTCACCGAGTGTTATCGGCGCTGGGTCAGAAGTACCGGCTGGCGGTGATCACCAACGGCAACCTGCCGATTGAGCATACCGAGCTGGCGCCTTATTTCGATATCGTGCTGCGGGCCGGCGTTGACGGCCGCATGAAACCGGCACCGGATTTGTTCAACCGGCTGGCCGAGCAGACCGGCGTGAGCCTGGCGGAGATCCTGCACATCGGTGACCATATCAACACCGATGTAGCCGGCGCCGTGCACAGTGGTTGCCAGGCGGTGTGGCTTAACGACCATGGCCGGACCGAGGCGGATTTACGCTGTTTGCCCCATGTTGCCCTGGAGCGGTTGGAGCAAATGCTGGAGCTGTTATAATCGCCACCATACTGTAATTCCGGGATGCAAGAGGGACGGAGGGTTGCCACACCGACACGCTGTGAATACATCCTTGTAAGCTCGACGGCGCCATCCCTGGCGCCAACGGTCGGCTTAGGCAATCCCTCCGACCCTCTCCGGCATTGCACCTCATTGAAAAAGAATAGGAGCCAAGATGGATGTATCCAGCCTGCTTGACGGCATGAACGACAAGCAACGGGAGGCGGTTGCCGCCCCCGCCCAGAACATGCTGGTGCTGGCCGGTGCCGGCAGTGGCAAGACCCGGGTGCTGGTGCATCGCATCGCCTGGCTGATGCAGGTGGAGCAGGTTCCGGCTTCTGCCATTCTGGCGGTCACCTTTACCAACAAGGCCTCGGCCGAGATGCGCGGCCGGGTCGAGCAGTTGCTCGGCGGCCGGCTGTTCGGGCTCTGGCTCGGTACCTTTCACGGTCTGGCGCACCGGCTGTTGCGGGCGCATCACCTGGATGCCAATTTGCCGCAGGACTTTCAGATTCTGGACTCGGACGATCAGTTACGCCTGCTCAAGCGCATCCTCAAGGGCATGAACCTGGATGAAAAGCAGTGGCCGCCCCGGCAGGCCGCCGGGTTCATCAATGCCCGCAAGGATGAAGGCCTGCGCCCCAAAGACATTCAGGTGCTCAACGATCCGCTGCAAAAAACCTATCAGCGTATTTATCAGGTGTACCAGGACACCTGTGATCGGGCCGGGCTGGTGGATTTTGCCGAGCTGTTGCTGCGCGCCCACGAGTTGTGGCTGCATAAACCCCATATTCTGGCCCACTATCAGGACCGCTTCCGCCATATTCTGGTGGACGAATTTCAGGACACCAACAGCATTCAGTACGCCTGGTTGCAGATGCTGGCGGGGCAGCAGGCCCGAGTGATGATAGTGGGCGACGACGATCAGTCCATCTACGGCTGGCGCGGCGCCCGGGTCGAGAACATCGCCCGTTTTCTGCGCGACTTTCCCGGCGCCGAGACCATACGCCTGGAGCAGAACTATCGCTCTACCGGCACCATTCTCAAGGCCGCCAACACCCTGATTGCCAACAACGCCGAGCGCATGGGCAAGGAATTGTGGACCGACGGCGAAGAAGGCGAGTCCATCGCCCTCTATGGTGCCTTCAATGAAGTGGATGAAGCCCGCTTCGTGGTCGAGCGCATCAAGCAGTGGCGTCAGCAGGACGGACTGCTGAGCGAGGCGGCCATTCTGTACCGCAACAATGCCCAGTCACGAGTGCTGGAAGAATCGTTGATCCAGGCGCGGCTGCCCTATCGCATCTACGGTGGTTTGCGCTTCTTCGATCGGCAGGAAATCAAGGATGCACTGGGCTACCTGCGGCTGGTCAACAACCGGGGTGACGAGGCGGCGTTCGAGCGTATCGTCAACACTCCCACCCGTGGCATCGGTGAACGAACCCTGGGGCTGGTGCGCGAGGCGGCCCGGGATCGGCAGGTGACCCTGTGGCAGTCGGCCTGGACGCTGGTGGAAGAAAAAGTACTGACCGGTCGTGCCGCCTCGGCGGTGAGCCGTTTTCTGGCCCTGATCAATCAGCTGGAAGACGAAACCCGTGAGCTGCCGCTGCATGTGCAGACCGACCGGGTGATCGAGCTGTCCGGCCTCAAGGCCATGTATCAGGCCGAGAAAGGCGAAAAGGCTCAGGCGCGGGTAGAAAACCTGGAAGAACTGGTCAGCGCCACCCGCCAGTTCACCCCGTCGGAAGACGACGACATGCCGCTGCTGTCGGCCTTTCTGTCGCATGCGGCGCTGGAGGCGGGCGAGAGTCAGGCCGATCAGTTTGACGATGCGGTGCAGCTGATGACGCTGCACTCGGCCAAGGGCCTGGAATTCCCGCTGGTATTCATGGTGGGAGTGGAAGAGGGCATGTTCCCCAGCCAGCAGTCGGCGGAAGAAAGCCATCGGCTGGAAGAAGAGCGCCGGCTGGCCTACGTGGGCATGACCCGCGCCATGAGCAAGCTCTATATCAGCCACGCCGAGAGTCGCCGTCTCTACGGTCGGGAAATGTTCCACCGCCCCAGCCGCTTCATCAAGGAGCTGCCCGCCGATTGTCTGGAAGAGATTCGGCTCAAGGCCAGTGTCAGCCGTGCCGTGCCCAATGGCCGCTTCAGCCAGGATCGGGTGCAGGAAACCTTCAATGAAACCGGGTTCAGGCTGGGCCAGCGGGTGGCGCATCCCAAATTTGGCGAGGGCATAGTGCTCAACTTCGAAGGCGCCGGTGATCACAGCCGGGTGCAGGTCAACTTCAATGACGGCGGCAGCAAATGGCTGGTAACCGCCTACGCCCGGCTGGAAGCGCTTTAACATGGCGGAGCTCGCCTCGGCGTGGGCCGTCAGGCAAATTCTGCCTTGATGACCAGCCACAGTATGGAGCCGGCTACGCCGCAGAACAACAGGCCGCACAGGCCGTTGATCGACCGGCTCCAGGCCTGCAGCCCGGCCTGCACCCGGGATGAGGACAACCAGTAGGCCAGCAACACAAACCAGATCAGGCTCAGTAAAAACAGCTCTGCCACCAGGGCGGTACGGGTCAGCCAGTTGACCTCCGGGCCGACCAGGGCGGCGAGCAGACCGATGAAAAACACCAATGCCTTGGGATTGAACAGGTTGGTATTAAACCCGTACCAGAAGCCATTGCCGGGCAGTCCGCCGGCAGCGGTCGGCATTCCTGGAGCGGCAGCCGGGGTCAGTGCCGCCTGCAACGCCCCCCAACCCAGCCAGCCCATATAAACCGCGCCTGCCAGCCGAACCAGGGTAAACAGCAGCGGATGTCCCTGGATCAGCAGGCTGATGCCGGTGAGGCTCAGTATGCTGTGTACCAGTATGCCGGCGGCAATGCCGAACGCGGCCCCCAGAGCTGCTCGACGCTGGGTAGCAAAACGCAGCATCAGCGCTATATCCGGACCTGGGCTGGCCAGCGCGACGAGATGGATAAGTCCTATGGTAACAAGCAGTGAGAGATTCATGTTCGGCTCCGGCAATGGTGAGACCACAGCCTAGGGAGCAGGTCAGTGGCCGGCTTGTAAGTTATTGCATTTGGGTGCGAAAGCAGGCCGGCGTCAGCCGGTAGGCGGCCACGAAGGCGCGGTGAAAGTGGGCCTGATCAAAAAAGCCCACAGCCTGGGCGGTGTCGGCGATAGTGGTGCCGGCGGCCAGGTATTTTTTAGCCGCCTCCAGTCGTAGTCGCTTGAGGTAGGCGTGGGGGGTGATACCCATGGCCGCGTTGAACCGGCGCAAGAACTGAAAGCGGGACAGACCGAGTTCGGCGGCGAGCTGTTCCAGGTGATGGGTTGCGTCCAGCTCGGCCAGCAGTTTGTCCCTGATGCGAGTGAGGGCGGGCGGCGCCAGCGGCTGTAGTTCCTGATGGGGGAAGAAGGTGGACAACAGCGCCAGCAGGCGGTTTTCGGCTTCCTGCCGGCTGAGTTGCTCCTGCTCCATTTGCCGGTGCAGCGTCAGGCTCTGCCGATAGAGCCGGGGTTGGTTGAGCAGGGGTTGTCCGAAGTAGGGCGTGGCCTGCTGCAGCTCTTCGGCCAGGCCTGCCATCAACTCGGGCGCGATGGAAAACACCCGTACCCGAAAGCCCCGCTCGTCGAAGCAACTGCCGTCGTGGGCGATATCCGGGTTGAGCAGCGAAAGCTGACCCGGCGCCAGCGGCGCCGAGCTACCTTTATGGATAAATTTCTGTGCTCCCAGCTCAACCAAGCCGATATGGTAGTCGAGATGGATATGGCGGCCATAGGTGAAGCCGGCATGGTCTGCCAGGCATAACTCCAGGCCGGCCAAGCCAGGGTATTTCCAGTATTTTACGCTGCTCATTAGATTATTTTATCGTGCCGGGGGCGCCGCTGTTTTGTAAAGAATTGCGTCGCCGCTGCCTGACTCCGTCCAGGGTATAAATCACCAGTGCCACCCAGATCAGGGCGAAGGTGATGATTTTGTCCTGGGTGAAGGGTTCGTCATACAGCCACACCGCCAGCAGAAACATCAGGCTGGGGCCCAGGTACTGGAAAAAGCCGAGGGTCGACAGCTTGAGCCGCTTGGCGGCGCCGGCAAACAACAGCAGCGGTGCCGTGGTCACGATACCGGCGGAGATCAGCCACAGGTTGGTGTTGAGCGAGTTGTTGCTCATCTGGCTGGTGGCGCTGTCGGCAAAGCCCCACAGGTAAACGGTGGCGAGGGGCAGCAGAACCAGGGTCTCCATCATCAGACCGGTAAAGGGGTCTACCGGCACCTTCTTGCGGATTAAACCATAGCAGCCGAAGGAGATAGCCAACACCAGAGCCACCCAGGGCAGGCTGCCGAATACCAGCAGTTGAATCACCACCCCGCTGGCCGCCAGGCCCACCGCCAGCCACTGGATAGGACGAAAGCGTTCGGCCAGAAACAGCATGGCCAGCACGATATTGAACAGCGGATTGATGTAATAACCCAGGCTGGCGTCCAGTATATGGCCGTTGTTCACCGCCCAGATATAGACCAGCCAGTTCCCCCCGATGATGACCGATGACAGCATCAGCATCAGCAGATGCTTCGGCTCTTTCAATATGGCCCGGACGCGGGGCCAGTAACCGAGAGCGCTTATCAGCACCAGCAACAGCAGGAACGACCAGATCACCCTATGGGTAAGAATTTCGTAAGCCGGTACGTGCATCAGTTGTTTGAAGTAGATAGGGGCTATGCCCCACAGGAAGTACGCCCCGAGGGCAAAAATGGCACCCTGAGTGGCCTGGTCTTTTTCCATGGTCATAAATCTGGCTAGGGGAGAAAAGGCCAGTGTAACGACAATATGCCAGGACTGACCAGCAGCAAATGTCACTATGGCAGGGAATTAGAGTGGTTTCGTGTGGATACTTTTTTTCCCAGCCAAGAGGCTGGCCATGACCCCGTGGCCGGTCTGGTTTATTGTTGTCGGGCTCTGCTTTACAATGTCGCTTCGCTTTTACCCGGCAGGCCGAAATGAACTCCTTACCCGAAGAATCTGATTCCGTTCCCATTCCCGACACACCACAGGCGGTGTTGCAGCAGGTGTTCGGCTACCAGAGCTTTCGTGACGGCCAGCAGGAGATCATCGACACCGTGATTGCCGGGCGCGACGCCCTGGTGATCAAGCCCACCGGTGGCGGCAAGTCCATCTGTTACCAGATCCCGGCACTGCTGCGTCCCGGGCTCACCATAGTGGTGTCACCACTGATTTCATTGATGAAGGATCAGGTGGATACCCTGGTCGCCAACGGGGTGGCGGCGGTCTATATCAACAGCTCGCTCAGCCGGGAAGAGATGTTGCGCCACTTTGCGGCCATGCGCCGGGGCGAGCTCAAGCTGGTCTATGTGTCGCCGGAACGGCTGCTGCAGCACGAATTCATGGAGCGCATCGGCGAACTGGAGCTGGGACTGTTCGCCATCGACGAGGCCCATTGTATCTCTCAGTGGGGGCACGACTTCCGGCCCGAATACGCCGCCCTCGGCCGACTCAAGCAGTGGTTCCCCCATATTCCGGTGATGGCGCTCACCGCCACCGCCGACGAGGCCACGCGGCAGGACATGCTGAGCCGGCTGAGCCTGACCGAGCCGCTTATTCATATCTCCAGCTTCGACCGGCCCAATATTCGCTACACCCTGGTGGATAAATTCAAGGGCATCGAGCAGCTGTTGCGCTACGTGGCCGAACAGCCGGGCCACTGTGGCATCGTCTATTGTTCCAGCCGCAAGCGGGTGGAAGAGGTGGCCGAACGGCTGCTGGCCCGGGGGCACAAAGCGGCCAGCTATCATGCGGGACTGCCGCTGGAACTGCGTCAGTCGGTGCAGGAGCGTTTTATCCGCGACGATCTGGACATAGTGGTGGCTACCGTTGCCTTCGGCATGGGCATCGACAAGCCCAATGTGCGCTATGTGGTGCACTACGACATTCCCAAGAATATCGAGTCCTATTATCAGGAAACCGGCCGTGGCGGCCGGGATGGCCTGCCGGCAGAGGCACTGCTGCTGTACGATCCGGGTGATGTGGGGCGGGTGCGCCGCTTGCTGGAAAACAGCGACAACGAACAGCAGGTGCAGGTGGAGTTGTACAAGCTCAACGTGATGGCGGCGTTTGCCGAGTCGCTGACCTGTCGCCGTCAGGTGTTGCTCAATTACTTCGGCGAATACCAGCGCGAGCCCTGTGGCAACTGCGATATCTGCCTGGACCCGCCCAAAAGCTACGATGGCACCGAAGATGCGCGAAAGGCGTTGTCCTGTGTTTATCGGGTGGGTCAGCACTTCGGCGTTATCTATGTGGTGGAGGTGTTGCGTGGTGCAGACACCCAGCGTATTCGCGAACACGGCCACGACAAGCTCTCTACCTATGGGCTGGGCAAAGACAAAAGTCAGGAACATTGGGTCAGCGTGATTCGTCAGTTGATTCATTCCGGCCTGCTGACCCAGAACATCACCCGCAACATGGTGCTGCAGCTGACCGAGGCGGCACGACCGATATTGCGCGGCGAGGCCGGTTTGCAACTGGCGGAACCCCGGTTGGTGCGGGTAAAGCAGAAAGACAAGGGTGAAGCGGTATTGAGCCGGCCCGAAGACAGAGCCTTGTTCAAGGAGCTGCGGCAACTGCGCAAGCAGCTGGCGGTAGAGGCAGATGTGCCGCCTTATGTGGTGTTCAGCGACGCGACCCTGACCGAGCTTGCCCGTTATCGACCCAAAACCGAGCCGGAACTGCTGGGTATCAACGGGGTGGGACAACGCAAGCTGGAGCGCTACGGCGAGGCTTTTCTGGCGCTGCTGCGCCGGCAAGACTAGGTGTGGAAATAAAAAAGCGGGTCCGCCTGAGCGGACCCTAACCGTTTTACAGGCTGGCGTAGTAGGCAGCCAGATCTTCCATGTCCTGATCGGACAGCGGCATGGCCATGGGGGCCATGATGGCGTTGTTACGCTCGCCGGCCTTGAATGCTTTCAGCTGGCTGACGATGTAGGTCGCTTTCTGGCCGGCCAGGTTGGGGTAGATCTCCACGGCGGAAATCCCTTCGGCACCATGGCAGGCAGCACAAACGGCAGACTTGGCTTTGCCGGCTTCGGCATCACCGGCGGCGAAGGCCGGGGCGCTGAGCATGGCCAGAGCGGCGGCGGCGGTCATCAATTTTTTCATGATAGAACTCCATTTTTTTTAGTAGAGGTATTGCTTCCGGACGTCGTTAAATGGCGATAGCTGAGGACAAGACCGGATTTGAACTGACTATCTTACGGTTGTTATCCGGCGCCTGTATGGTGGAGATCAGTAATCGCTATTTATTTCACCAAAGCAGTATAAAGTAAGCCAAGGCCAAAAAGAAAATGCCGTTGATGGCTACAGGACCAAAACATGATATTAAACAATAGATATGCAGAGTTTGACTGGGCCGGTGCCCGGGTCGAGCCGACTCCTCTGTTATCGCCCCGGCTGTTGTTGCTCAATCGAGACCTTGCCGACGAGCTGGGCATGGACCTGTCTGAAACACAGTGGCGGGATCTGACCGGTGGTAACCGGTTGCTGCCGGAAATGGAGCCCTTTGCCCAGGTGTACGCCGGCCATCAGTTTGGCGGCTTCAGCCCCCAGCTGGGTGATGGCCGTGCCCTGCTGCTGGGCGAGGTGGTGGCGCCGAGCGGTGCGCGTTGGGATCTGCATCTCAAGGGGGCCGGCAAGACACCGTATTCCCGCTTTGGTGACGGCCGGGCCGTGCTGCGCTCCTCCTTGCGCGAATACCTGGCCTCCGAGGCCATGCATCATCTGGGCATCGCCACCACCCGGGCGTTAAGCCTGGTCGGCAGTGAAGAGCCGGTATACCGGGAGCGGGTGGAGCCGGGTGCCGCCGTGCTGCGGGCCGCCCCCAGTCATCTGCGTTTCGGTCACTTCGAGTATTTCTATTATAGTGGCCAGCCGGAACGGATCCCCGAACTGCTCGACTATCTGATCGATACCCAATGGCCCGATCTCGCCAAGGATCAGGCCGGTTATGCTGCGTTGTTCGAACGGGTGGTGGAAAAGACGGCAACGATGATTGCCCAATGGCAACTGGTCGGCTTCTGTCACGGCGTGATGAACACCGACAACATGTCGATGCTGGGACTGACGCTGGATTATGGCCCCTACGGTTTTCTCGATGCCTACGATCCGGACCATATCTGCAATCATTCGGATCCGGGGGGCCGCTACGCCTACGATCAACAGCCGGCGGTCGGCAACTGGAACCTGCAGCGACTGGCCCAGTCGCTGTCCGGGGTGATCGAGCTGGAGGCATTGCAGCAGGCGCTGGGTAAATACGAGTACCTGTTGCTGTCGGCCTATTCCGAGGGCATGCGCCAGAAGCTGGGGCTGGATGGCTGGGAAGACGAGGATCCGGCGCTGTTCCGGGAGATGTTTGACCTGATGCAGCGCCAGAAGGTGGATTACAGCTGCTGGTTTCGCCGCCTGGCGCTGTTGGCATCAAGCGGTTCTGTACCCGATGCGGTGTTGGCCCTGCTTGCCGATCCCGAAGCCTGGAGTGACTGGTTTGGCCGTTATCAGGCCCGGCTGGCGCGCGAGGGCAAGGCCCAGGCCGATAAGGTCGTACAGATGAATGCGGTCAATCCCAAATACATACTGCGCAACCATCTGGCTCAGCAGGCGATAGAGCAGGCGGAGCAGGGCGACATGAGCGAGGCCGACCGGCTGCTGATGCTGCTGGCCCGTCCCTTCGACGAGCAGCCCGAACTGGATCATTACGCCATGCCGGCGCCGGCATGGGCCGAATCACTCTGTATTTCCTGTAGTTCCTGATGATGGCGACGACCACGATGCTTAACAGCGATACCCCCCTGACCATGGAAAACTTTCCCGCCTGGGCCGAGGCACTGATCAAGGAACTGGATCTCGAACTGCTCGAACAGGAGCAGGGCGCCGATTATTACCAGTGGCTGGTCAGCTTTGAAGAAAGCCGGTTGTTTCTGTGCTTTCAGCACTATGCGGACTGTGCCTGGCTGCAGCCGTTGAGCGAGAAGGATCGGGATGTGGCCGACTGGCTGACCACCCAGTGGAACCGCCCGCATGACCCCAAGGACTGATGACCGGGGCTGACTGTGTTTGGCGTGCGGCTCTGGAAACTAATTTCAGGTAAAGACAAAAAAGCGATGACAGGGTAAGATGGCGCCGCACGCATTCCGGTGGTTAAAAAAAACGCATTTATCAATGCCGAACGGCTGGTTATACTGGGCGCCGTTTCCGGGATGGGTTCCCTGACCCCATTAATCAAAAAGGTAAAAAATGGTTATTTCCCCCGCTCAATACCGCACGGCGCTGATCCGGCTGTCGCTGTTCCATGTTGCCATCATTGCCGCCAGTAACTATCTGGTGCAGCTGCCCTTTACCCTGTTCGGCTTTCATACCACCTGGGGCGCGCTCAGTTTTCCCTTCATCTATCTGGCCACGGATCTGACGGTACGCATCTTCGGTGCCGACATGGCGCGACGCATTATCTTTCTGGTGATGCTGCCGGCACTGGCTACCTCTTATGTGTTATCGGTGCTGTTTTTCGAGGCGCAATATCAGGGGCTGGGGGCGCTGTCCGAGTTCAACCTGTTTGTGGCCCGCATCGCCCTGGCCAGCTTCATGGCCTATGTGCTGGGACAGATCATGGATGTCTCGGTATTCAACCGGCTGCGGCAGATAAAGACCTGGTGGGTGGCACCCACCTGTTCCACCATCTTCGGTAACCTGGTCGATACTCTGGTGTTCTTCGGTCTGGCATTTTATCGCTCACCGGATCCCTTCATGGCCGAGCACTGGGTTGAAATTGCCTGGGTGGATTACGGCGTCAAGCTGGTGTTCAGTCTGGTGTTGTTCGTGCCCGCCTATGGTTTGCTGCTCAAATACCTGAGCAGCAAGTTTGTCGGCCACGCCAACACCGGCGTCGAGGTTGGCGTTAAAGCCGGGTGATTGCCGCGATATCGAGGGCCTCGGCATAGGCGTTGAGGTCCTCTTCCGTTACGCTCCGGCCGTTGAGCTGGATCAGGATGCGGTTGGCCACCAGCATCTGCAGCTCCCGGCGACTGCCTTCCTCTTTCATCATGGCGGTTTGTCCCTGAATGCGCTTTATCTTGTAACCCCCCATGGCCGCCATGCTGGGGTTGGTAAAGAGTACCGCCATGGTCTGCAGCAGGGGTGAGTCTTTGGTAATGCTGATTTCCAGGCTGCCGCCGTCTTTACGATAACGGCGGGATGCGTTGATACCACCGCCGAAAAAGGCCGCCGAACCGGCCTGGGTATTTACCTTTTCGGCCTGCCAGCCGGCAAGTGGCTCCGGAAACAGGGTGCCGAGTTCGCCGGCCTGCAGCTGACGGATCAGGGTGGCGACATAATCGAACTGTGCCGCCGCCTGTGACAGCTCGCCGGCTTCAAAGGCCCGGTTACCTTCGGTGATGGCCTGCCTGATGTCGGCGTTGGTTTCGGCTTGAGTGTCGGTCTCATCGGCGAACGGTGCACCGGGCAGCAAGAGCCCCGCCCATAACCCAATCCATAAATACGGTTTGTTCATCTGCTTCCCTCCGGCTGTCTTTCATCCATTGTAGTCAAGCTGTCATCGGGGGAGAGTCAGCGGCGGGCCCAAGGAACTCTGTAGTGGCATACTCCTTGGTATCAGGGAGGGCAAAGGGATCTGCTCCGCCGACCTTCTGTTTCAGGGATGAAACAGAGAGCGTACAGGGAGGTATTTACAGCGAGTCGGTGGAACGGGCCATTTGTCCGACCTTTGCAGAGCAACCAAATAGATCAGTTATTTCATCTGCTTGGTATAAATGAAGAAATTTGTTTGCAATTATAAATGATAACGATTATCGTTAACTTGCTTTCGGAACATGACTTCCACTCTCTTCTGCAGTAGGTGAAGCCTCTTTCCAGCGGTAGGTGAAGACAGCTTGCGAAGGCACGACATTGCTCACATTGCTTCCAGAGTTTTAGGCCGGCTTATGCCGGCCTTTTTTTGCTTCTTACATTTCCAGCAGTCGTTTCACCAGCTTGCCGATGCCGGTATCGGCTTCGGTGATGTTTTGGGCCAGCATGTAGGCGGGGGTGGAGATCACCCGGTAATGGCTGTCTTCCACCACGTCGGTCACCGCGCAGCCGATGTGTTCACCGCCCATGGCGGTAAAGGCCTCGGCCACCGCCGCCTCGGTACCTATGGTGCCCTTGACGCCCGCCGGATAAACGCGAGGGATCATGACCGGCGAGATACAGCAGTAACCGGCGGGTTTACGTGCGGCGGCAAAGCCCTTGCAGACGCGCAGCACCTGCGGATCCAGTTGGGCGTCGGCACCCTTGACGGCAAAATCGCACAGGTTTTTAGCGGCACCGAAGCCGCCGGGCAGCAACAGGGCATCGAAGTCGTCCGCGTTCAGCTCGGTGAGCGGCTTGATGTCGCCACGGGCGATGCGGGCGGCTTCTTCCAGCACATTACGATTGCCCGGTTCCTCCTCACCGCCGAGATGATTGATCACATGATGCTGGGGCTTGTCGGGGGCAAAACACTGATAGCTGGCCCCTTGCCTGGCCAGGTGCAGCAGACACAACACGGCCTCGTGAATTTCTGCTCCGTCATAGACGCCGCAGCCGCTCAGAATAACGGCAACTTTTTTCATGTCAGTCTCCTTATTTGGCATTCACAATCTGTGATCCCGCACCGGGCGATCCGTCAGAACTATGCTAGCATTTATTTCGCTCAACAATTGTTCAGAACTTCGTTGCTGTCGATTTTCCACATTTTCAGATCCGCAAGCAAGATCCACATTTAAAATATAAGCTTTTGATATTTAATGGATCTTTTATTTTATCAGGATCTTGCCGCGATCCGCTTTGCACAGAGTTATCCACAGGCTTGTCCGGGGCCATCGTGGTGTCGGCGGCTCGGCTGTGGCATGCTAGCGGCCAACGCATTAACGAGAAAGATGTCATGGTTGCCATTCCTGCCAAACCCCTGATCCTGGTCGATGGATCTTCCTATCTGTACCGTGCCTATTTTGCTTCCCAGCAGGCCGATTTACGCACCAGCGACGGTCGTCCCAGCGGTGCGATCCGAGTGGTCACCAACATGCTGCGCAGCCTGCACAAGCAGTTTCCCGACTCCCGGGTGACGGTAGTATTTGACGCCAAGGGCAAAACCTTTCGCGACGAAATCTACCCGGAATACAAGGCGCAACGACCCTCGATGCCGGACGATCTGCGCAGCCAGGTTCAGCCCATTCATGACATCATTCGAGCCATGGGGCTGCCGTTGTTGATCGAAGATGGGGTTGAGGCGGATGACGTGATCGGCACCCTGGCCCGCCAGGCGACCGAACAGCAGCTGGATGTGGTGATCAGCACCGGCGACAAGGACATGGCCCAGCTGGTGTCGGATCATGTGCTGCTGATGGATACCATGAAGAACAGCTTCATGGATCGCGACGGCGTGATAGAGAAGTTTGGCGTGCCGCCGGAGCTGATCATCGATCTGCTGGCGCTGGTTGGCGACAAGGTCGACAACATACCGGGCATGCCCGGAGTGGGCGAAAAAACCGCGCTGGCCCTGTTGCAGGGGCTGGGTTCGATCGACGAGATTGCCGCCAATACCGACAAGGTGGCCGCGCTGGGCTTTCGCGGCTCCAAGACGTTTGCCGCCAAATTCGTCGAACATCAGGAGATGGTCCGGCTGTCACGCGAGCTGGCGACCATCAAGACCGACGTGGCACTGGAGTGGGGCCCGGCCGATCTGCAGCAAAGCGAGCCCGACACCGAGGCCCTGAAGGCGCTTTACCGGGAATACGAGTTCCGCAACCTGCTGGAAGAGCTGGAGCCGGGCCAGAACAAGGAACCCGCCACAGCACCGGCGCCGGCCATGGCCACCGACTATCAGACCCTTCTTACCGAAGCAGAGCTGAACGACTGGGTCGAGCGGCTGGCGCAGGCGCCTTATTTTGCCTTCGACACCGAAACCACCAGCCTCAACTATAGAGATGCCCGGGTGGTGGGCGTGTCTTTTGCCGTCGAGCCGGGTCAGGCCGCCTATGTGCCCTTCGGCCATGATTATCTGGATGCGCCCGAACAGCTGAGCGAAGCCACCGTGCTGGGCGCGCTCAAGCCGCTGCTGGAAGACGAACAAGTCGTCAAGCTGGGCCAGAACCTGAAATACGATGCCAACGTGCTGAAAAATCACGGTATCGAGCTGAAAGGCATCGGCCTGGATACCATGCTGGAATCTTATGTACTGAATTCGGTGCAAACCCGGCACGACATGGACAGCATGGCGGCGTTCTATCTCAACCATAACACCATGTCATTCGAGTCTATTGCCGGCAAGGGCGCCAAACAGCTGACCTTCAACCAGATACCGCTGGAGCAGGCCGGTCCCTATGCGGCGGAAGACGCCGACGTCACCCTGCGGCTGCATCACCATCTGGCACCGAAACTGGCGGTCGAACCCGAGCTGCAGCAGGTGTTCAGCGATATCGAAATGCCGCTGGTACCGATTCTGGCGCAAATGGAATATACCGGGGTGCGCATCGACAGCGGCCTGCTGGCCATTCAGAGCGAAGAAATTGCCAAGCGCCTGAAAGAGCTGGAGCTGGAAGCCTTTGAGCTGGCCGGCGAACCCTTCAATCTGGGCTCACCCAAGCAGTTGGGCGAAATCCTGTTTACCAGGCTCGAACTGCCGGTGCTGAAGAAAACCCCCAAGGGCGCACCCTCTACCGCCGAAGAAGTACTGCAGGAACTGGCGCTGGACTATCCGCTGCCCAAGCTGCTGATGGAATACCGGGGCTTGAGCAAGCTCAAGTCGACCTATACCGACAAGTTGCCGCAAATGGTCAACGAGCACAGCGGTCGCATTCATACCTCCTACCATCAGGCCAATACCGCCACCGGCCGGCTGTCGTCGTCGGATCCCAACCTGCAGAACATTCCCATCCGTACCGCGGAAGGACGGCGTATTCGCCAGGCCTTCGTGGCGGCGCCCGGTTACCGGGTGGTGGCGGCGGATTACTCCCAGATTGAACTGCGCATCATGGCGCACCTGTCGCGAGACAAGGGCCTGCTGGACGCCTTCGCCCAGGGGCTGGATATTCACAAGGCCACCGCCGCCGAGGTATTCGGCGTGGCGCTGGATCAGGTGACCACAGAACAGCGCCGTCGGGCCAAGGCCATCAACTTCGGCCTTATCTACGGCATGAGCGCCTTTGGACTGTCGCGCCAGCTTGGCATCGGCCGTAATGAGGCCCAGCAGTACATGGATATCTATTTCGAGCGTTATCCGGGCGTGCTGCGCTACATGGAAGACACCCGTGCCCTGGCCGCCGACAAGGGTTATGTGTCTACCCTGTTCGGTCGCCGACTGTACCTGCCGGAGATCAATGCCAAGAACGGTGCCCGCCGCAAGGGTGCCGAACGGGCCGCCATCAACGCGCCGATGCAGGGCACCGCCGCCGATATCATCAAGAAGGCGATGATTCAGGTTTCCGGCTGGCTGGAGCAGCAACAAATCGATGAAGTACAGATGCTGATGCAGGTGCACGATGAGCTGGTGTTCGAAATTCGCGCAGACAAGGTCGAATCCTTCAAGGAGCAGATCCGCGATCTGATGGAGCAGGCCGCCAGCCTGGATGTGCCGCTGCTGGTGGAAGTTGGCGAAGGCGACAACTGGGACGAGGCGCATTAACTGCAGCCGTAAGCTATAAGCCGTCAGTTAAAAACCAAACACCGAACCAGCAGGCTCGGTGTTTTTTTATGTGTGATACCAACTTGAATAAAGATCTGATCATTTTTAAACCCGAGCTCAGAGGCAACACAGCCGCCTCCCTCGACACGCCACTGGGCTAGCCATCTTTGCTGGGTAACGGCTGCGAATATTCACTGGATATTCGGTCCATTACCCAACAAAGATACACGGCAGCAAGCTGCCCCATGGGGGCTCGGAAATGCCATCCATGGCATTTCACGGTCGTGGGAGGCGATCTCTGCTGCCTCTTCTCGAGCATCGAGTTGTCTGTAGACGGCGCTAACAGACAACTCCGGTGCATCAAGGAGGACAAAGGGAGCTGTTCAGCCGACCATCCGCGCCACGGATGGCGCGGCTGAGCCTCCAGGGAGGGATTCACGGCGAGTCGGCGGAGCGGACCCTTTGTTCGACTTTTATACAAGAATGAAATAGATCATTTGTTTAGTGGGGTTGGTATGACTTACAGCGTACAGCGGGGATTTCTGGTCTTTACGGTCCCGGGTCGTTATTATCGAGTCTTGTTAGTCGGGGAGCCGCGAGGCTGAGACGGTATCAATGCCGGACCCGCCGTACCTGATCCAGTTAATGCTGGCGTAGGAAACTAACGGGCAAGCGTCAGTTTGCCGGTGGTGCCTTCGCCCGGAGGACCATAAGGATATGACCAGTCACACCCCCCAAGATCATCAAGCCGCCAGTCACAAACCGATAGTGCTGACCATTGCCGGATCCGACAGCGGTGGTGGTGCCGGTATTCAGGCCGACATCAAGGCCATTTCTGCCACCGGCGGCTATGCCTGCTCGGTGATCACCGCCCTGACCGCCCAGAACACCCGCGGTGTCAGCGCCGTGCATCCGGTACCGCAGGAGATGATCCGCGCCCAGCTGGAAGCGGTATTCAGTGATTTGCAGGTCACGGCGGTCAAGGTCGGCATGCTGGGCGACAGCGCCACCATTCGTACCGTGGCCGAGGTGCTGCGTCGTTATCGTCCGGCCCATCTGGTGGTGGATCCGGTGATGGTCACCGCCAATGGCGACATGCTGCTGGCCGAGGATGCGGTCATCAGCCTGCGAGAAGAACTGCTGCCACTGGCCGATGTGATCACCCCCAACCTGCCGGAGGCGGCGGCGCTGATCGGCAGCCCAGTGCCTGCAACCCTGGCCGATGTCGAGTCTCTGTTTGCCGGACTCGCCAACCTGGACTGTGCCGCTGTGCTGCTCAAGGGCGGTTTTCTGCAGCAGGAGTCGCGCAGTCCGGACTGGTTATTGAAGGATGGCGAAGTACACTGCTTCGATACGCCGCGGGTGATCACCCCCAATACCCACGGCACCGGCTGCACCCTGTCGGCGGCGCTGGCCTGCTATCTGGGGCAGGGGCTGGCGATGGATCTGGCGGTCTCCACCGCCAAGCATTATATCGATCAGGCCATTCTGGCCGGCAGCAGTTTGCGCATCGGCCAGGGGCGAGGGCCGGTGGAGCATTTCTTCTCGCGCTGAAGGAATGGCATAAATAGCGATCGGTATCGCACGCAGAGCCGCCATTACCGGGCTCTGCTTGCGTTTTGATGGGGTGGCTTGTAGTATCGACCGCCATAACAACTTAAAAAAACATTCGATTAACTGCTTGAAAGTTAATTGAAATGCTTCCTAATATAGCCTGCGCCCTGTGCCGTTCTCCCTCTGTTTTTTCGCTAATTCTGTTGCCTGAACAGGCATGGAAATGAGGCCGTTTGCCTATGCTTTTTGCTGTTATTTCGGGTTTTGTGTTAGCGGCGCTGGTGCCCCGCCTGTCGTCTGTTCTGGGGACGAAAATCGGCTGGGTCCTGGCGGTGCTGCCGGCTGCCCTGTTTGGCTACTTTCTGGGTTTCTGGCCACAGGTGACCACGGGTCAGACCGTGCTGCAGAGCCATGAATGGATTCCCAGCCTGGGTATCAACCTCAGCTTCATGGTGGATGGCCTCAGCCTGATGTTCGCGCTGCTGATCACCGGCATCGGTACCTTTATCTTTATTTACGCCGGCCGCTATCTGCAGGGCCATAAAGATATTCACAAGTTGCTGATGTACCTGCTGGCCTTCATGGCCGCCATGCTGGGGCTGGTGCTGTCCAGCAACCTGATTTCGCTGTTTGTGTTCTGGGAACTGACCAGCTTTACCTCCTATCTGCTGATCGGTTTCAACCACGAGCAGGAAAAAGCCCGCAAGGCGGCGCTGCAGGGGTTCTTTATTACCGTCGGTGGCGGCCTGGCGTTGATGGCGGGTCTGATCCTGCTGGGCAACATCGGTGGCAGCTTCGAGCTGAATGAACTGCTGGCTCAAGATGTGGATATACAGCAACACCCGCTGTTTCTGGCGATGATGGTGTTGATCCTGCTGGGCGCCTTTACCAAGTCGGCTCAGACCCCCTTCCATTTCTGGCTGCCCAACGCCATGGCGGCGCCGACCCCGGTCAGCGCCTATCTGCACTCGGCCACCATGGTCAAGGCGGGTGTTTATCTGATGGCGCGCTTGCAGCCGATGATGGCCGGTAGCGAGGCCTGGATGATGACCCTGTCGCTGTTTGGCGGCGTGACCATGACGGTGGGCGCCCTGATGGCGGTATGCAGCACCGATCTCAAGCGTATTCTCGCCTTTTCCACCATCATGGCGCTGGGCACCCTGACCATGCTGATCGGCATCGGTACCCCCCATGCGCTGGAGGCGGCCATGGTGTTCCTGCTGGCCCATGCACTATACAAGGGCGCCTTGTTCATGGCGGCGGGCACCCTGGATCATGCCACCGGCACCAAGGATGTACGCGATCTGGGCGGGCTGCGTAAATACATGCCGCAAACGGCGCTGTTCATCACCCTGGCCGCGCTGTCGCTGGCCGGTATTCCACCGCTGTTCGGTTTTATCGCCAAGGAACTGATGTTCGAGGCGGCGCTGGGTGCGCCCTGGTTGTCGAACCTGCTGATCGGGTTGTCGGTCATCACCGCCATCGGCATAGTGGCGTCGGCCGCGCTGGTGGCGATAAAACCCTTTTACGGGCCATTGAAGCCCACGCCCAAAACGCCCCACGAAGCGCCACTGGCGATGCGACTGGGCTTTACCCTGCTGGCCATTGTCGGTCTGTTGCTGGGATTGATGCCGAGTCTGGTGACGCCCCTGCTGCAGGCGGCGGTAACCGCCATTGGCGGCGCCCCGGCGGCCGAGCTGAAACTGGCGCTGTGGCACGGTTTCAACCTGCCGCTGCTGCTCAGTGCGCTGGCATTGGCGTGTGGCGGCCTGCTTTATCATCACTGGGATCGCATACGCGATCCGCTGGCCGCCGCCCTTAATCCCCTGGCTTATGGCCCCGAGCGGAGCTATGAGCGAATGATGGATGGCCTTCAGGTGGTGGCGAAGGGCCAGACCCGCATACTGCAGAATGGCTATATGACCCACTATATTCTGACCATATTGCTGACCACCATCGTCCTGCTGACCTATGCCTTCTGGTCGGAAGACGCCTTTGTCTACTCGCTGTCGTTCGAGGGAGTACGGCTTTACGAAGTAGTGATCGGCTTGCTGATGCTGGTGGCGGTGGTGTATGCCAGCGCCACCCATCTGCGGTTGGGCGCGGTGGCGGCCATCGGGGTGCTGGGTTTTGCCATGGCGATGATTTACGTGTTCTTCAGCGCACCGGATCTGGCCATTACCCAGGTATTGGTAGAGACCCTGACCGTGATCATGCTGGTACTGGTGCTGTTTCGTCTGCCCGGTTTTCAGGATCTGTCGAGCCCGCTGGTACGCTGGCGCGATGCGGCCGTGGCCGGTGCCTTCGGGGTGCTGGTGACCATGATGGTGCTCACCGTGAACCAGTCGACCCTGCCGGGCGAGGGCATTACCGCCTATCTGGTGGAAAACAGCTATGTGGTGGCGCACGGGCGCAACATCGTCAACGTCATACTGGTCGACTTCCGGGCGCTGGATACTCTGGGCGAGATCTTCGTGCTGGCGCTGGCGGCCATCGGCGTCAATGCCATGATTCGCTTTCGTTGGGAGACGCAGAAATGAGATCGGATACCTCCATCATACTGCAGACCGCTACCCGCATGCTGGTGCCGCTGTTGCTGTTGTTCTCCATCTTTTTGCTGTTGCGCGGCCATAACGATCCCGGGGGCGGCTTTATCGCCGGGCTGGTGGCGTCCAGCGCCTTTGCCCTGCACCTGTTCGCCTTTGATGCCAGCAGTACCAAGAAGCTGATGAAGGTGGAAAGTCAGCTGTTGATGGGCGTCGGCCTGTTACTGGCGCTGTTCAGCGGCATGGTCGGCGTGGTGTTTCGGGGCCAGCCCTTTTTGACCAGCCAGTGGGGCACCCTCTATGTGCCGGGCATCGGCGAGCTGGCGGTAAGTACCCCCCTGCTGTTCGATATCGGTGTTTACCTGGTGGTGATCGGCGTGGTGTCGACCATATTGCTGTCACTGGACAAGGTGGAGGAATAAATGGAAAACCTGTTTGCTTTCGTGATTGGCGGCCTCTACGCCACGGCGCTGTTCATGATGCTCAGACGCAGCATCGTCAAACTGGTGATCGGGCTCATGATTCTGTCCAACGCCGCCAACCTGCTGATCCTGACCGGGGGTGGCCTGGTGCGGGGCGCACCGCCGCTGATTCCGGAAGGACTGTCGCAACCGGCCGGCATCATCGCCGACCCGCTGCCTCAGGCGCTGATCCTGACCGCCATCGTCATCAGTTTCGGTGTGCTGGCCTTTGCCGTGGTGCTGATCCATCGCGCCTATGAAGTTATCGGGGCCGATGACATGAACGAAATGAAGAGCACAGACTCGTGAATATAGCCGTTATCCTACCCATATTTATCCCCATGCTGGCCGGTGCCCTGACCCTGATCTGCTGGCGCTGGCGTTTGGTCCAGCGCTGGATTTCGGTGCTGTCCGGCAGCGGTCTGCTGCTGGCCGCCCTCTATCTGTTCATTCAGGTGCGACAAGAGGGCATTCTGGTGGCCTACGTCGGCAACTGGTCGGCGCCCTACGGCATTACCCTGGTGGCGGATTTGCTCAGTGCCATCATGGTGCTGGTGACCGGCATCATCGGCCTGGCGGTGGCGGTGTACTCGCTGGCCACCATGAGCCGCAGCCATGAAGCCTTTGGCTATTACCCTTTGCTGCATCTGATGCTGGCCGGGGTGGTGGGCGCCTTTCTCACCGGTGACATCTTCAACCTCTATGTGTGGTTCGAGATCATGCTGGTGGCCTCGTTCGGCCTGATGATACTGGGCGGCGAGCGCGCCCAGATGGAGGGGGCGGTCAAGTACGTGACCCTGAACCTGATCTCGTCGGCGCTGTTTCTGACCGCCGTGGGCCTGCTGTACGGTTACGCCGGTACCCTGAACATGGCGGATCTGGCGCTGAAGCTGGGCAACGGCGAGCAGCCGGGGCTGGTAACGGTGATCGCCATGCTGTTTCTGGTGGCGTTCGGCATCAAGGCGGCGGCCTTTCCGCTGTTCTTCTGGCTGCCCGCCTCCTACCACACGCCGCCGGTGGCCATTTCGGCGGTGTTTGCCGGTCTGTTGACCAAGGTGGGGGTCTATGCGCTGTATCGGGTATTCAGCCTGATCTTCGTGCAGGATGTGGGGCTGACCCACCACGGCATCTTGATGGGCATGGGCATTTTCACCATGCTGACCGGGGTGCTGGGGGCGGCGGCCCAGTTCGAGGTGCGCCGCATCCTGTCTTTCCATATCGTCAGCCAGATTGGTTACATGCTGGTGGGGCTGGCGCTGTTTACGCCGCTGGCCATTGCCGGCGGCGTCTTCTATATCTTTCATCACATCATAGTGAAGACCAACCTGTTCCTGATCAGCGGTATCATGTATCGCTATCACGGCAGCTATGATCTGGCGCGACTGGGTGGCCTGTACCGTTCCACCCCCTGGCTGGCGCTGCTGTTTCTGATCCCGGCCATGTCGCTGGCGGGACTGCCGCCCCTGTCGGGCTTTTTCGCCAAATACACGGTGATCAAGGCCGGTATCGAGGCGCAGTCCTGGCTGATGGTGACCATAGCGCTGATCGTCGGCCTGCTGACCCTGTATTCCATGGTCAAAATCTGGGCCGAGGCGTTCTGGAAGCCGTTGCCGGAAGAGGCCAAGTCGCTGCGTGGCGCCGAGGATCCGAGCCGGTATGTGTTGTATCTGCCGGTGTTGAGCCTGGCCCTGCTGACCCTGACCATCGGCTTTGGTGCCGAGTGGTTTGTGCAGCTGGCGCTGGATACGGCGGAGCAGCTGCTGACGCCGGCCGGTTATATCGAGGCGGTACTGGGAGTAAGCCGATGAGAGCCTTTGGTTGGAATATGCTGCTGGCCCTGCTGTGGGTCATATTGTCCGGCAACTACAGCATCAGCAACCTGGTGGCCGGCATGTTGCTGAGCTATCTGGTGCTGGCCTATGTGGCGCGGGACAAGCCGATGTTTGCCAATTATTTCGGCAAGCTGCCGAAAATCATTCGCTTCATCCTGTTTTTTATCTGGGATCTGATCAAGGCCAACGCCCGGGTCGCCTACGATGTGCTGACGCCGACGCACCTGATGCGCCCCGGGGTGATCGCCATACCGCTGGATCTCAAGGATGATGCCGGCATATCGCTGTTTGCCAACCTGATCACCGTGACCCCGGGCTCACTGTCGCTGGATGTGTCCAGCGATCGCAAGGTGTTGTATGTGCATATGATGTATCTGGATAGCGAGGCCCGCCAACTGGCGGAATTGAAGGCCCTGGAGGCCCGTGTACTGGACTTGTTGAGATAAGCCGATGCTTGAATTTGTTATTACCTTGTCGTTTGTGTTTTTGAGTGTCGGGCTGGTGCTGGCCACGATACGCTTGCTGCGTGGCCCGACCCTGCCGGATCGGGTGGTGGCACTGGAAGTGATCGCCTCGCTGACGGTGGGCTTTATTCTGCTGTACAGCATCAGCTACCAGGTGCCCCAGTTTATCGACGTGGCCATTGCGCTGGCGCTGACTTCTTTCATGACGGCGGTGGGCTTTGCCCGCTACCTGGAGCGGGGAGGCAAGCGCCATGATGACTGAAATCATTACCAGTCTGCTGTTGTTGCTCGGCTCCTTTTTGATGCTGCTGTCCGGCATCGGCATTATTCGCATGCCGGATTTGCTGACCCGCATGCACGCGACCAGCAAGGCGGGGGCCCTGGGCATTGGCCTGATGGCCTGCGGCTTCGCGGTGTTTTATGGCGATAACGTCAGTGTGGTGGTGCGCGCCCTGGCGGTGGTGGTGTTTGTGATTGTCACCGCTCCGGTGGCGGCCCATGTGCTGGCCCGGGCCGGTTACTTTGTGGGCATCAAGCTGTGGGAAGGCACGGTCAAGGACGTGATCAAGGAACGCTACGACCTCAAGACCCACCGGCTGGGCAGCTCGCCTCGCAAGCGGGAAGAAGACTAAAGGGCTGTGGTATACCAAGCCGACTGAACAAACGATCTATTTGCCAGTAAGTAATTTCTCATTACTGATGTGGACACTGGGTCCGGTTTGCCTTTATCGTCACCCTCGCGAAGGCGGGGGGCTGTGTCTTTGCAGGCGACTCACAGTCACCATTCTGCATTACAAGTTCTGGATTCCCGCCTTCGCGGGAATGACAAGAGAGGGCGCGCGGGAAGGTCGCAGAAGCATACCGGTTATGCGTGATTACTTAACCACATCTATTACGCCGAACTACTTACGTTTTGACTCTGTAACTCTGTTTGATAAACCAATAACAACCTCCCAGCGCAAGGATAATAAAACCCAAACCTATTATTGCTAAGGGATCATATTTTTCTAGATCAAGTAGAATCACCTTTCGAGAAACTGCTATAACTGCGACTAATAAAACGACTTCTGCATGTATGATGTTATCCTTGAAATACATTTCTACTGTTTCTACAAGCTCGAATCCAATGAGGATAATAAAAAAGAAGCTAAATATTCTGAATAATTCATCTATTTCAAGAAAAATGACATCGTCAGTAGGGTCAAATATATCCAAGTAAAGAATTATACCAAGCTCTACTATCGCAATAGCAACAATTATGGACATTAATATAAGTACGAAAAACGACATCCATTTTTTTGCTTTATGAACAAAAGAAACAGCTTTATCTATGATTTTACTCACTAAATATAAACTCCTTTTACGTAGTAGTGATAGGCTGGCAAGTTATTTCAATCGTTCCCACGGGTCAGAATGTGCGGGACTGGCGCATTCGGCTCTTCGTTATATATTACGCCCGCGTAAGTAATATCTCATAACTTATGTGGATACTGGGGCTCGCTTTTCTTTCTCGTCACCCTCGCGAAGGCGGGGGTCCAGTGTCTTTGCAGGAGAAGCGCAGGCTGACAAATCTGCGCCACAGGCCCTGGATTCCCGCCTTCGCGGGAATGACGACAGAACCACACCTGTTATGCAGCATTACTTAATACTGTAGTGGTCAACAAAAAGTGACCACCGTTTTAGAGTTTTCCCAGAACCGCCGTTCAGACTCGACAGTTGACTGCTCAGGGTCGCTTATGACTTAACTGCCAGATGGCCTTGATCTGCTCGGGTAACTGTATGGGGTCGAAGGGCTTGGCGATCACGTCCAGCGCGCCCATCGCCTTGTAGGCGGCAATTTCCTGCGGCTGTATCTTGGCGGTCATGAAGGCCACCGGAGTGGTCGCCTGGGCGGGATTCTGCCGCAGCGCCGTCAGGGTAGAGGGGCCGTCCATGCCCGGCATCATCACATCCAGCAGTATCATGTCGGGATCAAAATCGGCCACCTGCTCCAGGGCCTGCTCGCCGGAGGCGCACAGCAGTACCGTAAAACCGCCGACGGTCTCCAGCGCCAGCTGGGCGATTTCACGAATGTCGTCGTCGTCTTCCACATACAGAATACGTTGGGGGGCGGTCTTGAGCATGATGTCGTCCTTGTCGTCTGGTGTCAGATTTATTCCGGTGTGTCGGCCAGCCATTTTTCGGGTTCCAGCCCGGCCTGGCGCAACATGCGCAGCGCGTCGCGGCCGTGCAGTTTTGACGCAACCCGCAGCCCCGCCAGGTGCATGATCAGCAGAGCGCGCTGGGTAGCATGGGCCGGGGCAATATGTATGGCACCAATCAGCTCCCTTGTCGGTAGCGGTAGCCCCCATTGCTGCTTGAGCCGGTTGCCGTAGTTCGGCGCCCACTGGGCGAGCAACTGTTCCGGCGGCGCGTCATCGAGGCTGCCGCCGCGAGTAATAAAATCCTGCAGTACGCGCAATACCGCCAGCTCTCCGCTGCGACTCAGCAAACCGGCGGTATAACAGTTCAAGCCATTCAGGCCGATGCTCAGTGCCATGGCCCGGGCGATAGTGGCGACCTGCTCGGCGGTGGTCTGGTAGTGACGGGCCAGCTCGATCAGGCGTTCATCGTGCAGGGAGCCGGTAACGTCGAGCGCCAGTGCCATGGCGGTGCGTAACGACAGATCCACGCCCAGGGTGGCAATGGCCTCGTCCAGCCGGCTCACCGGCTTGCCGCTGCGTTTCAGCGACGCGCCGTTGGCCTGTTTCAGCAAGCGGGCGGTCAATGCCGGCTGGTTTTTCCAGTTTTGGGCCAGGTCGGTCGGTGACAGGCTGTCGCTGTCGGCCAGCAGGGGCAGCACGGCGTTCTGATCGAGTTCGGTTGGCAGGCGCAGCTTGTCGGTCAGTGCCTGGTTCAGCCAGTCGTCCAGCGACGGCAGCGCAGACGGCTGCTGGCCGACGGGCAGATCGGCATGCAGCAGCGGCATCAGGCGTTGTTGCAGCATGGCCACATCGAACGGCTTGGCAATAAAGTCGCTGATGCCATAACGGGCGGCGGC
The DNA here is from genome assembly GCF_039539745.1 of Oceanisphaera sediminis. Lineage (NCBI taxonomy): Bacteria > Pseudomonadati > Pseudomonadota > Gammaproteobacteria > Aeromonadales > Aeromonadaceae > Oceanisphaera > Oceanisphaera sediminis. The sequence continues at coordinate 51,088 of NZ_BAABDS010000026.1, forward strand.
CATCACGTGCTGGCGGTCGGAGCTGGCGCTGATCATGACGATGGGGGTGGCCGTGTCGGTGCTGCGAATGAGTTTGACCAGCTCGAGCCCCGAGCCGTCCGGTAGATTCCAGTCGCAGAGCACCAGTTGTGCCGGCTGTCGGCGCCAGGCCATTTTGGCCTGACCGACGCTGGTCGCCTGGGTCACTCGGGCCCCGGCAACCGAATTGGTCAGCACCATTTCCACCAGATCGGCGATGAGCAAATCGTCTTCCAGCAGCAGTATGTTCATGGTTTATCCGTTGTCGACAGGCAAGGTAGGTAAATAATAACAGCTGACTCCGTTTCGGCCCTGATGTTTTCGCTGATACAACGCCTCGTCGGCGGCATTAAGTGCATGTTCTGCCGATATAAATTGATTCAGATCGGCCAGGCCGACACTGACGGTCACCCCGAACTTGTGTTCACTGCCATTGAAGCTCAGGGCGGCAAAATGACGGCAGATCTGCTCGAACATGGTTTTGGCCTGTGACAGATCGCAGTCGGGCAGTATGGCCACAAACTCTTCACCGCCGTAGCGACCCAGATGATCGGTAATGCGCAGCCGCTTGTGCAGCAGGTTGGCCAGCGCCTTGATCACCTGATCGCCAATGGCATGGCCGTGATTGTCGTTGATCTGTTTGAAGTGATCCAGATCCAGCATGGCCACCGTAGTGCTGTGACCGAGCCGCTGCACCCGGGAAAACTCGTGGCTCAGGGCCTGCTTGATGTGCGTGTGATTGAGCAACCCGGTCAGGCCATCGCAGGACACCAGTTTCGACAGCTGACGGGCCCGGTAATAGAGGATACGCACGGTACGGATCAGCTGTTGATCGGAAATCGGCTTGGTGATGAATTCATCGGCGCCCTGGGCCAGGGCGCTGAGCTGTTGATCCCGGTCCTGCTCCGAAGAGAGGTAGATAATCGGCAGACTCAGCCATTGGGGTTCAAAACGGATCATTCGCGCCAGGGTCACGCCGGAATAGGGCGCCATGTTGATGTCCATCAGCACTATGTCCGGTCGAAACTCCGCCAGCGTACTCAGCAGGGCGGCGGGCCGGGTCATGACCCTGACATTCATGCCGGCGGTGGTCAGCACCAGGCGATAATGCTCGGCCAGTTCTTCATCGTCGTCCAGCAACAATACCCTGGCGGCCTGTGCCTGCTGTTGCTCGCGATTCAGTTGCTCGATGCGTTCTGCCAGGCCGGGTATCTCTACCGGCAGGGTGAACAGGCCACTGGCCCCCAGTTCGGCGAGGCGATAGCGGGCGTCAAAGTCGTCATCGGCACCGATGCAGATAATCGGGGCCTTCTTCTGCCGGCAACGACGGGCCTGGGCCGTGTTCCAGGTGGCGGCCGGCTCCAGATGATGGGCACAGGTGACGATGGTGGTGTTGTGATGCCAGTACCGGGCCGGAATATCATCAACGGCAACATGGTGCGCGAGGTTGAAACCGTAGCGGCCGAGGGCCGAAACCAGCTCGGTCAGCTCGGCTCCCAGGAGCAACACTTCGGTCGCCTCTGCTGCGGTTGAAGGCGATGTGAGTGGCGTTGTGGCCGAGGGCGGGGTTGATTCATCATCCTGGTGCAGCAGCGAGGTTAACCGTTGCAGTTGCGTCATAAAATCGGCGTCGATCACGCTCTAAATGTGGGCAGCAGACAGGTCGGGGCATTCCAGCAATGACGTGAGGCGATGCTCCAGGCTGCGGGCCTTCTGCCCCAGTTCGACAAAGCCGAAGGTGCCGGAAGAGCCGGCCAGCCGGTGCAGTAACTGGTAGAGGGCGGCAATATCGCCACATCGGCCGCCTGCTTGTTGCCATTGTTGAACTTCCAGCACCATGGCGTCGAGCTGGGGGGCCGTTCTCTCGGCAAACCGGGTTTTCAACAGGGCAAGCTTGCTCTCCATTACGCTCGGATCAGGCGGCATTTTTACCTCCGGTACTCGGCTTGTGTTTCTGCGGCCATCGGGGGATGACAGCAGGGATGATAGGCTATAAAGCCCCATGCGAAACTTATCATGAGGTTGCCGATTGTGGTATACCCATGTTTGACACCGTATCCGTTATGCACTACCACGACAAGGACGAGATAGCACATGCGATTATCGCTGAAGGGACGAATAGCGCTCATTATCATGACCGGTGCCGTGCTGACGGTCGTGGCCGTGCTGGCGACCGTCTATCACTCGCTGGTGGACGACTTCGAGCAGTTGCACCGCCAGCGCCAGGCGGAGGAAACGGTCAGGGCGGCCGAGCAGGTGGAGCAGGTGCTGGCCCTCAGGCTGAATGCGCTGGAAAGCTTCAGTGCCCAGTTGTCCAACGGACTCACACTCGACTCCGATAGCCAGTTGCTCACCAAGATGGAGCGGCAGCGCCATCTACGAAGATTCTTTCCGGACGGTCTTATGGTCTTTGACAGCAACGGCACCGCCATTGCCGAAAGCACCCTGGTACCGGGGCGAGTGGGTACCAATTATGCGGATCGGCCGCATTTCAGGCGGCTCTTTACTACCCGCAAGCCGGTGATCAGTCACCCCATTATCGGGCGCACCACAGGGGCGCCGCTGGTGTCTTTTTTGAGTCCGATTCTGTCGGATGACGGCGATTTGCTCGGTATTGTGGGCGGGGTGCTCAATCTGGCCAATACCTCCATTCTGCCGAAGCGGCGCTTGGCCGATGCCCTGCGGGAAGGGGTGACTTTCAGGATTCTGGACACCGACAACCTGGTGTATGTCTATAACGGTGCCGATTTGTCGAGTGAGCTGCAACCATTGCCGGCCCCCGGAGACGACCCGCTGATAGATGCGGCCATGTCCGGTTTCAGTATCGGCATCACCCAGAATGGAGACCGGCAGCGAATGCTGTTTGCCACCACCCATCTGGAGCAATTGCGGTGGGTGTTCGTTCGTGCCGTGCCCTACGACCAGGTGATTGCCCCGGCCCGAGCATTTTTTCTGCGCTTTGCCGGCATCAGTGTGCTGATTGGCGGCGGACTGGCGTTGCTGGCATTCTGGCTGGCCTGGACCGCGATGCGGCCGCTGGAATTCATGACCCGACAAATCCGGCGCATGGCGACCCAGGCCACGAATAATCCGCAGTTGCCCGAAACCGGCGTAACCGAGGTGGCGGAGCTGGCGCGCGCCTTCAACCAGCTGACCGCCGAGCGCAAGGCACTGAGCGAGGTCAAGGATGACTTCGTGGCGGTGGTCAGTCATGAACTGCGTACTCCGCTGACCTCGATCAACGGGGCGCTGAAGCTGATGCAGTCGGGAGCGGTGGGCGCCCTGCCGGAAAAAGCCGATAACCTGACGTCACTGGCATTACGCAACGGCGAGCGTTTGCAGACTATCATCAATGACCTGCTGGATTTCAACAAGCTGAATGCTGGCAAGCTGGAACTGGCGCCCGAGTCCTGCTGTATCATGACGCTGGTCAAGGAGGCGATAGCCGGTAACCGGCCCATGGCCGATGACTACCGGGTCACCCTGTGCTGTGCCGGCGCCCCGGTGCCGGCGGCGTATCTCGATCCGCTGCGCTTGCGACAGATTCTGGATAACCTGATCAGCAATGCCATCAAATTTTCTCCGCCCGGCGGTACCGTCACGGTACGGGTCGAGTGGCACCCCCCCGACTGGCTGCGGATTATCGTCAGCGATCAGGGTGAGGGCATTCCGGAAGCCTTTGGTGCTCGTCTGTTCGAGCGTTTTGCCCAGGCCGAACACGGCACCATGCGTGCCAGCAGAGGAACCGGGCTGGGCCTGGCGATTTGCAAGGAACTGGTGGAATTGATGGAAGGGCGCATCGGTTTTTATAACCGGGAAGGGGCCCATCTGTGGGTGGAGCTGCCGGGGGCGGTTTCGAGCGATAGTACCGAGCATCGGATTATTGAGGATATGAGTGATGATCATCCCATCTGTACCGACCGATGAATGGCAGCGGTTGCAGGCGCTGATGGCCACCGGTCTGCTGGACAGCCCACCGGAAGCGCGTTTCGATCGACTGGCCCGCATTGCCCAGAGCAGCTTTGGCGTCGATATTGCCCTGGTATCGCTGGTAGACAGCGAACGACAGTGGTTCAAATCGGCTCAGGGGCTGGGAGATGTGTGTGAAACCGGCCGCGAGATCTCGTTTTGTGGTCATGCCATCCTGGACAGCGGCCTGCTGGTAGTGGAAGACGCCCATCTCGACCCCCGGTTTTTCGATAACCCGCTGGTATTGCAACCGCCGCATATTCGTTTTTATGCGGGCGCGCCCCTGCATACCTCGGGTGGTTATCGCATCGGCACCCTCTGTATCATCGACAGCAAGCCGCGCGCCTTCGGCGCGGCGGAGAGCGAGCTGTTACGGATCATGGCCGACAGTGTGGAAGAGCAAATCAACCAGTCCCAGCTGACCGAGCTGCGTCGCAGCCTGAAGGAAAGCGAATCCCGCGCCCAGTTGGTGATTGAGGGCGCGAACATCGGCGTCTGGCAGTGTGACATGCAAACCGGCAGCTGCGAATTCAACGAGCGCTGGGCCGATATGCTGGGCTATCGGCTGGCGGAGCTGGGGCCCTTGACCATTGATATCTGGAAAAGCCGGGTTCATCCGGACGATGTGGCATGCGCTATGGTGGCGATGGAGCGGCATCTGGCGGGCAACGCCCCGGTCTACGAAGGCAAGTTTCGCATGAAGCATAAGGCAGGGCACTGGGTCTGGTTACAAAGCCGGGGCCGCTTGTTCAGCCGTGACGACGACGGGCAGCCGCTGATGATGTATGGCACCCATGCGGATATTACCGCCGAGCGAGAAACGCTGGCCCAGCTGGAGCGCAAGAACCGGGCGCTCCAGTTGCTTAATCGTATCGCCTTTGAGCTGGACGGCAGCCTGGACCAACAAATCACCCAGGCACTGGCGCTGGGGTGCGATTATCTGCAGCTGGAGCTGGGGATCGTCAGCGAGATCCTGGGCGAGGTGTATGCGGTGCGATGGGTGGCGGCGCCGCCCGAAGCCGAAGTTGCGCCCGGATTGCACTTTGTGCTGGAACAAACCTACTGCCACCTGTTGCTGCAACAACCTGGCGTGCTGGCCATCCAGCACATGGGTCATTCGTCGTTTCAACAGGCCGAGTGTTATCGCCAGTTAGGGCTCGAAAGCTACATCGCCATTCGGCTGCTGGTGGATGGCCAGTTGTTCGGTACCCTTAATTTTTCTGCCGTTGCACCGAGGGAATGGCCTTTCGATGACACCGACCGCATGTTCATCGGACTGCTGGCGCACTGGCTCGGAGACATGCTGGGCAAGCGGGCGCAGCAGGAGCGGCTGGACAAGCTGGTCGAGCAGACTCCGGGCATGCTGTACCAGTACCGACTGTGGCCGAATGGTCACAGCGCCTTTCCTTACAGCAGCAGCGGCATCGAGCAGATTTATCGGGTTTCGCCCGAGGCGGTGAAAGAGAATGCCGACGTGGTGTTCGAGCGTATTTATGCGCCGGATCTGGAGCAGGTCAGCGCGTCTATTCAGGCATCGGAGCGCCACCTTGCCATCTGGCATACCCAGTACCGGGTCGTGCAGCAAGACGGCTCCCTGCGGTGGGTGGAAGGGCGGGCCCGGCCCGAACGGCTGGATGATGGCAGCACCATCTGGCACGGCTACCTGACCGATATTCAGCATGAAAAACAGGCGGAACTGGCGCTGGCCGACAGCGAGCAGCGGCTGCGGGGGCTGTTCGAGCTGTCTTCCATCGGCATATCCCTCAATGATTTTTCGACCGGCGCCTTTATCGATGTCAACCGGGCGCTGCTGGCCGCCATCGGTTACGACAAGGCGTCGCTGCTGCGGCTGGACTTTCGGGAACTGACGCCGGCGGAATATAAGGCCCGGGATCGGCAAGCACTGGTGGAACTGAAGCTGGATGGCCGCTACGCGCCCTATGAAAAAGAATATATTCGCCGGGACGGCTCGCGCTTTCCGGTTCGCCAGCAGGGGATGCTGATCCGCGATGCGGCAGGCAGAACGCTGCTCTGGTCGCTGGTCGAGGATATTTCCGCGCTGAAGCAGGTGGAGCAGATGCAAAAGGAATTCGTGGCCACCGTGAGCCACGAACTGCGCACCCCGCTGACCTCCATTACCGGCTCACTCGGGCTGTTGAACCAGGGGGTGCTGGGTGACCTGCCGGCCAAAGCCGGCCAGATGGTACGGGTGGCGCATAACAACAGCAAGCGACTGAATTTGTTGATCAACGACTTGCTCGATATGGAAAAGCTGGTGGCCGGCAAGATGCCGTTTTGTCTGCAAGCCTGTGATTTGGCAGAGCTGGTCCATGAGGCGGTGGAAATGAACCGCCCATTGGGCAAGGAGCGAGGAGTCCGCCTCGAGATGGGCACCATGGCGGCGGGGGCGCGGGTGCAGGCAGACAGGGACAGACTGCTGCAGGCCTTGTTCAACCTGCAGTCCAATGCCATCAAGTTTTCGCCGGAACAGGGCCGGGTGCTGATCTCCACCGAGTGGCAAGGCACCGATCGACTACGTATTCTGGTTCGTGATCAAGGTGAAGGGATTCCCGAGAGTTTTCGCGCGCGCATCTTTCAGAAATTTGCCCAGGCCGACAGCTCGGATACCCGCAAGAAAGGCGGTACCGGGCTGGGCTTGGCCATTACCCGGGAGCTGCTGGAACGGATGGGGGGCAGCGTCGACTTCGAATCGACGCCGGGCCAGGGCAGTTGCTTCTGGCTGGAGATACCGGCGGCGGAATAAGATAGTAAGGTGTGAATGGTGAGGTGTGAGGGGTAAAACGCCGGGTCTTTAGGTGTGGGGTTACGCTTCACTCTGCCCCCCGCACCCTTTACGTCAAATCGAGGCGACTTCGGCGGCGGTGAGATGACGCCACTCGCCCGGGGCCAGGCGGTCATCCAGCACTATGTCCCCGATTTGCAACCGGTGCAGGCCCATCACATGATTGCCGACGGCGGCAAACATCCGTTTCACCTGGTGATATTTGCCTTCCTGTATGGTCAGCAGTACCCGAGTAGGGGTGATCACTTCCAGGCCGGCAGGCAGGGTAGTCTTGTCTTCGCCGTGCAGCTCCAGCCCTTGAGCGAAGCGCTCGGCGACATCCGCTGCCAGCGGTTCGGCCAGATCGACCCGATACACCTTGTTGCAGGCTTTTTTCGGCGAGCGCAGGCGGTGCGACCACTTGCCATCGTCGGTCAGCAGCAGCAGGCCGGTAGTATCCACATCCAGCCGCCCGGCGCACTGCATGCTGCGGCGCAGCTCCGGTGGCAGCAATTGCAGCACACAGGGGTGGTCTTCATCCTGAGTGGAGCTGATATAACCGGCGGGTTTGTGCAACAGCAGATAGCGCGGCCCCGGTGTCATCAGCAGACGACCTTCGAGGCGCACTTCCTGACCGTTGATCTGTTGGTCGCTCTTTTTGACCACGATGCCATCGACGGTCACATCACCCCGGTGCAGGGCCTTTTTGGCCACGGAGCGGGTCAGGCCGGTACTTTCGCTCAGAAAGCGATCGAGGCGCATCAGGCGTTCTCACCGTCGGCGCTTGCTGCTGCCGGCTCATCGTCCTGATCCTGCAGCAGCCATTCGCTGAGGATTTCCTTGGCTCTGTCCAGGCCCAGACCCTTGAGCGAACTGAACGATTCGACTCGAATGTCGCCACCGAACACGGTCACGGCTTCGCGCACTCGCAGCACTTCGGACTTGCGCGGGCCCGGTTTGAGCTTGTCACACTTGGTCAGCAGTGCCAGTACCGGCAGCTTGCTTTCGCTGGCCCATTGCAGCAACTGCTGATCGATGTCCTTGAGCGGATGCCGAATGTCCATCAGCACCACCAGACCCTTGAGGCTTTCGCGGTGTTGCAGGTAGACCGACAGGGCTCGCTGCCATTTCAGCTTCATTTCTTCCGGCACCTTGGCATAGCCGTAGCCGGGCAGATCGATCAGCCGCTTGCCTTCGCTCAGCTCGAACACGTTGATCAGCTGGGTACGGCCCGGGGTTTTACTGGTCCGTGCCAGACTTTTCTGCTGCGTTATGGTGTTAAGTGCGGATGATTTACCGGCGTTTGAGCGTCCGGCAAAAGCTATCTCTATGCCGCTGTCTTCCGGCATTTGATTGATATCGGGCGCGCTGGTAATAAAGCGGGCGGTGTTAAAATTTATCTGCTTGTTATTCAATATGAATTCCCCCGGGTTCTGAACCCGCTTTGCTTACTTTTTCGCAAAATCATTGTAGAATGGTGTCGTTTTTTGAATCGCATTGTAACATGCCCTCGCAGGTATGTGATCTGGAAGCTCTTACAACGAGAAGTCGGAACGTCATGAAAAAAATTATTTTCACGCTAGCCTTAACACTCGGAATGGCCGGTGTTGTCCAGGCACAGGGCGATGTCGAAGCAGGTAAAGCCAAATCTGCCACCTGCGTGGCATGCCACGGTGCCGATGGCAACAGCCCGACCGATATGTATCCCAAACTGGCCGGTCAGCATGCCTCTTACCTGGCCAAGCAACTGGCCGAGTTCAAGGCCGCCGCCACCGGTGGTGAAGGCCGCGCCAACGCCATCATGGGCGGCATGTCCATGCCGCTGAGCGAGCAGGACATGGCCGATGTGGCTGCCTATTTTGCCAGCCAGGCCGTTACCCCTGTCGCCACGCCGGAAGAGGTGATCGAGCAGGGTGCCGCCCTGTATCAGGGTGGTGACATCGAGCGCGGTATTACCGCCTGTATCGCCTGTCACGGCCCCCGTGGCGAAGGCCTGGAATCGGCCAAGTTCCCGCGGCTGTCTGGTCAGTACCCTGCCTATATTGCGGCTCAGCTGAAGATGTTCCGCAGTGGCGAGCGTGCCAACGACCATAACGGCATGATGCGCGGCGTTGCTGCCAAGCTGACCGATAACGATATCGACGTACTGTCCCAGTACGTAGCGGGTCTGCGTTAATACTATCACTCCGGGGGCCCGGCGCCCCCTGCTTTCTCTGGTTTCCCCATGTCTGCCCTGCTGCACGACCTGAACTGTCCCCTTTGTGACCATATCGAGACGTCTCTGTTCTGGCAGGATGCGCGGCGGCGTTACCATCGCTGTGATCGGTGCCGACTGATTTTTGTCGACCCCGACAACCGGCTGGATGCGGCAGCGGAGAAGGCAGAATATGATTTGCATGAGAATCGGCCCGATGACATGGGCTATCGGCGTTTTCTGGCGCGAGTGGCCGATCCGCTGATGACCCGCCTGCCGGCAGGCAGCCGAGGGCTCGATTTCGGTTGTGGCCCTGGCCCGGCGCTGGCGGCCATGCTGAGTGAAGCAGGCTTTGCCACCACCACCTATGATCCTTACTATGCACATTATCCGGACCGGTTGCAGCAGCGTTACGACTTTGTCTGCTGCACCGAAGCGATAGAACATTTTTACCGGCCGGGCAGGGAATGGCAGCAGTTGCTGACCCTGCTTCGACCGGGAGGCTGGCTGGCCATCATGACCAAGCTGGCTCGAGACCAGGCGGCCTTTGCCAACTGGCATTACAAACAGGATCCCACCCATGTCAGCTTTTTCAGCCGGGAAACCTTTCTCTGGCTGGCGGCACGGGACGGGCTCGGTATCGAATTTATCGGTGCCGATGTGATACTTCTGCAAATACCGGAGTCTGTATGACACGCATTAAAAAGACCCGTACTCCGGGTCAAATCGGAGCCCGCAAGGAAAGTCGGGAAACTGCCGAGCAGAGCAAGGATCGCAAGCGCAAGGCCAAACGCAAGGGGCTGGCCCCCGGCTCCCGGCACAACACCGGTGAGTCCGGCCAGCAGCACGGCGGCAGCAAGACACCTCGGGATCCGCGTCTGGGGTCGAAAAAGCCGATAGCCCTGGTGCAGGGGGAAACCACCAAGGTGGCCGATTCCTCCACGCCTGCCAAGCCGGCCAAGGCACCCAAACCGGCCGGGGTAACACCGGTTATCGATACCGATGTCGAGGTACTGACGCCGGAACAGGAACTGGAGCAGCTGGAAAACAACGAGCGGCTCAATACCCTGCTGGATAAAGTGGATGCGGGCGAGAAGCTGGGCAAAAACGATGCCGGCTGGCTGGACCAGACCCTGGCTCGTCATCAGCAGTTGCTGGAAGAACTCGGCTTGCTGGAAGAAGATGAAGACGAGCCGGCAGAAGGCGATGATCTCTGGACCCGTTTTATGGATGCGGATCTTGATCCTGCGCAATACGAAGACAAGGAAGATAAGTCATGATCTCACCCTGGTTGATTGCCGCCCTCGTGGGCGGCGTCATCATAGTGGGGCTGGCGGTTTATGCGGGAAGATTGCTGGCTCGACTGAAGCTGCAAACCCAGCGCCAGCAGCAGGCCATTACCCGGCGTAACGAGCGCATTCTGGAGAGCATTCGCACCATCGCCATGGCGGTGCGCGAAGATCAATGCAACCTGTCGGAAGGCGCCATTCGGCTGGCCAACCTGCTCAATGCCCTGCAGTTTGCACAGCCAAAAGAATTTGCCGGCGAATATCCGGGGCTCTACGATCTGTATGAACGGGTAAGAGAAATGCCGACCCACGACGCCCGCAAGCAGTACAAACGCAACGAAATCATGCGCATGGATCTGCAACGAGCCGGTTTTGAACAGGAACTGGAAGCACAAATCAAAATTGAGGTAACGCGGCTGGCCAGCCTGGAACTGCCCGGTCGCTGACCGGGAGAGGTTATGTCAGCACAAATAGAGTGGGATCAGGCCCTGATCGAAAAGTATAACTATTCGGGGCCGCGTTATACTTCTTACCCCACGGCGCTGGAGTTCAATGACGGCTTTGGCATGGCGGAACTCGAAGCCGCCGCCGGCCGTTATCCCGGGCGACCTCTGTCGCTCTATGTGCATATCCCCTTCTGCCACAAGCTGTGTTACTACTGTGGCTGTAACAAGGTCATCACCCGCCATCAGAACAAGGCCGATATCTACCTTGATTATCTGGAGCGGGAAATCGCTCGCCTGGCACCGCTGTTTGTCGATCGCACCGTAACCCAATTGCACTGGGGCGGCGGTACCCCCACCTTTTTGACCGAACCCCAGATCCGTCGCCTGAACGGCCTGCTGCGCCGGCACTTTCGCTTTGCCGAACAGGGCGAATTCAGCATCGAGATCGATCCGCGCCGCATCGAACTGAGCCTGCTGGATGTGCTGAAAGAGGAAGCTTTCAACCGTATCAGCCTGGGCGTGCAGGACTTCAACAAAGACGTGCAGCGGGTGGTCAACCGGGATCAGGATAACGACTTCATCAAGGCGTTGGTCAGCCGGGCCGCCGAGCTGGGCTTTGGCTCCACCAATCTGGATCTGATCTACGGCCTGCCGCTGCAGACCCCGGAAAGCTTTCACCATACGCTGGAGCAGGTGGTGGCGATGAAGCCGGCCCGTCTGTCGGTGTTCAACTATGCTCACCTGCCGAGCCGTTTCTCTGCCCAGCGCAAGCTGAAAGATGAGGATATGCCGGCCCCTGCGAAGAAGCTGGCGATGTTGCAGGACAGCATCGCCTACCTGACCGGCCAGGGTTATCAGTTTATCGGCATGGATCACTTCGCGCTGCCGGACGACAGCCTGGCGGTAGCCCAGCGGGAAGGCGAGCTGCACCGCAATTTTCAGGGTTATACCACCCAGGGTGACTGCGATTTGCTGGGGCTGGGCGTGTCGGCCATCAGCATGATTGGTGATGCCTACTCCCAGAATCACAAGGACCTGAAGCTGTATTACGGCCAGCTGGACGAGTTGGGCCACGCCCAGACCGTCGGCTATGCCCTGAACGAAGACGACTGTCTGCGCCGGGATCTGATCAAGACGCTGATCTGTAACTTCGAGCTGGAATTTGCCCCGTTGGAGCGGCAGTACGGCATTCGCTTTGCCGATTACTTCGCCGAGGATCTCAAGCTGCTGCAGACCTTCATCGACGACGGCCTGGTGACCTTGAGCGACGACGCTATCAGGGTTGCGGCCAAGGGCCAGCTGCTGATCCGCAATATCTGCATGTGTTTCGACGTGCACCTGCGCCGCCAGGCGCGGATGCAGCAATTCTCGCGGGTGATCTGATTAACTGCGGGGATTAGGGATTAGGGATTAGGGATTAGGGATTTATCATTCCCCAGTCCCCAGTCCCCAGTCCCCAGTCCCCAGTCCCCGCTTTTTACTCTCGCTCGGCGCTGGCCAGCAGCAGGGCGGCTTTTTCTTCGGCGCTGATAAAGGCCATGGCCAGGGCGTTTTCCTGACACCGGCGGGTCTGCACCGGCGTCAGGCCGGTGGCCAGCGCGGCATCGGTATATTCATGACGCAGCTCTATGCCCTGTACCGCCGGGTCGTCGGTATTCAGACAAACTGACAGGCCTTTTTCCAGAAAGCGGTGAATGGGATGGCTGCTCAGCTCGGCGACCGTACTGGTCTGCAGGTTGGAGGTCAGGCAGGTTTCGATGCCGATGCGATGCTCGGCCAGGTAATCGAGCAGGGATTCGTCCTGTACCGCTTTTACCCCGTGGCCGATGCGTTCGGCACCCAGCTCCCGAATGGCCTGCCAGACGCTGTTACTGCCCGCCGCTTCACCGGCGTGCACCGTGATATGCAGACCGGCGTCGCGCACCCGTCGAAAGTGCTCCTCGAACAAGTCCCCGGGAAAGCCCAGTTCGTCACCGGCCAGATCCATGGCGACAAGGCGGTCTTTATGGGCCAGACAGGCGGCCAGCTCCCGTTCGCAGGCCTGCCGGCCGAAGGTGCGGCTCATGATGCCAATCAGCTTGGTCGGTACGCCGAAGTCGCGGCTGCCGGCGGCCACCCCGTCGATGATCGCTTCCACCACGCCTTCGGGGTCGAGGTGGTGCTGCATCGCCATATAGCCGGGGCTGAAGCGTAGCTCGGCATAATCGATGCCGGCGCCTTGCAGATCCTCGACGTTCTCATAGGCGACCCGACGGCAGGCATCGTAACTGCCCAGTACCTTGACGCCCCAGTCCAGTTTGGCGAGAAACGACATCAGATCCGGGGCGTTATCCCGTACCTGTACATAAGGGCGCAATCCCGCCAGGGTGGTGGCGGGCAGCGCCATGTCAAAGCGTTGACCCAGCTCCAGTATGGTGGCGGGGCGAATGTTGCCATCCAGATGACGGTGCAGATCGAGCAAGGGCAGGCTGGGATCTATCATGACGTTTCCTCGTGATTGGGGGCGGCGTGATTATTCATCCTCTATCAGTTGGTCGTTGCCATGCAACTCTTTCAGCTTGCGGGTCAGGGTGTTGCGACCCCAGCCGAGCAGGCGGGCGGCATCCTGCTTGTGACCCTGAGTATGACTCAGGGCGCAGTCGAGCAGGATGCGTTCGAAGTCGGGCTGAGCCTCGGCCAGCAGGTGTTGATGACCCAGGGCCAGTTCTTGCCGCGCCCACTCCTGCAGCGCCTGACGCCAGTCTTGCGTGGCGCCGCTTTTGTCTTTCTCCCGTTCCTTTTGCATCAGCTCCGGTGGCAGGTCGGCCACCAGTACTTCCTGACCCGACGCCATTACCGTCAGCCAGCGGCAGACGTTTTCCAGCTGGCGTACGTTGCCGGGCCAGGGTAGGGCCTGCAAACAGGCCTGAGCGTCCGGATGCAGGCCCTTGGCCTCCACACTCAGCTCTTTGGCCGCCCGGGCCAGAAAGTGACGGGCCAGCTTGGGAATGTCTTCCCGCCGGTCTTTCAGCGCTGGCATATGGACGCGAATGACGTTGAGCCGGTGGAACAAGTCTTCGCGAAAGTCGCCATCGTCCACCTTCAGCTCCAGATCCTGATGGGTGGCGGCGATGATGCGCACGTCCACCTTGATCGGCTGATGGCCGCCGACCCGGTAAAACTGGCCGTCGGACAATACCCGCAGCAGCCGGGTCTGAATATCCAGCGGCATGTCGCCGATTTCGTCGAGAAAGAGGGTGCCGCCATTGGCCTGCTCGAAGCGGCCCTGACGAATGCTGTTGGCGCCGGTGAAGGCACCTTTTTCGTGGCCGAACAGTTCAGATTCAATCAAATCCTTGGGAATGGCCGCCATGTTCAGGGCAATAAAGGGGCTGCTGGCACGAGGGCTGTGCTTGTGCAGCGCGTGCGCCACCAGCTCCTTGCCGGTGCCGCTCTGGCCGTTGATCAGCACCGAAATGGAAGAGCGGGCCAGGCGGCCGATGGCGCGAAACACCTCCTGCATGGCCGGGGCTTCGCCGATGATTTCCGGCGCATTGACGCTTTCCTGCTCGGCGACCCGGCCCTTGGACTTGCTCTCCCGCAGGTGCGCCATGGCCCGCTGTACCAGGGTGACCGCCTCGTCGATATCGAAGGGCTTGGGCAGATATTCGAAGGCACCGTGACGATAGGCGCTGACCGCACTGTCCAGATCCGAGTGGGCGGTCATGATGATCACCGGCAGCTGGGGCACCTGTTCGTGAATGGCGCCCAGCAGGGTCAGGCCATCCATGCCGCCCATGCGAATGTCGGACACCACCACGCTGGGCTGGCTGCGGGCCAGGGCCGCCAGCACACTTTCGCCGTCGGCGAAGCTCTGGCAGTCGAAGCCGGCCTGGCTCAGGGCGCGATCCAGCACCCAGCGAATCGAGCTGTCGTCATCGACTATCCATACTTGTTCGGTCATAAGGCTCTCCTAGCGGCGTAATGGCAGATAGATAATAAATTCGGTGCGTCCGGGGCGGCTTTGGGTCTCGATGCGGCCCTGGTGCTGGTGGATCAGATCCTGCGCGATAGACAGCCCCAGGCCGGTGCCGCCGTCGCGTCCGGTCACCATGGGGTAGAACAGGGTGTCGCGCAGCGGCTCGGGAATGCCGGGGCCGTCGTCGATAATGCGAATCTCCGCCGCCAGCCGGTAGCGGCGGCCCTGCAGCATCACCTGAAAGGCGGTGCGGGTTCTGATCTGAATGTGGCCCTGTTCGCCCAGCGCCTCGGCGGCATTGCGCACTATGTTGAGCAGGGCCTGCTGCAGTTGCTCCGGATCCATCTCGAAGTCGGGAATGCTGGGATCGTAATCCCGGTCCAGGCTGATGCCGGGCGGTATTTCCATCGCCACCAGCCGGCGCACCTGCTCCAGTACCGAATGCAGGTTGGTGATTTGCCGCCGGCCGGGGCGCTGCGGACCCAGCAGCCGGTCCACCAGATTACGCAGCCGATCCGCCTGGGCGATGATCAGCTGGGTAAATTCTTTCAGCTCTTCCCGCGGCAGCTCTCGCTCCAGCAGCTGGGCCGCGCCGCGCAGGCCGCCCAATGGATTCTTTATTTCGTGGGCCAGGCCGCGCACCAGCTCCCGCGCCGCCTGTTGCTGGGTGCGCTGCTGCAGCTCCTGGCTGATTTTTTTCTGCTGATCGATCAGCCGAAGTTCGATCAGCGCTCGAGTCTGTGTCCGCGGCGATGAGGAGCCGGACCAGGGCAGGGGAGTGACGCTGACTTCAACCCAGCGCGGCACGCCGTCGATCATCAACTGCACCTCGCTGTCGGTAAAGCCCTGTTCGCGGTCGATGCAATGTCTGATGCGGGCGGTATCCAGCGAAATATCTTCGTCCGCCAGATTGAGCGGCATCGCCTGCAGCCGGCGCTTGCTCAGCGGCAGCAACTGCTCGGCGGCGGTATTGGCAAACAGTACCTGCAGCTCGGCATCCACCACCAGCACCGCCGTGAGCAGGTTATCGATAATCGCTTGTACGTCTGGCTGGGATTCCGGCACCTTGTTGTCCTCTCGTCTGCATTTGCACCACCATGGTGCATGCATTCTAACCCGAATTCGGCGCCCTTGCCGCTCGAGGGCAGGGTGGCTCTGTATGCCCCGTACTGGTGCCGCTACTGGTAGCGTAAGAATGCAAGAAACCTGCCGGTTTTCCAGAAGGTGCCGAGAGTGATTGCGGCAGTGAGGAATTTGAATAATATCGTTAGCAAGAGCATAATTAGCATGCTAACTAAATGGGAGGTGGCGATGAAAACCCTGGGAATGTCTCTGGCCTGTCTGGTTCGGCAGTGGCGCTGGCTCAACGATGAGCGGCTCAAGCCCCTGGGGCTGACCCAAAGCCGCTGGATCACCCTGACACATCTAAAATACGAAGATGGTATTCAACAGCATCAGCTGGCGCGTCGGGTCGGGGTGGAAAGCCCGTCGCTGGTACGCACCCTGGACGGGCTGGAACAGCTGGGGCTGGTGGAGCGTCGGCCCTGTGCCGATGATCGCCGTGGCAAGAGGGTGCATCTGACGCCGGCGGTGCGTCCGCTGATGGATGAGATGGACGCGGTGCTGGATCAGACTCGTCAGCAGGTACTGGCGGGCCTGAGTGAACAGGAAATCAAGGAATTCAACCGCATGGTGGAGCACATCAACCGGAACCTCAACGGGATCTGTGGTCACAAAGAATAACGCAACCGAGGTCATTATGACGCCAGAACAGAGTTTCAGCCGCTGGATAAAAGTGGCCCTGAGCGCCTTTTTTCTGCTTTTTGTTTATTTCGTCATCGCCGACAACTACATGCCGATGACACCGGAAGCCCGTATTCAGCGCTATGTGGTGCCGGTCTCGGCCCGGGTGTCCGGCCAGGTCAGCCGGGTGCATGTCACCAACAATCAGCGAGTCGATCCGGGGCAGTTGTTGTTTGAGCTGGACGACAGCGATTATCAACTGGCGGTCAGGCGGGCCGAACTGGCGCAGCGTCAGGCAAAAGTGGCACAAGACAGGGCGCAGTCCGGTCTGGCGGAAGTGAAGGCCGAAACCCACCAGGCCGGGCTGCAGTTGCAGGAACAGGAGCGGGAGGCGGCGCGTATCGCCCGGCTGCACCGTCAGGGTCACATGTCGCAGCAACAGCTGGAACAGGCCAACACCGGCACCAGCCTGGCGCGTGATGCGCTCGCCGTGGCCGAGGCTCGCCGGCAAGAAGTAGAACAGGCGTTGACGGCGGCGGGCATTGCCGTCGAACAGGCCGAGGTGGCCTTGCGCCAGGCTCGGCTCGAGCTGGCGCGTACCCGGGTGTATGCAGAAAGTCGCGGCCGCATCGGCAACCTGCAGTTACGCCAGGGTCAGCATGCGGCGGCCGGCCAGCCGCTGATGGCGCTGATTTCCGATCAGGCCTGGGTGAGTGCGGACTTGCGTGAAAAAAGCCTGCGCCATGTGCAGAGCGGCACCCCGGTTGACATCATCTTCGATGCCCTGCCGGGGCAAATCTTCGCCGGCCACGTTACCAGTATCGACAGCGGCGTCAGGGAAGGTCAGCAGGCGGCCGACGGGCTGCTGGCCCAGCCGGTCAATTCCGATCGCTGGGTACGCGACGCCCAGCGGCTGCGCACCCATATTGCACTGGATGATGCCTGGCCACCGCTGGCCACCGGCGCCAAGGCCACGGTGCAGCTGTATCCGGTCGACAACCCGGTGCTGAACGGCCTGGCCGCCATGCAGGCGCGGGTGGTCAGCCTGCTGCGTTACCTGTACTGAGGAGACAAGCATGGAACTGACCCCGGATCGGCTGCGCGTTTGTCTGCGTATCGCCTTTGGCAGTGCCGCCGGTATGCTGATCGCCAAGATGATGAACTGGAACTTCGGGGTTTTCTTCACCGTCTACCCCATGCTGTTGCTGGGCATGGTGCCGGTGCTGAACCGCTTCGTCAGCCTGCAGTTCATCGGCTCGTCGCTGCTGACCTCGCTCGAGATCATGGTGCTGCCCGGCCTGCTGAATCATTGGCCGCCGGCCTTTACGGTGGTGGTGTTCTGCCTGTTTCTGGGCCGGTTTCTGTTGATGGCCAGGGGGCCCATGCTGCTGTTTGGGGCCTCGGGTTGCGTCAGCCTCAGCATCATGCTGCATTTTTCCAGCTACCGGCAGTTCGACCTGGCCGACATGGCGATGAGCAATATCACCGCCTCGGTGTTATCGGTAGCGCTGGCATACATCGCCTACGCGGTGCTGCCGAATCGCGAGCCGCCGGTGGCGCGGGCGCTGCCCGCCAAAAGCGATAATATCATCCGTCATCAGGCGCTGCTGGGCGCCATAGTGGCGACCCTCAGTTTTACGGTGTTTCAGACAGTCGATCTGGTGGACTCGCTCTCGGCCCAGGTGGCGACGGTGCTGGTGCTGTTTCCCATGAGCTTTGTCGGGGCGGTGCAGTCGGGTCGTCAGCGTTGCATCGGCACCCTGCTCGGCTGTGCGCTGGGGCTGCTGACTCAGCTGTTTTTATACAGCTATTATCACAACCTGCTGTTGCTGACGCTGTCATTCTGGCTGTGCGCCATGGTGTTTGCACGCTGGCATGTAAAGGAAGGCATGCCCGGGGTTGGCTTTGCCGGTCTGACCACGGTGGGCATTCTATTCGGCCAGTATGTGTCACCGGAGCACGATCTGGTGTACAGCGCCCTGTACCGGATGAGCTCGATGACCATCGCTATTCTGCTGACCCTGTGCTGTGTGTATCTGGTGCACAAGGTGCTCAATCTTTTTCCTTCTACCCGACATGAGATTCTGGGGTGAGGGGTGAGGGGTGAGGGGTGAGGGGTGAGGAGTACGTCAGAGGCAACCTTGTTGCCTCTGGACTATGGCTCCAAAATACGACCAGACAACAAACAAAAAAAGGCCCGGTTTCCCGGGCCTTTCACTTTCCAGCTTATAGCTGACAGCTTACCGCTTAAACGGAATAGTACAGGTCGTATTCCAGCGGGTGCGTCGCCATGTTGATGGTTTCGGTTTCAACACGCTTGTACTTGATGTAGGCGTCGATGAACTCGTCGCTGAATACACCACCGCGGGTCAGGAACTCGCGATCCTGGTTCAGGTTGTCCAGTGCGTTGTCCAGAGACACGGCGACAGTCGGGATCTCGGCGGCTTCTTCGGCCGGCAGATCGTACAAGTCCTTGTCCATGGCATCGCCCGGGTGGATCTTGTTCTGAATACCGTCCAGGCCGGCCATCAGCAGCGCGGCGAAGCACAGGTACGGGTTGGCAGCCGGATCCGGGAAGCGGGTCTCGATACGACGAGCCTTGGGCGAGCCAACCAGCGGGATACGGATAGAGGCAGAACGGTTACGAGCCGAGTAGGCCAGCATAACAGGGGCTTCAAAGCCGGGTACCAGACGCTTGTAGGAGTTGGTGGCCGGGTTGGTGATGGCGTTCAGGGCGCGGGCGTGCTTGATGATACCGCCGATGTAGAACAGCGCGGTTTCAGACAGGCCACCGTACAGGTCGCCGGCGAACAGGTTTTCACCGTTCTTGGCCAGAGACTGGTGTACGTGCATGCCGGAACCGTTATCACCGACCAGCGGCTTGGGCATGAAGGTGGCGGTCTTGTTGAAGGCATGCGCTACGTTGTGAACCACATACTTGTAGATCTGAATTTCATCGGCCTTCAGGGTCAGGGTGTTGAACTTGCAGGCAATTTCGTTCTGGCCGGCCGTCGCCACCTCGTGGTGGTGCGCTTCAACCACCAGGCCCATCTCTTCCATCACCAGACACATGGCGGAACGGATGTCGTGGGAGGAGTCGATAGGAGCAACCGGGAAGTAGCCGCCCTTAACGCCGGGACGGTGACCCTTGTTGCCTTCGGCATATTCGCTGCCGGAGTTCCACTTGGCTTCTGAATCATCAATCTTGAAGAAGCTGCCGGCCATGTCGGTATGGAAGCGCACGTCGTCAAACATGAAGAATTCGGGCTCGGGACCGATCAGCACGGTGTCGGCGATGCCGGTAGACACCAGGTATTCTTCGGCGCGGCGGGCGATGGAGCGCGGGTCACGGTCATAGCCCTGCATGGTGCCCGGCTCGAGCACGTCACAGCGAATGTTCATGGTCGCGTCTTCGGTGAAGGGGTCCATCACCGCAGAAGCCGGATCGGGCATCAGTACCATGTCGGATTCGTGAATGGTCTTCCATGCGGTCATGGAAGAGCCATCGAACATCTTGCCTTCTTCAAAGAAGTCGTCGTTTATCTGATTGACCGGAATGCTGATATGCTGCTCTTTACCCTTGATATCGGTAAAGCGCAGATCGATGAATTTGACATCGTGTTCCTTGATCATGTCCATTACGTTTTCTACTGACATGGATTTCGACCTCCAAAAATAATCATCCTAGGGTTTGATGAACAAATTCATCAATTGCCATCGCTACAGATAAATACAAAGCGAAAACTGTGCCAGTTTGCCAAATGCTTGTCACACTGGTGTTTATCCTGATGTAAGAGAACCAATGACCGTTTTGATGCACTAAATTGGTGCATTAGTGGATCCTTTTGGTGCAGTAAGGCGCCGGCGCCGATCATCATGGTGCATTAAAAGCCCCTTGGGAAGTTGTCGAGCAGTAATTTTCAATTCTGCTAGGCAGATCCGAGGTGGGCGAGTAAAATGACGACGATTTTTTATCCACCCCCGGTATTTTGAGGCAGGAATGTTAGATAACTTACGTAATATCGCAATCATCGCGCACGTCGACCACGGTAAAACCACCCTGGTAGACAAGCTTCTGCAGCAGTCCGGCACGCTGGAAAGCCGTGGCGAAGCGGAAGAGCGAGTCATGGACTCCAATGACATAGAGCGGGAGCGCGGCATTACCATTCTTGCCAAGAACACCGCTATTCGCTGGACCGCTCCCGACGAGCAGGCATACCGCATCAACATCGTGGACACCCCGGGACACGCCGATTTCGGTGGTGAAGTGGAACGTGTTATGTCTATGGTTGACTCGGTACTGCTGCTGGTCGATGCGCAGGAAGGTCCCATGCCGCAGACTCGCTTCGTGACCCAGAAGGCATTTGCCCAGGGCCTGAAGCCCATCGTGGTCATCAACAAGGTCGATAAGCCGGGCGCGCGTCCCGACTGGGTACTGGACCAGATTTTCGATCTGTTCGATAACCTGGGTGCAACCGACGACCAGCTCGACTTCCAGGTTATTTATGCTTCCGGCATCAACGGTTGGGCAAGCCTGGATGTAGATGCGCCAGAACCGGACATGACCGCGCTGTTCCAGACCATCGTCGACCAGGTTCCGGCACCCGATGCCGATCTGGAAGGTCCGCTGCAGATGCAGATCTCCCAGCTGGATTATTCCTCTTATGTCGGTGTTATCGGCATCGGCCGCATCAAGCGCGGTACCGTTCGCGTCAACCAGCAGGTCACCGTCATCGGTGCCGATGGTCAGACTCGTAACGGTAAAGTGGGCATGGTCATGGGCTATCTTGGCCTGCTGCGCACCGAAGCCACCGAAGGTAACGCCGGTGACATCGTGGCCGTTACCGGCCTGGGCGAGCTGAAAATCTCCGATACCATCTGTGCGCAAGGTTCAGTCGAAGCACTGCCGCCGCTGTCTGTTGACGAGCCGACCGTGACCATGACCTTCCAGGTCAACAACTCGCCGTTCGCCGGCCTCGATGGCAAGTACGTGACCTCACGTAACATCATGGAGCGTCTGACGTCCGAGCTGGTGCACAACGTGGCACTGCGTGTTGAGCAGGGCGCCGATCCGGACAAGTTCCGCGTATCCGGCCGTGGTGAACTGCACCTGGGCATCCTGATCGAAAACATGCGTCGTGAAGGCTACGAGCTGGCGGTATCTCGTCCGGAAGTTATTCTGAAAACAGAAAACGGCGTCAAGATGGAACCTTTCGAGAACCTGACCGTCGACGTGGAAGAAGAGCACCAGGGCTCCATCATGGAGAAGCTGGGTGAGCGTAAAGCCGAAATGACCGACATGGTGCCGGATGGCAAGGGTCGTGTCCGTATCGACTTTATCGTTCCCGCCCGTGGCTTGATCGGTTTCCAGACCGAATTCATGACCCTGACTTCCGGTTCCGGTCTGATGAACCACAGCTTCGACCACTACGGTCCGCATAAAGGCGGCACCATCGGTGCTCGTACCAACGGCGTACTGATTTCCAACGCCAAGGGCAAGGCTTCTGCCTATTCGCTGTTCAACATTCAGGAACGCGGCCGTCTGTTTATCGATCACGCCACCGAAGTATACGAAGGCATGGTCATCGGTATTCACAGCCGTGCCAACGACCTGACCGTTAACTGCATCAAGGGCAAGCAGCTGACCAACGTTCGTGCATCCGGTACCGATGAAGCGCTGACCCTGGTAACGCCGATCAAGATGACGCTGGAGCAGTCACTGGAATTCATCGGTGACGACGAGCTGGTTGAAGTGACGCCGAACCACCTGCGTATTCGCAAGCGTGCTCTGACCGAGAACGAACGTAAGCGTGCCGGTCGCGATTAATTCCGACTTGCTGAGCTGAATAAAAGGGCGCCCTCGGGCGCCCTTTTTTATTGGGCGTCGGCCGGTGATTTCGGCAAGGGAACCCCGGCGTGATGATATCCGACTGGCACTGTGCCCGAGTAATTTGCCACAATGGAAATCCATTGGTAGCAAAATGAGGTTGTTATGAGTCAGGTTGTCGCGCAAGTCAGGCATCGACTGCACTTTATTCGAGAACATGGCTCGAGTTTCGGCATCTTTCTGCTGAAACGGATACAACAGGATCGGCTGAAGGTGACCGCCGGTTATCTGGCCTATATCACCCTGCTGTCGCTGGTGCCCATGCTGGCAGTGGTGTTCGCCATGATGTCGGCCTTTCCCATGTTTGCCGAGTTGCGGGATACCATTCAGAGCTTCGTGTTCAGCAACTTCGTGCCTGCCGCCGGGGAGGTGGTGCAGGACAGTATTCAGGGCTTTATCGACAACGCGTCCAAAACTACCGCCGTCGGCGTGGCGGCGTTGGCGGTCACCGCCATGCTGCTGATCTCCGCTATCGACGAGAATTTCAACCACATCTGGCGGGTGACCCAGAAGCGACGCTGGTCGGTGGCCTTTGCCACCTACTGGATGATCCTGACTCTGGGCCCGATTCTGGCCGGTGCCAGCCTGGCGCTGACCTCCTACATTACCTCGTTGCGGGTGTTCCAGGCCGATACCATTCTGGGGATGGGGACATTGCTGCTGGGGCTGTTGCCCTTTTTGCTGTCGACCCTGATGTTCGTGGTGTTCTACATGGTGGTGCCCAATATGCGGGTGCGCTTCAGTCATGCCATCTGCGGGGCCCTGGTGGCGGCCTTGCTGTTCGAGCTGGCCAAGCGTGCCTTCGCTTTTTATATCACCGAGTTTCCTTCCTACGAGGCAATTTACGGCGCCCTGGCCGCCATTCCCATTCTCTTTGTCTGGATCTATCTGAGCTGGATGATTGCCCTGCTGGGCGCCGAGTTGACCGCCGGCCTCGGTGACTACGAGCGGCGACAGCGGCTAAGCTTTGAGGATGATGATCCCGATTCGCCCGAGGACCTTGATTGATGAGAACCCTGTACCCGAGCATTGGCGCCTACCGCCAGCAGTGGTTATCGGTGTCGCCGCGACATCGACTCTATGTGGAAGAAAGCGGCAACCCGCTGGGTATTCCGGTGGTGCTGGTGCACGGCGGGCCCGGTGCCGGCACCGGCGGTGAACACCGGCGCTTTTTCGATCCCGAGAGTTATCGCATCATCTTGTTTGACCAGCGGGGTGCGGGTCAGTCCGAGCCTCATGCAGAGCTTGCCGATAATCATACTCAGGCATTGATCGCCGATATGGAGCAGATTCGCGAGGCGCTGAACATTGATGCCTGGCTGGTTTTCGGTGGCTCCTGGGGCTCGACCCTGGCCCTGTGCTACGCCATCGAGTATCCCGGGCGAGTAAAGGGTCTGGTATTGCGCGGTCTCTTTCTGGGCCGACAGCAGGACTTGCACTGGCTCTATCAACCCGATGGCGGTGCGGCCCAGCTTTTTCCCGATTATTACCGGGATTTTCTGGCTCCGCTCGAAGGAGATACGCGCCACCTGTTACGTCATTACTACCGGCTGCTGACCAGCAACAACGAACTGGCCCGGCTCAATGCGGCCCGGGCCTGGGCCATCTGGGAGGGGCGTATCTCGACCCTGTTGCCGAGGGTGGATGCCGAGACCCATTACGGCGAGGCGCATGCCGCCCTGGCGCTGGCGCGCATTGAATGTCACTATTTTATAAATAACTGTTTTATAGAAGAAAACTACATCATCAAGCACCTCGAACGGGTGCGCAAAATACCCGCTGTGCTGATCCATGGCCGTTATGACGCCATCTGCAAGCCGGGTGGCGCCGTCACCCTGACGGAACACTGGCCCGAATTAATACTGCAAATCGTGCCGGGAGCCGGACATTCCGCCTTTGAACCGGGTATTATAGATGCCTTGGTGAAAGCCACCGATCAGATGGCGAAGGAGTTGGCGCAGTCATGATAGCCCTGATTCAGAGAGTGAGTTCGGCGTCGGTCAGTATCGCCGATAACCGGGTGGGGGCTATCGGTCCCGGCCTGCTGGTGCTGCTGGGCGTAGAGCGTGACGACGACCGGGCGCGCGCCGACAAGCTGCTGCACAAGGTGCTTGGTTACCGGGTGTTCGGTGACGAGGCCGGCAGAATGAACCTGAATGTACGGCAAGCCGGCGGCAGCCTTCTGGTGGTGTCGCAGTTTACCCTGGCCGCCGATACCCACAGCGGCCTGCGGCCCGGTTTTTCTCGCGGTGCGGCTCCGGCAGACGCCGAGCGCTGGTACGACTATTTCGTGATGGCGGCGCGGGATCAGGGCATCGCTACCGAGTCGGGGCGCTTCGGTGCCGATATGCAGGTCAGCCTGACCAACGACGGCCCCGTCACCTTCTGGCTGCAGGTTTGAAGCCGACACCCTGAAGTAACCACAAATTGTACTCTGCCGTATCTCGCGGCAATATACCCCCAGATAACCCTAACAGGAGCAGACCATGTATCGTGTGGTCACCCCGCAAACGGAAGCGGAACTTGAAGCCTATTACCAGCTGCGCTGGTTGTTGCTGCGTAAACCCTGGCAACAGCCCAGAGGCTCGGAACGAGACGAATTCGACGAATATGCCCACCATCGCATGATGGTGGACAACAACGGCAACCTGGTGGCCGTGGGCCGCCTTTATGTCAGCGGTGATGAGGCCCAGATCCGCTTTATGGCGGTGGTGCCCGACTGTCGCGATCATGGCCTGGGTACCCGCATGGTGCAGGCGCTGGAGCAGGTGGCCCGCCAGCAGGGGGTACGCCGGTTGGTGATGAACGCCCGGGAAGAGGCGGTGGCGTTTTACGGTCGCTGCGGCTTTACCGTGGTAGGCGAAGGCCCCATCAGCTTCGGCAAAATCCCCCATCGGCAGATGATCAAAGCGCTGACCTCGATTCATCAGATTCGGCACTGTCCCGAGCTGTGTGACGAGCTGCAGCGCCAGTGGCACCGACGTATTCCCATCAGCGAGAAAATGGGCGTCAGGATTATTCAGTACACCGGCAGCCGCTTCAAGACCAAGGCCAACCTGACCGCCAACCTCAATATGCACGAGTCGATGTTTGCCGGCAGCATTTACAGCCAGTGCGTGCTGACCGGATGGGGCCTGATCTGGATGCAGATGCAGGAATTCGGCCTGAGCGGCGACATAGTGCAGGGCAGTGGCGACATCAAGTATCTGACCCCGGTATGGGACGAGCCCACCGCCGAGGTACAGGGGCGGCTGCGAGAACAGCTGATGCCGCTGCAGTCCGGCGAACGGGTACGCATAGAGCTGAACGTGACCCTGTACAGCGGCGAACAAAAAGCCGCCAGCTTCACCGGCCGCTACGTGATACTGCCGCACTGATTCTTCTGGGTATTCTCGTTCCCACGCTCCGCGTGGGAATCCCCAGTCCCTAATTCCCGTTCTTGAGTTTGCGGACTGCCTCTGTGAGGCGGCCGGGCAGGCCGGCTGCAGGGTAGGGTACGGAACCCCGGTACCAGGGCTGGCAGGGGGTATTCAGCTCCGGCTGGTGCAGTCGCAGACGCGGAGCGCGCCAGCTGTCTTCGAGCCGAATGGCCAGCTCCCGGCAGCGCTGGTCATTGACCGCGCCCAGCTCCAGTTGCCAGCGTCCGGCGAAGTCCAGTGCTCCGCGCAGGGCCAGCAGGTGACGTACGCTTTGCACCGCGCTGCCGTCCAGTTGCCAGCGTCCCTGTTTGACCGGACCGTTCAGCTCGGCCCGGTAGATAAAGCCGTCGCTTTGCTCCAGATCCAGCGCCGCCAGTAGCGGGTCGACCCGGGTCGGGCGGCCATAGTCTTCACCCAGCCGGCGTTTCAGCCAGTCGTCCAGCCCCAGTTTTTCGATGAAGATATCGTGGCCATCCAGCGCCAGCGCGCCTTGCCAACTGGCGGGCTCGCGCAGCGTGCCGGCAAGATCGGCGTCGATATTCACTTGACCGGAAAAGGCGCGCTCGGCCTGCAGCCAGTGGCTTAACCGCCGTAACTCCAGCGCCTGTCCTTTCAGCCGTATTTGGCCCTGATGGGGCGGGTAGAGGCCTATGCTGCCATCGAGGCTGATACGACCGTCGAGGGCATCGGTGCTCAGTTTGTCCAGCAACAGCCGGGTATCATCGAGCCGGGCGTTGAAATGGCCATGGCGGGCGATCAGGCTGTCGAAGGCTATTTCGCTCCAGCTGCCTTCCAACCGGGCCTGGGCGCTGAGCGGGCGCCACTGGGCACCAGACCAGGCCAGATCGGCGATAAACAGCTCGCCACCCAGCAGCGACAGCGGCAGCCCGGGGTCCAGTGACAGCAGTTCGCCCTGGTTCAGGTTGAGCTTGTGAATACGTACATCCGGCACCGGCCAGTACAGATCAGACTGCCAGTTCAGCTTGTTGCCCTGCAGTTGCAGGTTGTCGATATCCAGTCGGCCCTGCTGCGGATACCAGCGCAGCTCGGAGTCGAAGGCGCCCTGATAGGCCTTGCCCCTGAGGGTCAGCCCCAGCCGCTCCCGGCTGCTCGACAGCTGGCCCTGATGCTCGTCCAGCCGTAGCCAGTCCAGCACCGCCTCGCTGGCCTGCCAGCTGCCGCTGACCTCGGGCAGGCCGCCATCTTGCCATTCGAGATAACGAAGGTCGCCGTCGATGCCGTTGGCGGTCAGGGTTGGGCTGGTGATGCTGACGTCCTTGAGTCGGGCGCGGTTGAGCAGCAGGGTCCAGTCTTTATCGAGTTGTGGTAGTTGCTCGAATTGCAGTTTGTTATGGCTGAATTGCGGCTCGTTCAGGGTGAGTTCCCGAGTCGGCAGATTCAGGCTCAGGGCCGAGTCGAACAGGCCGCCGAACAAGCGACTTTGCACTCGGTCCACTATCAGTTGCTGCTGGCTGATGCGACCGGACAGGTTGATGCGGGACATGTCCAGTGCGGGATGAGACAGGTGGCGCAGCTGGCCGCTGACCTCGAGATCGGACCACCATTGCCATGATCCCTGGCGTCTGGGCTGCCACTGGCTCAGGGTGAGATCGGCGCCACCGGCCTGCCAGCCATTCCAGCTCAGGGTCAGGTTTTTGGTGTTCAATTCGTCGATGCGGATGTTGGCCAGATTGTCCGGCAGCACCAGCTCGGTGGCGTTATCCAGTTGCAGCTTGCCGTCGATAATATCGAGGGTAGCGATGCGGGTCTGACCCGACAGCGGCGACAGGGTTGCCAACTGCAGATAGAGCTGGCGGGCGCTGAACCAGTCGCCCAGGCGCACGTCTTCCGCCAGCAGGGTATAGGGATGCAGGGGGTTGAATTCCAGGCGCCCTATGGTGAGATCCAGCTCGGTGTGTTCGTTGAGCCAGCCCAGTACCGGTTGTTTCAGCCGGTTGGCATCAAATATACTCAGCAGCAGCCAGCCGGCCAGCAACAGTACCAGCACCGACACCAGCAGATATTTGGCCAGCTTCTTCATGGTGTATCCCTTTAAAATCCGATACTTGTATCATACATAGCTTGAACAGGGGCGGAAATAGCACAATGGATGGTGAGGCGGGCGTCCCCCTTATACCCATCGCATTAAACACTCGATCTTTTTGATGGTCATACCAATCCCGGACAAAGGGCCCGCTCCGCCGACCCGCTCGAGCACATCCTTGTGGCGCTCAGCACATGACATCCGACCGCCAGGGATGGCGGGAGTGTCAGCATGGCAGGAGCTTTTGTTGACCTGTCATGTGATGG
This sequence comes from Oceanisphaera sediminis, assembly GCF_039539745.1. Lineage (NCBI taxonomy): Bacteria > Pseudomonadati > Pseudomonadota > Gammaproteobacteria > Aeromonadales > Aeromonadaceae > Oceanisphaera > Oceanisphaera sediminis. The sequence goes on from NZ_BAABDS010000026.1 coordinate 79,103, forward strand.
TCGGTGGAGCAGATCCCTTCGTCCTTCTTGATGCTACAGAGTCGCCTGTTGGCGCCGTCTTCAGACCACTCGATGCTCGAGAAGAGGCAGCAGAGATCGCCTCCCACGACCGTGAAATGCCATGGCCGGAAAATGCTCCTGCCGTTCCGGCATTCCCGCCCTCCCTGGCGGTCAGACGGCATTTCCGAGCCCCCAGGGGGCGAGCTTGTCTCGCCGTGACGAGCGGTTGCAGCCTAACCGAGCATCCAGTGAATGTTCGCAATAGGCTGCAACTGTGAGTGTCATTTACCAGTGGCGTGTCGAGGGAGGCGGCTGTGTTGCCTCTGGTACCGTAAGCCTCAATATGATCAGATACTTAATGGAGTTGGCATTACTCCCTACTCATTACGCCTCACATTTTCAAACCTTTCCGTAGTGATCCCTTTGCCCCAGCCAGCGCCGGATCAGCGGCTCTACCACCGTCGGGTGGCGGTCGGCCAGATAGCGGGCCAGCCGCTGTACCTCGGGCAACAAGGCCTGATCGCGTACCAGATCGGCAATTTTAAGGTCCGCCAGACCGGTCTGACGAGTGCCGAGCAGCTCGCCCGGGCCGCGAATTTCCAGATCCTTCTGGGCGATGATGAAGCCGTCGTTGGTATCGCGCAGCACCCCCAGCCGCTGGCCGGCGGTCTTGGTCAGCGGGGCGTGATAAAGCAGCACACAGTGGGAGGCCACGGCGCCCCGGCCGACCCGGCCGCGCAGCTGATGCAGCTGGGCCAGGCCGAGGCGTTCCGGGTTTTCGATGATCATCAAGGAGGCATTGGGCACGTCGACCCCCACTTCAATCACGGTGGTGGCGACCAGCAGATCCAGCTGGCCGTCCTTGAAGTCGGCCATGACCGCCTGTTTTTCTGCCGCCTTCATGCGACCGTGTACCAGGCCGACCTTCAGCTCCGGCAGTTGCGCGGTCAGCTCGGCGGCGGCATCTTCCGCCGCCTGGCATTCCAGTACCTCGGACTCGTCGATCAGGGTGCAGACCCAGTAGGCCTGGCGACCCTGCTCCCGACACACCTCCCGCACCCGGGCGACGATGTCGTCGCGACGGGTGTCGGGCATGGCGACCGTGGTCACCGGGGTGCGCCCCGGCGGTAGTTCGTCGATGATGGAGGTGTCCAGATCCGCATAGGCGGTCATCGCCAGGGTGCGGGGAATGGGGGTGGCGGTCATGATCAGCTGGTGCGGGTAAAATTCGCCCTGGCTGCCTTTTTCACGCAGAGCCAGCCGCTGATGCACACCAAAGCGGTGTTGTTCATCGATGATCACCAGCTCCAGGGCGTTGAATTGCACCTGTTCCTGAAACAGCGCATGGGTGCCGACGATCATGCCCAGCTCGCCATTGGCCAGCCGTTCCAGCTGCTCGGCCCGGGCCTTGCCCTTGATCTTGCCCGCCAGCCAGCCAACCTGAATGCCGAGTGGCGCCAGCCAGGCGGCGAAGTTGTTGGCATGCTGCTCGGCCAGCAGCTCGGTGGGGGCCATCAAGGCCACCTGGCCCTGATTACCGATCACCTGCAGTGCCGCCAGCGCCGCCACCAGGGTTTTGCCGGAGCCGACGTCGCCCTGTACCAGCCGCATCATGGGGACGTCTTTCTGCAGATCTTCGCCGATTTCGGCCACCACGCGCTGCTGGGCACCGGTGGGCGAGAAGGGCAGCCGGGCCAGAAAGTCGTCAATCAGCCGGCGGGGATAAGACAAGCCCCGGGCCCGATGAGACTGGCTCTGCTCTCGTACCTTGAGCACCGACAGGTTGTGGGCCAGCAGCTCTTCCATTACCAGTCGTTGCTGGGCCGGGTGTGTGCCTTGCTCCAGCTCGAACAGGGCCACGGTGGCGGGTGGCCGGTGCAGCAGGCGCAGGGCATCGTTGAGGCCCAGCTGGTGGTGATAGAGGCCCTCGGGCAGCCATTCCTGCAACGGTTGCTGATCCAGCAGCGCCAATGCCTGATCGGTGAGCTGGCGCAGGCTTATCTGGCGCAGCCCTTCGGTGGTGCCGTACACCGGGGTCAGGTTGGCTTCGGCGGCCACCGGCTGCTCGTCCTGCTGCAGGCTGTATTCCGGATGGATAATCTCCAGGCCGTGATGGCCGGGCCTGATTTCGCCGAAGGCGCGCAGCCGGGTACCGGCGGTGAGGTGGTTTTTCTGGGCGGCGGCAAAGTTGAAGAAGCGCAGGGTCAGGGTACCGCTGTGGTCACGCATGCGGCAAACCAGCATGCGTTTGCGGCCGTAACTGATGTTGTTGTCGACGATTTCGCCGATCACGGCCACATGCATGCCGGGCATCAGCCCGGCGATGGGGCAGACCCGAGTGCGGTCTTCGTAGCGCAGCGGCAGGTGAAACAGCAGATCCTGCACCGTTTCCAGACCCAGCCGGTGCAGTTTTTCCAACATCTTGTCGCCCACGCCCTTGAGCTGACTGAGGGACATCTTGTCCAGATTCATAACGGCCCCACCCTGTAAATATATACAGAGAATAGCAAAGCCGGGATTAAAAGGGGACTGGCCAGTCCCCAGTCCCTACTCCCGAATGTTACAGCAGCCGCTTGAGCAGCACATTGGCGCGGGTACGTTGAACCCGCTTCAGCAGTCTCTGTACCGGGGCGGGATAATCCGCCAGTTCCTCGATTTCCGTGAAGTGCGCCAGGCGTTGGCAATGTTTGAGGATATTGGCTTTTTCTGCCTCGAACTCGGCCTGTAACAGCCGCTGCGGATCCTGCAGCAGCAGGCCGTTTTCCAGATCCAGCCCCCAGGCGCGGGGGTTGAGATTATTGCCGGTAATCATCGCCAGATCATCATCCACGAACAACCCCTTGAGATGATAGGAGTTGCGGTCGTGATGCCAGAGCATGATGTTGAGCTTGCCCTGATAGATATAGGTCTGATGGGCGCGGGCAAAACGGCGCAAATTGGTTTCGTACAGATAAGGCAGGCCGCCGATGGTGCGAAACGGCTGATCCGGTGGAATATAAAAGTCGTTGGCGGTCTTGTCGCCGATCACCAGGGTCACTTCGATCCCTTTTTTCAGCAGGCCGCGAATGTCCTTGGCCAGGGGCTTGGGCAGGTTGAAGTAGGGGGTGCAGATAAACAGCTTTTCCCGCGGGCTGCGCAGCAGGTTACGAATCGCCCGGTTGAGGCGGTTGCCGAGCTTGCCCAGGCCCGCCAGGGGGGTCACGGCTACCTGGCCCGCCCCGGGGGGCATGGACGTGAATTCGTAGCGGGTGCGCTTCATCTGTGGTTTGAACTGGCGAATGGCATGGCGCAGCTGGCGGGCGTTGGGAATGGGTTCTGCCGTCAGCAAGGGCACCGCCGGGTTATCGGTAAACAACCGGTTCATGTAATCGACCATGGTGTCCGCCAGCCGGGCATCGGTAAACTGGTGATAACGGTCGAAGCGATAGCGATCCTGTTGATGCAGATAAATATCGTTGAGGCTGGCGCCGGAATACAGCAGGGTATCGTCGAACACGAAGCCTTTGAGATGCAGCACGCCCAGGATTTCACGACCTTTGACCGGCACCCCGTAAATGGCGATGGGGTCGGCATAACGGGCGGCAAACTCCTGATACATCCGGTGATTCCCACCCTGGCCCTGGTGGCCAATCAGACCTCGCTGGGCCCGGTGAAAGTCGACGAACAGGCGAATATCCAGCGCGGGGCGAGCCTGCTTGGCCTCATGGAGGGCGGTCAGAATTTCACGGCCGGCCTCGTCATCCTGCAGATAGAGTGCCGCCAGATAGATGCGGGTATGGGCGGTAGCGATCAGTTCCAGCAACCGCTGCTTGAAGTTGCGAGCGGAGTGCAGTGTCTGCACCTGGTCGGCATGGACCGCCAGCGTAGGCAGTCGTTCCAGCAAGGCGCGATAATCGTTGGCTAGTGGCATAGATGGACCCGGTTAATAAGACTGCGGTGCAAGATCAGTTTCGCACGACAAGATTCGGAGCAGTTTACCGAATTTAGGGGAAAGGCAGCAAATTAGTGCGGGGATTAGGGATTGGGGATTAGGGAAGCGCCCCAATCTCGAGTCCCCGCCGTTCATCCTACAAGGGGCGGGTGGCTTGCTCCAGCCAGGCCAGATCATCGCCGGCGAGTTGCGGGCTGATTCGCTCCCATACCGTCTTGTGGTAGTGGTTCAGCCACTGCACATGTTTGGCTTCGAGCCAGTTCACATCGAGCAGCCGGGTATCGAAGGGCACCAGAGTCAGGGTTTCGAGCTCGAACACCGGAATGTCGCCGCCGGTGTCGGCGGGCTGCACCACCTGCAGGTTTTCGCAGCGAATGCCAAAACCGTCTTCGCGATAATAACCGGGCTCGTTGGAGACGATCATGCCGGTGGTCAGCGGTACCGTGCTGCCCTTGGGCGAAATGCGCTGCGGCCCTTCGTGCACGCTGAGGTAGTGGCCCACGCCGTGGCCGGTGCCGTGGTCGAAGTTATAGCCCTGTTGCCACAGCGGCATGCGGGCCAGGGCGTCCAGCTGCAGGCCGCCGGTACCGGCAGGAAAGCGGGCGCAGGCCAGGTCGATATGGCCGCGCAGCACCAGGGTAAACAGTTTGCGCATCTCGTCGGTGGGCGTGCCCACGGCGACGGTGCGGGTGATGTCGGTGGTGCCGTCCAGGTACTGACCGCCGGAGTCCACCAGGTAGATGGCATCTTGCCCCAGGGCGCGCGGGGTGCCGTTGTCGTGGTGGTAATGACACATGGCGGCATTGGGGCCCAGCGCCGAGATGGTGTTGAAGCTCGGCTCTACAAACTCGGGGTTTTGCCGACGAAAGGCCGCCAGCCGGTCGGCGAGGGTGCCTTCGTCTTCCTGTTCGGGATTCGGTTGCTGAAGCCGGTGATCCAGCCAGGCCAGAAAACGGCTGACGGCGGCGCCATCGCGCAGGTGGGCGGCGCGGCTGCCGTTCACTTCTACCGGGTTCTTGCAGGCCTTGGGCAGCATGCTGGGATCGTCGGCCGGCACCAGCTCGGCACCGGCCCGGCTCAGCACCAGGGCGCTCCAGGCGTTGGCGGTGTGCGGGTCCAGTTGTACCCGGGCGCCTTGTTTGCCCAGCGTCTTCAGCGCGGCTTCCAGCTCGCTGACCGGCGCCAGGGTCACGTCCTGGCCGCAGTGGCCGGCCAGATCCAGATCCTCGAATTTGGTCGTATCGGCAAACAGCTGTACGGCGCCGTTCTGGTGCAACAGGGCAAAGCTCAGCACCACCGGCAAACAGTCGATGTCCCGGCCGCGAATATTCAGCAGCCAGTTGATGGGCTCGGCCTGGGTCAGCAGTTGGGCGTCTATCTGGCCGGCGGCCAGGGTGTCGGCGATGCGGCTGCGCTTGGCTTCGCTGTGCTGACCGCTGTATTCCTGGCTGAGCAACAAGGCGGGGTGGCTGGCAGGCTCAGGTCGGTCGTGCCAGTGCAGATCGATCAGGTTGTCCGTTACCGGCACCAGGGTGATGTCGTGGGCGGCCAGTCGGGTCTGGGCCTGCTGATGCCAGTGATGACTGTGCAAACGGGGATCGAAGCCCACCCGGCTGCCCGGGGCCAGCTCGGCGAGCAGCCAGTCCAGGTAAGGTTCGCTAATCAGGTGATGATATTCAAACAGCGCCGGATTGCATTGATGACGCACCTGCACCGTATAACGACCATCCACAAACACCGCCGCCTTGTCGGCCAGCACCACGGCGGCGCCGGCGGAGCCGTTGAAGCCGCTGATCCAGTCCAGCCGCTCGGCACAAGGGGGAATATATTCGCCCAGGTGCTCGTCGTCGTGGGGCACGATAAAGGCATGCAGGCCCTGCTGTGTCATGCTGTTGCGCACGGCGTTGAGGCGAGAAGCATGGGGCATGGTGTCTCCTTAGCGAGAAGTAAGCGGTTGTATCAGCGCCTGACGGGCCGGTACCCGGCTGACGTTCAGCTCCTGGGCCAGGGTGTCCTGACGCAGGGGGCACCGGCGCCGAATTCCCCTTTTGGGATACGGGGACGAAGCGTTTCGACCACCAAACGGGTCAGGGGTTTACAAGGCGTCCGGCTTATCTGAAATCGTATGCGGTTTGCGATGAAGTCACTCTACTCTGCCTTGATTCGGTTGGCAAACCGGGCCTTGAGTTCGGGATCAGCCTGTTTCGGCCCCCTGTTGCCGGCGCCGTTTGGATTTGCTCTTCAGTTGTTGGATCAGCAGCGCCACCACTATCATCGACAGTCCCACCAGGGTGGCGGGGTAGATTTCTTCGCCCACCAGAAAACGCAGCAGCAACAGCGAGGCGAAGGGCGAAATGAAAATCAGGTTGGAGATGCGGGCGGTGTTTTCCGCATAGCGCATGGCCAGCAGCCACATCACGAAGGCGAAGCCCATCTCGAACATGCCTACATAAATGGCACCGACCCAGCCCTGCCAGGCGGTGAGGTTGAAGTCGGACCATAACGCCGTGGCCAGCACGATGATCGGCAGCGCCAGCACAAAGCTCAGGGTCAGCGCTACCAGGGGATCGTCCTGGTTGCGGGCGCTTAAAATCCAGTAGCCGGCCCAGAGCAGGGTGGAAAACAGCGCCAGTGCGACCCCCAGCGGATCTTCGAAGTTGAGGCTGAGCAGGTCGCCTTTGGTGGCGATCACCATGGCGCCCAGATAGCCGAGCACTATGGCTATCCAGTCCTGCTTGCGAATCTTCTGGCCGAGAAAGGGCACCGCCAGCAGGGTCAGGGTGATGGCCCAGGTGTAGTTGAGTGTTTGCGCCTGCTGGGCGGGCAGCCGGTTGTAGGCCTGAAACAGCACCAGATAATAGAGCGCCGGATTGATCAGCCCGAGCAGCAGATAATAGCCGGGGCGGGCGCGAAAATAGCGCGCCAGATAGGTCAGCTTGCCCTGCCACGCCAGTATGCCGAGCAGCAGCAACAAGGAACTGGCGGTGGCCACCAGCAACAGCTGAGCCGGAGAAAAGTAACCGAGCGACAGCTTGAAGGCGGTGGCCACGGTAGACCAGCAGGCCACGGCACCCAGCCCGAACAGATAGGCTTTCTTTTGATCTTTCATTGTTATAGTTAACCCGTGCAGAGAATAGGCCAGTGTAGGAAGCCTGAGGGCAGGGAGCAAGGGGTGTGCCGGTCCGGCTATTTCAGTTCATCGAAGGGACGGCGCTTTTCTTCCTCCAGTGTGAGTTCCTCCAGAATTCGGACCCGCTCGCGCAGTTGCCGGTTTTCTGTTTCCAGCGCCTGTAATCGATCGTCGAGCTCGCCCTGAGTCCGGCCCTGGTTGACCAGCAGCAATACCAGACCGATGGCCAGCCCCAGCAACAGTATCCACAGCAACATGACGGTTCCCTTTGGTGTGAAAAGGTCAGCTTACTATCCAATGGCGAGCGTAATAAAGAAAGAATGGCGAGATCCCGAACAGGATCCAAGGCTTGTGTCATCGCAGTCAAAGAGGCAGCAGGCTCGTCGCCTCCGACACGCTACAAGTACCTCCCTGTAAGCTCGCACATGCCATCCCTGGCATGTGACGGTCGATGGCGCCGAACCCTGCAGTCTCTTTCATGACTCGGAGTTGATGGATGGAGGTGTCTGCTGGCAACGCCGATCTGCTCCTCCCCTTGACCGCGGACTAACAGACATAACGGCGGATTTTCGCCAGGGGGAGGTTGGGAGGGGGTGTCGATGTTGACCGACACGCGGAGGCAAAGGGGAGGGAGCAGATCGGCGCGAGCCCCTTTTTTCTCTTTGCCGCCTCTTGTCTCCCCGGGTAGCTAAACAAAGAAAAAGGGCTGCCTGAGGCAGCCCTTCGGTTCATTCCATTACTCCGAAACGGGATTAATGATTACCCAGTGCCTTGGGCGCCTGGTCTTCATCAAACTCCGGCAATGGCTTGTGATGCGATGCGATGAAGGTGTAGATCACCGGCAGCACGAACAGGGTAAACAGGGTACCTATGCTCAGGCCCGAGACGATGACGATACCCATGCCGAAGCGGGAAACGGCACCGGCACCCACCGCAAACAGCAGCGGGATCAAACCGGCAACCATGGCGGCGGTGGTCATCAGAATGGCGCGCAGACGAATGCGGGCGGCCACCCGAATGGCGTCGGTACGGTTCAGCCCCCGGTGCAACTGTTCTTCCTTGGCCACCTCACACATCAGAATGCCGTGCTTGGTGATGATGCCGACCAGGGTGATCAACCCCACCTGGGTATAGATGTTCATGGTTGCCAGCCCCCAGGCCAGCGCAATCAGGGCGCCGGAAATGGCCAGCGGCACCGAGACCATGATTACCAGCGGATCGCGCACGCTCTCGAACTGGGATGCCAGCACCAGGAAGATGATGAACAGCGCCAGCAGAAAGGTCATGTACAGGGCGTTACCCTCGGTGACGAACTGGCGAGCGGCACCCAGGTAGTCATGGTTGTAGCCGTTGGGCAACTCGGCGCTTACGCTCTGCTCCAGAAAGCCGATGGCATCGCCCATCGACACACCCGGCGTCAGTACGGCACCAATGGTGGCCGAGTTCAGCTGATTGTAGTGGGGCAGGGAGCGAGGCTGGGCTTCCATGGTGATGGACACCAGGTTGGCCAGCGGCACCATGTCACCGTTGTGGGCGCGCACATAGTAGTCCTTGATGGAGTCCGGATTGAGCCGGTTTGAACGGATGACCTGAGGGATCACCTCGTAGCTGCGACCGTCCAGATCCACCCGGTTGACATAGCCGTCACTCATCATGGTCGACAGGGTCATGGCGATGTCCTGCATGGTGACGCCATAGGCGCCGGCCTTGTCCCGGTTGACCTTGATGTTCATGGTGCCCGAATCAAACGCCAGATCCAGCTCGCTGTAAACGAACAGCGGGCTCTGGCTGACCTTGCCCAGCGCCTCGGCGGCCACATCATAGAGACTTTCAAAGCTGTTGGGGGTGGTCAGCACATACTGTACCGGCAGACCGCTGGAAGCACCGGGCAGCTCGGGAAAGCCGAAGGCACTGATGGCGACCGCCGGAATGGCCTGCAGCGGCGGTGTAACCCGCTCGATCACCGTTTTCTGGCTGTCGCGCTGGCTCCAGGGTTTGAGTACGGCCACGGCCAGACCCTGGTTGGCATTGGGCACGCCGGCAATGGTCAGGGAAGTGGCGAGGCCGTCTTCCTTGTTGAGCACTTCCACCGCCTTGCGCATGTTGTTCTCGATGTAATCGAGGTTGGCCGAGTTGGGCGCCTTGGCCATCATCAGGAAGGCGCCCTTGTCTTCACTCGGTGCCAGCTCGCTGGGAATAAAGCTGAACAACACCGGCATGGAGCCGAACACCAGTACCGCGAAGGCAATCACCACCGGGCGCCTGGCCAGCACCGCATCCAGCATGCGGGCATAGCCGGCGGTAAGCTTGTCCAGGGTGTTTTCCACCCCGCGCTCGAAGCGGTTGGGGTTGGTGTGCGGTTTGAGCAACTTGGAGCACATCATCGGCGACAGGGTCAGTGCCACTATGCCGGAGATGAACACAGCCCCGGCCAGGGTCAGGGCGAATTCCTTGAACAGGGAGCCGGTAATGCCGCTCATCAGCGCGATGGGTGCATAGACCGCCGCCAGGGTGATGGTCATGGTAATGACCGGCACGGCAATTTCCCGGGTACCGATAATGGCGGCCCGGTAGGGTGACTCGCCGGCCTTGATATGCCGGTCGACGTTTTCCACCACCACGATGGCGTCATCCACCACCAGTCCGATGGCCAGCACCATGGCCAGCAGCGTCATCAAGTTGATGCTGAAGCCGAAAAAGTTCATCAGAATGGCCACCCCGATCAGCGACAGCGGAATCGTGATGATGGGGATCAGCACCGCCCGCAGCGAGCCGAGGAACAGGGTGATGACGATGATAACGATCAGCGAGGCTTCGAGTATGGTCTTGATCACCTCACTGATGGACTCGTTGATGGCGTCGGTGGCGTCGTACAGCAGTTTCATCTTGATGGTGTCGGGCATGTTGCGTTCGAGGCTGGGCAGCATCTCACGCACATTGTCCGCCACGCTCAGCGGATTGGCGGACGGGGTCGGATCCACCCCGATAATCACCGCCGACTCGCCGTCGGCCAGGGCCCGTACCACGTCGTGGCTTTTTTCCAGCGATACCTGGGCGATATCGCGCAGTCTTACCACGGCGTCGTCACGGGTGGCGACCACCAGCGTCTCGAGCTCTTCGGCATTCTCGATCTGGGTGTTGATGTCGCTGTTGTACAGCATGAAATAGCCGGTGGCCTGGCCGGCGGCGGCCTGGAAGTTGTTGGCCTGCAGCACCGACAGCACCTCGGGGGCGGTCAGCTGATGGGCCGCCATGCGCAGCGGATCCAGCCAGATGCGCAGCGCAAACTTGGCACCACCGAACAGGTTGATCTTGGCCACCCCGTCCACCGAATAGAACTGGGGTCGTATCACCCGCTCCAGATAGTCGTTGATCTGGGGCGCGTTCAGCTCTTCACTGCTGAAGGAGATGTACATGATAGAGGTGGAGGCCCCCGTGGTCATCTCCAGGCTGGGGTCTTCCGACTCCCGTGGCAGCTGGGAACGCACCGAGTTGACCCGTGCCAGTATGTCCGACAGCGCGGCGTTGGAGTCGGTGTTCAGCTTCATCTGCACCGTGATCTTGGAGCTGCCGTTGCTGCTGCTGGAGCTCATGAAATCGATGTTATCGGCCTGGGCGATAGCCTGTTCCAGCGGCTGGGTAATAAAGCCCTGGATCAGATCGGCGCTGGCGCCGAAATAGCCGGTGCTGACGGTGATGACGGTGTTGGTCATCTCGGGGTATTCACGCACCTGCATTTTCTGCAGGGCCTGCAGCCCCAGCAGCACGATCAGCAGGCTGATCGAGATGGCCAGTACCGGCCGTTTGATAAAGATATCGGTAAAACGCATCGAATTCTCCGCTTACAGCTGGGGGGCTGATTCAGGCGTGGCCAGCGCATCGTCTTCTACCGGCTTCACATGGCTGCCGTTGGACAGGCGCACCTGACCCGAGGTCACTATGGTCTCGCCGGGCATCAGGCCCTTGGTCACGCGGGCAAATTCGGCTTCCCGTTCGGCGACTTCCACCACCCGTTGCCGGGCGACCTGCACGGTTTCACCCGCGTCGTTACCTTCGGCCTGCTGTTCTTCCACTACATAGACGGTCTGGCCGTAGAGGGTAAAGTTGATGGCGTGCTGGGGTACCAGGAGCTGATCTTTCAGTGTGGGCAGCCGTACATCCAGCTTGGCAAACATGCCGGAGCGCAGTTTGCCCTCTTTATTGGGAATGCTGGCCTGTACCTGCACCACGCCCGACTCCGGATTAACCTGGGGTTCGATGGCGGTGATTTCGCCTTCGAACGGCGTCTCCGGGTAGGCATCGACGAAGATATTCAGCGCCTGACCCACGGCAATGTCGGCGATGCGAGTCTGGGGAATGGTAAAACGAATACGGAACTGGCTGATGTCTTCCAGCCGGGCAATATCGGTACCGGCATTCAGATACTGCCCCAGAAAGGCATTGCGGATGCCCATGACGCCGTCGAACGGCGCGCGAATGGTGCGCCGTGCTATGACCGCCTTGAGGGAGTCAACCTGACCCTGCAGTTCCCGATAGTTGGCCTCAGCTTCATCCAGCTGACCCTTGGAGACGGAGCCGCGGGCAAACAGCTGGCGCATCCGTTCCAGGTTGGCCTTCACCGCGGGCAGGCGCCCCTGGGTACTGCGCAGGTTGGCTTTTTCCACATCGGCGTCCAGTTCCAGCAAAATATCGCCGGTGCTGACCTGCTGGCCGGACTCGAAGTGAATGACGCGCACTATGCCCGCCGCCTCGTTACTGACATTGATGCCCTGAATCGGTTCGATAAAACCGATGGCGGCAATACGAGGGGTCCAGTCGGTGGGGCTGACTTCAGCTACCGTGACCGGAAAGCTGGGTACCGGCATGTTGGCGAAGTACTCCCCCATCATTTTTTGCTTGAACAGATTAAAGCCGATGACGCTGCCGAAAATGACAACCACCAGCAATAACATGGACAGTGTCCATTTTTTCATCAGGTTACTCCCGCAAATTTGTTATTGATTAACGTTTAAGAATGGCATTCCAGCTGGCATCGAGCAGCTGCTGATAAAGATAATCATCGAGCTCGATACAGCCCTTGGTGCATTTCTGCGACAGCAGCATCAGGTTTTCGAGTGCCAGAAAGCCAAGCAGCTCGGCTGGCATATCCCGAAATAACCCGGCATCGCGGCCATGTTCAAAAAATTCGAAAACCGGTTTGAAGTAACGATCGCTCATCTGACGCTCCTCTTCCCTGTCAAACAGGGGAGAAGCTTCATACTGGATGCGGTAACAGAGACTGTCCGGATTGGCCTGCAGGTAGTGCAGGGTGTTGAGCCACAGCTGCCGAAACTGAGCATGGCTCGGTTCGGTGGTGTTGACGTTGTGCAGAATGGTGGCCGACACCTCGAGCAGTCGTTCTTCATGCACACAGCGCAGCAGGGTTTCTTTATCGGCAAAATAACGATAGATGGTACCGGTAGCGACGTTAGCCTGTTTGGCTACCAGTTGCATCGACATGCCCTGGAAGCCACAGTGAGCAATCAGGGTTTCTGCCGCAGCTAAAATACGTTCACGTTTGTCTGGCATGAGGCGACGGCTCTTTCAGTATGAGATGACTAATGAATGAACGTTCATTCATTTCGTGAATTCTAGGTCTTTTCATCTATAAGTCAATCGCCCACCGGGGCGCATAAGGTCAGCCTAGCTAAAAAAAACAGCACACTGCCGACAAAAGCACCATTCGGTGGCTTATTGTGAAAAAGTGCTGGACAAGAAAGAGGGTGGGTCTTAGTATTCGCGTCGTCCGAATGTAGAGCGCCCGTAGCTCAGCTGGATAGAGCGCTGCCCTCCGGAGGCAGAGGTCACAGGTTCGAATCCTGTCGGGCGCGCCATCTGGTATTGGACGAAGTATTGAAAATGGTGACCGTAGCTCAGTTGGTAGAGTCCCGGATTGTGATTCCGGTTGTCGCGGGTTCGAGCCCCGTCGGTCACCCCAGTTTCAGGCCACGGTCTGGAAGCAGTAGAAAATGCGAGGGTGGCGGAATTGGTAGACGCGCTAGCTTCAGGTGTTAGTGTCCTATGGATGTGGGGGTTCAAGTCCCCCCCTTCGCACCACTGCTTCAATAGGTTGTAATTGTTCTTAAAATAAGTACAATGCACAGAGTTGAAAAGTAAGACTTCGGCGTTTAGCGCAGCTTGGTAGCGCATCTGGTTTGGGACCAGAGGGTCGCAGGTTCGAATCCTGCAACGCCGACCAATTTAAAAAGCCAGCTCTTGTAGCTGGCTTTTTTCTGTCTGAAATTCACGAAGTATCTTAGCGCAGCTTGGTAGCGCATCTCGTGTCTTGGGAATAAGCGGACCAGAGAGTGTGTTTTCGCAGGTTCGAATCCTGCAACGCCGACCAATTTAAAAAACCAGCCATCAGGCTGGTTTTTTTTCGTCCGCGAATCATCAACAACGGGGCCAGGCACCAATCCTGCTCCTCACCATCTTCTGCCGAGTTCGGCACCTCTCGCTTCCACCGCCTTCAAACACAAACAGGACTTGGCGGCCGAATAACCATACAATGGCAGTCAAGTATCTGTAGATCATGGTTTATTCATGGCCGAAGAAATAAAACATAAAAAACCGAAAACCACCAAGTCGGGCGGCGCCACTCAGGTGCAGTCCCTTTCTCGTGCCCTGTTGCTGCTTGAACGCCTGGCGGCGTCCGACATGGGCATGTCGCTGACCGAAGTGGCCGCCAGCCTGGGATTGGCGCCCTCTACCGCCCATCGCCTGCTCAACAGCCTGCGTAGTCACGACTTTGTCGATGTGGATGAAACCCAGGGTCTGTGGAGCATAGGCGTTAATGCCTTTTCCATCGGCAACGCCTACCTCAAGAAGCGTGATGTGATTGCCCAGTCCCGGCCCTTCATGAAGCGGCTGGTGGCCGAAACCGGCGAAACCTCCAATCTGGCGATACTGGAGCAGGACAGGGTCGTTTATGTGGGGCAGGTAGAGTCCCCCCAGACCATGCGCATGGTGGTGTCATTGGGTAGCAGCTCGCCGCTGCACGCCTCCGGCGTGGGCAAGGCGCTGCTGTCGGTGATACCGTCGAAAGAAGCGATGGCGCTGATCCGGCAAACCGAGATGACTGCCTTTACCGAGCATACCATTACCCGTTATGAGCAGTTCGAGCAGGAGCTGGGCCGCATTCATCAACAGGGTTATTCGCTGGATGATGAAGAGCAGTTCGAGGGCCTGCGCTGCATCGCCGCCAATATCTATAACGAATACGGTGAAGCGGTGGCCGCCATCTCCATTTCCGGCCCGGCGGTACGAGTGAAGCGCGAGCGCTTGCCTCAGCTCAGCACCCTGGTGATGGATGCGGCCCGGGAAGTCACTCATGCTATCGGCGGCAAGGTACCCAGCACCAGCCATAAGCGGTAAGCCGATAGAGTGTGTAGGTTGGCGATGAGCGCAGCGAATCCCAACATTCCGCAGCCGGCTTCGTGTTGGAATTCGCTACGCTCATTCGCAACCTACGACAGGAACAGGCAAGCGACACCGATGCTTCACGAAGGAGCAGTGGGGATTGCCGGAGCAGACCGTCACATGCCATGGATGGTATGTGCCGAGCGACCCATGGATGGGCTTGAAGCGTGTCGGCGGAGCGCAACCGCGCTGTTACTTCGCATAGCCAACAAAAAAGGCCAGTCCGGTGGACTGGCCTTTTGCTCATCAGGCGGCTGGGCTTATAAGCTCAGCGGGCGATCGCCCTGTTCGTCCTTGATGCGGGTCGGCAGACCCATTTCGTTGAGCAGGTTGATGAAGGGGCGGTGGGGCAGTTCTTCCACGTTGGCCATCTTCTTCACGTCCCACTCGCCGGTGGCGATCAGGATGGCGGCGGCCACCGGCGGTACACCGGCGGTGTAGGAAATGCCCTGGCTGCCCACTTCGGCATAGGCGTCGGCGTGATCGGCCACGTTGTAGATGAACACTTCCTTGTCCTTGCCGTCTTTCTTGCCCTTGACCACATCGCCGATGCAGGTCTTGCCGGTGTAGTCCGGGGCCAGTGAAGAGGGATCGGGCAGCACGGCCTTGACCACCTTCAGCGGTACCACGTCCAGGCCCTCGGCGGTTTTCACCGGTTGCTCGGACAGCAGGCCCAGATTCTTCAGCACGGTAAACACGTTGATGTAGTGCTCGCCAAAGCCCATCCAGAAACGCACATTGGGTACGCCCAGGTTCTGGGACAAAGAGTGCACTTCATCGTGACCGGTCATGTAGCTGGTCTGGCTGCCTACCACCGGCAGATCGTCGGTGCGCTTCACTTCGAACATCTGGTTCTGCACCCACTCGCTGTTCTGCCAGGACCAGACCCGGCCGGTGAACTCGCGGAAGTTGATTTCAGGATCGAAGTTGGTGGCAAAGTAGCGGCCGTGGCTGCCGGCGTTGATGTCGATGATGTCGATGGACTCGACGCTGTCGAAGTACTCGTTGAATGCCGCCGCCGCATAGGCGTTGACCACACCCGGATCGAAACCGGCACCCAGAATGGCGGTAATGCCGTTGTCGGCACACAGCTGCTTGCGCTTCCACTCGTAGTTGGCGTACCAGGGCGGCGTTTCGCAGATCTTGGCCGGATCTTCGTGAATCGCGGTGTCCAGATAGGCGGCACCGGTCTCGATACAGGCCTGCAGCACCGACATATTGATGAAAGCCGATCCGACATTGATCACCAGTTGCGACTGTGTTTTGTCAATCAACGCCTTGGTGGCTTCGATATCGAGCGCATCCAATGCGTGGGCTTGCAATTCACCGGCAACCTTGAGGCTGCCCTTTTCCCGCACGCTGTCGACGATTTGCTGACATTTCTCGACAGTACGCGAGGCGATATGGATGTTACCCAGAACATCGTTATGCTGCGCACATTTGTGGGCAACAACCTGGGATACACCACCGGCACCAATAATCAGAACGTTTTTCTTCATTTTCTTCCTCTGGAGCCTCCTTGGAAAGGCTTAGTTGGGGTTACTCCATGCCTCAGGAGAGGCTGTTCACAAAGTCGTCGAACGTAAACTCCTTGACCGTGGTCACGGTACCATCGAGTTCACGAACGGCAATGGCGGGCATCTTGACGCCATTGAACCAGTTTTTCTTGACCATGGTATAGCCGGCGGCGTCGATAAAGGACAGACGGTCACCGACCTTGAGCTCGCGCTCGAATTTGAATTCGCCGAAGATATCGCCGGCCAGGCAGGACTTGCCGCACACCATGTATTCTAGCTCACCCTCGTTGGGCGCCATTTTGGCCGACTCGCGGTAGATCAGCAGATCGAGCATGTGCGCTTCGATGGAGCTGTCCACTATGGCCAGCTGCTTGCCGTTATAGAGGGTGTCGAGCACCGTCACCTCGAGCGAGGTGCTCATGGTGATGGAAGCTTCGCCGGGCTCGAGGAACACCTGTACCCCGTAACGCTCGGCAAACGCCTTGAGGCGGGCGCAGAACTGGTCCAGCGGATAGTCATCGCCGGTAAAGTGAATACCGCCGCCCAGGCTGACCCAGTTGATTTGCGGCTGTTCCAGCAGGTTGCCGAACTTGTCTTCGATTTCGCACAGCATGCGGTCGAACAGGGCAAAGTCGCTGTTCTCGCAGTTGTTGTGAATCATGAAGCCGGAGATCCGGTCGATGACGGTAGCGACCTTGTTCGCATCCCATTCACCCAGACGGCTGAAGGGACGGGAAGGGTCGGCAATCAGAAATTCCGAGCTGGATACGCCGGGGTTGAGGCGCAGGCCGCGCACATGGCGGGCGGAGGCGTCGCTGAAACGCTCGAGCTGACCGACAGAGTTGAAAATGACCTTGTCGGAGTGGGCCAGCACTTCCTCAATTTCGTCATCGGCGTAGGCCACGCTGTAGGCGTGGGTTTCACCGCCAAACTTGAGTTTGCCGAGTTTGACTTCGTTGAGGGAGGACGAGGTAGTGCCGTCCATGTATTGGCTCATCAGATCGAAGACCGACCAGGTGGCAAAACATTTCAGAGCCAGCAGCGCCTTGGCGCCGGAGTGTTCGCGCACATAGGCGATCTTCTCCATGTTGCGCAGCAGCTTGCTTTTGTCGATGAGATAGTACGGCGTCTTGATCACCTGAGTCATACCCTCTTGCTCGGTTTAACCGCCCGGCCGCAGCTCGGGAAATTTAAAGCGCGTGATTATAGTGGAAAGGGGGGGATGCTTCGAGCAAAAAGTGTAGTAGCCTCTCGTCCGGTTTAGCTAAATCGTGAGCCCGGTCGATAAAAACCCGGTTGCCCATCACGTCACTGGCGACCGTTGTAGACATGGAATAAAGAAATAAGGCTTCCCGCAGGAAGCCTTATGGTGCATGTAAGCGGGTTTATGTTTTCAGCCCACCCATTGGGTTGCTTGTGCGAAGACAAGGAAGCCCATGGCGATGGCGATCCATGCCGCGAACAGAGGCAGGAAAAACTTGACCCATTTATTCCAGGTCACACCAGCCAGAGCCAGGGTCGCCATGAAGTAACCGGAAGTGGGATACAGGATATTGCCCAGCCCATCGCCGAGCTGGTAAGCCAGCACGGCGGTCTGGCGAGTAACGCCGACCAGATCCGACAGCGGGGCCATAATGGGCATGGTCACCAGCGCCTGGCCGCTGCCCGAGGGAATCACGAAGTTGAAACCCAGCTGAGCGAAAAACATGCCGATGGCCGAAAGGATGGCCGGAAAGCCGCCGACCAGGTTACCCAGGCCGTAGACCAGGGTGTCCATAATCTGGCCTTCTTCCAATATCACGGCTACTGCCCGGGCGATACCGCAAATCATGGCACCGACCAGCACGTCTCGGAAACCTTCGTTGAAGCCTTCGCTGATATCTTCGGTTTTAAGGCCGGCAATCAGACCTACCACCACACCCATGATGATAAACAGGCCAGCCATTTCCATCATGAACCAGCCGCGGGTCATTACCCCCCACACCAGCAGACCAAAGAAGCCGAAGGCAGCGAGTGAGGCCCACTTCTGACGTGTCGTGGCGGTCAGTGCCGTCTCGCTGGCACTGTGCAGGTAACGGGCACGCTTTTCCTTTTCTTTAGCATCATCGCCCATCAGGCTCAGTGCAGGATTATTGCGTACCTTGAGCGCATAGCGGGTGACATAGAAGATACCGATCAGCAAGATAACTGCAAAAGCCAGGGCGCGTAGCAGCATGCCCGAGTAAACGGGCAGATCAGCCAGTTGTTGACCCAGACCGGTGTTAATGGGGTTGAGCACGCCGGTGGTAAAGCCAGCGGTGGTGGCACATAAGGCCACACCGGCGGCGGTGATAGAGTCGAAGCGAAGGGCAATCATCAACGGCAGGATAACCGGCACATAGACCAGAGCCAGCTCTTGGGTACCAATAAGGGTGGCGATGACAGCAAAGGTGGTCATCAACACCGGAATGATCACTATGGTGTTATTTGCGAAGCGGCGGGTCAGCTTGTCGACCCCGATCTCGATGATACCGGTGCGGCGCAGCACCATGAACATGCCGCCGATCATGAAGGTGAAGAATACTACTGTGCCCGCATCCATAAGTCCTTTGGGAATGGCGAGCATGAAGTCGACCGCACCGACCGGATTGGACTCGATCATCTGATATGAGTTGGGGTCTATGGTGGTTCGTCCGTTGGGTCCGGGTATGCGATCGTACTGGCCCGCAGGCACTATATAGGTGAGAACTGCGGCAATGGCACTGAACACAAACAAGATAACGTAGATATGCGGCATCTCGAATGATTTCTTTTTCTTTGCTGCGCTTGCGGCGGACATCTGATTCGATTGAGGTATCGGCTCCATGGTTTATCCCTTACTTGTATCAAGAGTTGTTGTAATCCGGTTTCGTCCTTACGGCACAGCGAAAACCATCACCCTGTGTTTAGGCAGAAAGCAGGCAATGTCAGAAGTACTCGTATGGATATTAATAACGATTGTAAAACACTCTGGCAACATTTTAGGGAGGTATTTCCACAGTGTGGAATGTGGGTTGTAAATTTGAGTTTTAACAATGGAACTATGATGAAAAATATGAAGGAAGGGGACGGTGATCCATTACTCACTTAAGCAACTTATCTTGTTGCTTAATATGCCATTATGAGAAATGGCTCGGTTGGTTTTAATTTGCGGATTCCGGGCCGAAGCTTGATGTGGCTGGTATTCGGGGATAAAGAGTAGGGAAAATGACCGCTGATTGGAGCGGTCATTTTTATATCAAAGTGAATTACTTCGGCAACACCAGAATGGCGCGGAAGTCGTTGACGTTGGTGCGGGTCGGGCCGGTTTCCACCAGGGCATTCAGCTGAGAGAAGAAGGCGTAGCTGTCGTTGTTGGCCAGGTACTCTTCGGCTTTCAGTCCGGCCGCTTCCGCCCGGGTGAACAGCTCGGGGTCGATAATGGCGCCGGCGTTGTCTTCCACGCCGTCGATGCCGTCGGTATCGGCCGCCAGGGCATAAACACCGGCCTGGCCCTTGAGTTCGTTGAACAGGCTCAGGGTGAATTCGCTGTTGCGTCCGCCGCGGCCGTTACCCTTGATGGTTACCGTGGTTTCACCGCCGGACAAAATCACGCAGGGCGCCGGAATCGGCTGGCCACATTTCTGAATCTGCTTGGCGATGGCGGCATGTACCTTGGCCACCTCGCGTGACTCACCTTCGATGCAGTCACCCAGTACCAGCGGCGTGATGTTCAGCTCGCGGGCCTTGGCGGCCGCGGCGTCCAGAGCATCCTGCGGGGTGGCAATCATGTGGAACTCGGCCTTGTTCAGGCGTACGTCGCCGGGCTTGACGGTTTCTGACTCCGGGTTCTGCAACCAGCTGCGCACATGCTCGCCCACGTCGATGCCGTAGCTGTCGAGAATGGCCTGAGCCTGGGCCGAAGTGGTCGGATCCGCCACGGTGGGGCCGGAGGCAATCACGGTCGGCTCGTCGCCGGGCACGTCGGAGATGCCGAGGGCAATCAGGCGGGCCGGGTAGGTGGCGGCGGCCAGGCGGCCACCCTTGATGCCGGACAGGTGCTTGCGCACGCAGTTCATTTCATCGATGGCGGCACCGGATTTGAGCAGCGCCTTGTTGATGGACTGCTTGTCGGACAGGGTCAGACCCGGCGCCGGCAGACTCAGCAGAGAAGAACCGCCACCGGACAGCAGGCAAATCACCAGATCGTCTTCGCCGAGGGCGGAAACCAGCTCCAGCATGCGACGACCCACGCGCTCACCGGCATCATCCGGTACCGGGTGGGCGGCTTCGATGATCTCGATGCGTTCGCACGGGGCGCCGTGATCGTAGCGGGTCACGACCATGCCGGACAGTTCACCTTCCCAGATGGCATCCAGTTCGGCAGCCATGGATGCGGCAGCTTTGCCGGCACCGATGACAACGGCTTTTTGACGAGTATCCTTGGGCAGGTATTCGGCCAGGTTACCCTTGGGCAGGGCGGCCGCAACGGCGCTGTCGAATAACTGCTGTAACAACTCCTTGGGGTGGATATCCATTGCAATACTCCTGAAAAAACGGCTGTCGTTATTTTACGCTTATAGAGGTGGGGCAGCACAATCGGCAATCAAGAACTAACACAAAGCCCCCTGAGTGAAAGTCTGCGCTTGCCGATGCCTGCCCCGATTCAGACCGATTCGCGACCGAAGCCTAAAGGTCGCGAACCGGTAAAGGCTTATTCGCCGCGGATGTTGTGGTTGGCCAGATGCTCCAGCGCCTTGACCATGCCGGAGTGATCCCAACCGGCACCGCCCAGGGCGTTACAGGTGTTGAACAGTTCCTGAGCACCGGCGGTGTTGGGCAGAGAGACACCCAGTTCGCGAGCGCCGCTCAGCGCCAGGTTCAAATCTTTCTGGTGCAGGGCAATACGGAAGCCCGGGTCGAAGGTACCCTTGACCATACGCTCGCCGTGTACTTCCAGGATCTTGGAAGAAGCGAAACCGCCCATCAGTGCTTCACGCACCTTGGCAGGATCGGCACCGGCCTTGGAAGCGAATACCAGCGCTTCGGCAACGGCTTCGATGTTCAGCGCTACGATGATCTGGTTGGCCACCTTGGTGGTTTGACCGTCGCCGTTACCACCGACCAGGGTGATGTTCTTGCCCATGGCGTCGAACAGCGGCTTGACCTTGTCGAAGACGGACTGCTCGCCACCCACCATGATGGTCAGCGCGGCGTTGATCGCGCCCACTTCACCACCGGATACCGGAGCATCCAGGTAATCGGCACCGGTTTCGTTTACGCGCTTGGCGATTTCCTTGGTGGCGATCGGAGAGATGGAAGACATGTCGATCACGATCTTGCCGGCGGTCAGGCTTTCGGCAACGCCGTTGGCACCGAACAGTACGTCTTCAACCTGAGGCGTGTTAGGCACCATGGTGATGATGACTTCTGCTTCCTGAGCAACGGCAGCCGGCGTGGCCAGCGCAATGCCGTTGTCACCCAGCAGGTCGGCCGGAGCCTTGTTGTAATGCTCGGAGAAATACAGGGTGTGACCCGCTTTTTGCAGGTTGGCAGCCATGGGCTTGCCCATGATACCGGTACCGATAAAACCAATTTTCATGTTCTTTTCCTCTTGTCTTGCGGCGCCGGCACTACCGACGCCAGGAGAAATCAGATGTTCGAGACTCAGACTACGCCGTGGGTCTTCAACCAGCCCAGACCTTCTTCGGTGGTAGTGGCCGGCTTGTACTCGGCGCCTACCCAACCCTGGTAACCCGCTTTGTCCAGGAACGCGAAGATGTTGTGGTAGTTCAGTTCACCGGTGCCCGGCTCGTGACGGCCCGGGTTATCAGCCAGCTGAATGTGGTTGATGATGCCCAGGTTCTTCTCGATGGTCGGGATGATGTCCCCTTCCATGATCTGCATGTGGTAGATGTCATACTGGAAAGCCAGGTTGTCGGAACCCACTTTCTCGATGATATCCAGCGCCTGCTGCGTGTTGTTCAGGAAGAAGCCGGGAATGTCACGGGTGTTGATCGCTTCGGCAATCAGCTTGATGCCCGCTGCTTCCAGCTTGTCGGCAGCAAACTTCAGGTTGGCCACGAAGGTCGCTTCCGCTTCTTCGTAAGACACACCGGCAGGCTGAATACCGGCCAGGCAGTTAATCTGGGTGTTGCCCAGTACCTTGGCGTATGCAATGGCCTTGTCTACGCCAGCCAGGAATTCTTCTACCCGATCCGGGTGACAGGCGATACCGCGCTCACCACCGTTCCAGTCACCGGCAGGCAGGTTGAACAGCACCTGAGTCAGGCTGGTGGCGTCCAGTTTGGCCTTGATCTCTTCGGCAGAGAAGTCATAGGGAAACAGGTATTCAACACCCTGGAAGCCGGCTTTGGCGGCGGCGTCGAAACGATCCAGAAAGTCGACTTCGGTAAACAGCATCGACAGGTTGGCAGCTAATTTCGGCATTGCGATGTCCTTTGTTCAGTTGGGGGCAAGAACAAGCCCGGTCGCGTGACCGGGCTTCATGTCACTATCAGTCGAGCAGAGAGATAGCAGTCGGGGCGTCAAGGCCTTTTTCTGCCAGTGCTTCAAACTCGTTGACGGCGTCGATTTCAACGCCCATAGAGACGTTGGTAACGCGCTCGAGGATAACTTCAACCACTACCGGTACAGAGAACTCGGCCATCAGCTTCTTGGCTTGTTCCAGGGCAGGAGCGATTTCTTCCGGCTTGAATACGCGGATGGCTTTACAACCCAGGCCTTCAACCACTTTCACGTGGTCAACGCCGTACTCGCCCAGCTCGGGAGAGTTGATGTTTTCGAACGACAGCTGAACACAGAAGTCCATGTCGAAGCCACGCTGTGCCTGACGGATCAACCCTAAGTAGGAGTTGTTTACCAGTACGTGGATGTACGGCAGTTTGAATTGGGCGCCAACGGCCAGTTCTTCGATCATGAACTGGAAGTCGTAGTCACCGGAAATGGCGACGACGTTGCGAGACTTGTCTGCAGCACAAACACCCAGAGCGGCAGGAATAGTCCAACCCAGCGGGCCGGCCTGACCACAGTTGATCCAGTTACGCGCGCTATACACGTGCAGGAACTGGGCAGCGGCGATTTGAGACAAACCGATGGTGGATACATAGGTAGTATCGCGGCCAAAGACCTTGTTCATTTCCTGGTATACGCGCTGCGGTTTAACCGGCACGTTGTCGAAGTTGGTCTTGCGCTGCATGGTGCGCTTGCGTTCCTGACACTCGGCAACCCAGGCAGAGCGATCTTTCAGCTTGCCAGCCGCTTTCCACTCTTTGGCTACTTCGATGAACAGCTCCAGAGCGGCGCCGGCGTCGGATACGATACCCAGATCCGGGCAGAATACGCGACCAATCTGAGTCGGCTCGATATCTACGTGGACGAACTTGCGGCCCTTGGTGTAAACATCAACAGAACCGGTGTGACGGTTGGCGAAACGGTTACCCAGACCCAGTACGAAGTCGGATGCCAGCATGTTGGCGTTACCGTAGCGGTGTGAAGTCTGCAGACCACACATACCGGCCATCAGCTCGTGATCGTCGGGAATGGTGCCCCAGCCCATCAGCGTCGGGATGACCGGCACGTTAACCAGTTCGGCAAACTCGGTCAGCATGGCATCGGCGTTGGCGTTGATAACACCACCACCGGAAACCAGCAGCGGCTTGTCTGACTCGTTCAGCATGGTCAGCGCTTTTTCGATCTGAATGCGATTGGCAGCCGGCTTGTAGGCAGTCATCGACTGGTAGGCTTCGGCATCGAATTCGATTTCGGCCATCTGCACGTCGAACGGCATGTCGATCAGCACGGGACCCGGACGACCGGAGCGCATGATGTGGAACGCCTGCTGGAAAGTACCGATCAGCTGAGCCGGCTCCAGTACTGTGATGGCCCACTTGGTGACCGGCTTGGCGATAGACTCGATGTCTACGGCCTGGAAGTCTTCTTTGTGCATGCGAGCACGCGGCGCCTGGCCGGTGATGCACAGAATGGGAATGGAATCAGCCATGGCCGAGTACAGACCGGTGATCATGTCGGTACCGGCAGGGCCGGAAGTACCGATACACAGACCGATGTTACCCGGGTTGGCACGGGTATAGCCTTCGGCCATGTGAGAGGCGCCTTCAACGTGGCGGGCCAGTACGTGCTCGATGGTACCCAGGCCACGCAGTGCTGCGTAGAAGGGGTTGATCGCGGCGCCGGGAACGCCAAAGGCTTTAGTTACACCTTCCAGCTCAAGGATTTTGGCGACTGCCTCGATTGCTTTCATTTTAGCCATAATCGGTATCCATTCATCTGAGGTGCTCTCGGCACCGTTGTTGGTTGTCCTGATATTCGGCACGCAGTTTCGCTTGGTGGGGCGATTAACAACCACGTAACCCTTAGCTTGATGATACAAAAAAAACTGTGACGATCAACATGTTTTTGGAAATCATTTTTACAATACGGAAATTGTTAAAACGAATCAGCCTGTTATCGCACCTGACTATTTTGTCGTTATTTTTTGTTTTTAAAGGAGTTTATTGCTGCGCTACCGACGTGGGAACGGATGTTCCGGGTGTGGCTGGGTGAGCGCAGAAGCCGGGAGCGAAGCTACCACCGGCGCACGGATGGTAACAATAATATTACCAAACAAACATTTGGTACAGGTTTGATTACAATTGTGTGAACAATTAACCCGTTTTTTTATATAAATGACGCCCCATAAATCTTGTGCAATACCGCAAGATACGTTGAGTGCGAGCCTTCTTAGTCTAGTTCGCTTTTGGCAGCTTGTGCGGGTCAGGCGCCGGCAGTTGATGTCGACCTGAGGCTGGGCCGCAACATGACGGGAAGAGGGAAGCCGTGGGAGTGGGGCGATAGCCGAACTCCTGTCATGCTGCGGTCATCTGCCACTGCGATGCTTTGCTGCAGGCACTGGACTTGACCGAGTACGAATTTGAATTGTGCGGCGCACAAAAAAGATCTTGTAAACGGCTTTTGTGCAGTGCAATATTAGTGGTGTGCGCCGAAGCCAAGAAAGTGGAGTGATGATGTTTTTCTTGCTGGCGTACCGGGCCTAGAGCCATTCCATTCTTCAGGAGATAAAAAATGTCATTGTTCGATTTTGATAAACTGCAAAACATCCAGCAAACCAACCTGAACCTGGTACAGGGTCTGACCAACAACCTGTTCGCCAGCGCCACCAAGCTGGGCAAGCTGCAGCAGGATTCACTGACCGAGCTGGGTGCCGCTCAGTTTGACTATGCCGGCAAGCTGCTGGCCGTGCGCGACATCAAGGATTTGTGCGAGCTGCAAAGCGCCTTCTTCAGCCCGACCGCCGTGCTGGATCGTCAATTGTCTTTCAACCGTGAAGTACTGGCCGTGCTGACCGATACCCAGCAGAAAGTAGGCGAGTTTACCGAGCAGCAAATTGCCGCCGGTAGCGAGCAGTTGAATCAGGCGATTGATCAGCTGGCAGGCCATGCCCCCGCCGGTACCGAGTCTGCCGTTACCGCGCTGAAGACCGCGGTAACCAGTGCCAACGAAGCCTATGATCAGGCCCAAAAAGCGGCCAAGAATGCCAGTGACATCGCCGACAAGGCCGTCAAGCAGGCTGCCGAGCAATCGGAGAAAGCGGTTCGTCAGGTTGCTGAAAACGCCGAAAAAGGCATCAGTGCCGCCACCAATGCTGCTGCGCAGCACGCCAGCAACGCCAACAGCAATGCAAAAACCGCACGTGGTTCAGCCAAGGCTAACTGATTAACAAAAACGACAAATAACAGCGGTTAGTTCGTTCAGACGATAAGGATTACTCCTTATCGTCTTTTTTTTCGTCTTTATTATCCGCGTTCCCGGTATCGTCGTTCGTGTTGTCGCTTTTGTTATCGGGCTGGTTGAAGCCGCCGAACAGGCCGAACATGTTCTGGGTGTTGAGGTAGAGGTTGCGTGACTGCTCCACATACTGGCGCATCATGTCCTGCATCATCGGCGCCTGGCTGTGCATGAACTGGGTCCAGGCCTGGGAAGACTGGGCGCCGGTCTGGGTCTGAATGTCGATCACCGACTGAATGCTTTCTTCCAGATAGCTGCCCAGCACCCCCTGAAAAGGGCCGTAGAAACGGATGATGTTCTTCAGCATGTCGCTGGAAAATATCGGGTCGCCGTCGCTTTCCGCTTCCTGAATGATCTGCAGCAGAATGCTGCGGGTAATGTCGTCGCCACTTTTGGCGTCCACCACCTGAAAGGGTTCTTCTTCCTGTACCAGCCGACGAATATCGACCAGGGTGACGTGGCTGCTGGTGTGGCTGTCATACAGGCGGCGGTTGGGGTACTTCTTGATGATGCGGATACTGTCCTGCGATTTTGACATGCGACACTGCTTCTCGGCGGATAGGTTTGACTGGCAGTGTATCCGAATCGCCCACAGCGCTCAATTTGCTGGCGGCGCCGGCAGATACACCCGGGCCCGCAAGCCACCGGCGGGCGCCCGATCCAGCGTGATTTGGGCTCGATGCAACGCCGCCGCCCGCCGCACTATGGCCAGGCCCAGTCCGGCACCGTCGCCCTGTTGCGGGTTGCCGCGAAAAAAGCGCTCCCACACTCGCGGTAACTGCTGTTCATCGAGGCCCGGCCCGTTATCGCCGATGGTTACCAGATACTGCCCCGGCAGCCGTTCCAGGCTCACCTCAATCACGCCCCCGTTCGGGGTGTAGCGAATGGCGTTGTCGATCAGGTTGCCGAACAGCAAGCCGAGCAGCACCGGTTGGCCGTAAAAGGGCGCCTCGATGTCGGCCGACAGACCGAGTTGCTGCTGTTTTTCCAGCGCCAGCGGGGCCAGCTCGGCCAGGGTATCGCGTAACAGGTGCTGCAGGGCCAGCGGCGTTTGCTCGGCGGCCTGCTGGTTGTCGAGCCGGGCCTGGGTCAGCAGCTGCTGTATCAGGCGGTCGCTGCGGCCCAGTGCTTTCAGCGCCTTGTACAGGGAGCCTTGCTGCGATTGCACCGAGTCGGCGGCCAGGGCATTTTCGATATGAATGCGCAGCACCGCCAGCGGGGTTTTCAGCTCGTGGGCCGCCTCGCTGGTAAACTGCTTTTCCCGCGCCAGGGTGTCGGCCAGGGCCAGCATCAGCCGGTTCAGCTCGCCGGTCAGCGGGGTCAGCTCCACCACCTTGTCGGCGGTGGTCAGCGGGCTCAGGTTGGTCGGGTGGCGCTGGCCGATGGCACGGGTCAGTTGTTGCAGCGGGCGCAGGCCGCGGGCCACCAGCCGCCACAGCAGCCACAGCAACAGCGGCAGCGTGAGCAGCGGCGGCAATATGGCGCGCAGCGCCAGCTTGCTGGCCAGTTCGCCGCGGACATCGTCCCGTTCGGCCACAATCAGCCAGCGGTCGGTATCCAGGTCGTGCAGGGTAAAGATGCGCCAGTGATGGTCGCCATAGGCAATGGTGGCAAAGCCGGGGGCGGGGCGGGTAATGGGGTTGCCTGGTGCCGACGGCGAGCGCAGCAACAGCTGCCCGCCGGCACCCAGCAACTGAAAGTACAGCTTGCCTTCATATTCATGCCCGAGGGCGGTGGCTTCCTCGTCCTGCTCTTCTGCGGGAGTGGCGGGTGTCTGACCGCCGTGCCAGTCTTCATAAACGGTGCCGGCCGGCGGCAGCGTCTCGGCATGCAGCAGATAATCGCTTAGCAGGCGGTCGGTAATGCGGGCCGACTGGGCCAGGCGGGCATCGAACAGTTCTTCCAGCTCGTGGCTGGCATCCAGGTAGCCGACCAGCGACGACAGTCCCAGGCTGACGCTGACTACCAGCAGCACCCCGGCGAGCAGAAAACGACGAATGGATCGCATCAGCTCGCCAGCCGTTCGACGATATAGCCGACGCCGCGAATATTGCGGATTAGATCCGGATAGAATTTTCTGCGCAGGTGGTGAATATGTACCTCGACCGCATTGCCGGCGGCGGTTTGCTCCCAGCCGTACAGCCGCTGTTCCAGCTGCTCCTTGCTGAACACCCGGCCGGCATTGAACACCAGCTCCTGCAACAGCTTGTATTCATGAGGGGTGAGCTTGACCGGCTCGCCCCGGTAGCTGGCCTGGTGAGAGTCGGGGCACAGCTCTATGTCGCCGTGCTGCACCCGCGCCTGGGCCTGCCCCTGGCTGCGGCGCACCAGGGCGCGCAACCGGGCATTGAGTTCCTGCAGGGCAAAGGGTTTGACCAGATAATCATCGGCGCCGCCGTCCAGCCCGCGTACCCGGTCGTTAAGGTCGTCGCGGGCGGTGAGGATCAGCACCGGCAGCCGGTGTCCGGCCTTGCGCAGGCGCAGCAGCAACTGCTGGCCGTCGATATCGGGCAGGTTGAGATCCAGGATCAGGGCGGCAAACTCCTCGTTCTTGAGCGCGTCCAGCGTCGGCAGGCCGCGGGTCAGCCAGTCGACGGTATAGCCGCTGCCGCGCAGGGCATCGACCAGACCATCGCCCAGCATCAAATCATCTTCCACCAGCAATACGCGCATCACTATTCCCTGTCGACCGGTTATGTGGTTTGAGGATCAACCCGGCCAGCTACGTTATCGGCTCTCGAGGCGCCGTTCAATCTCTTTGCGTCGACTCCGATCGGCCAGTTCCCGGCCGGGACGCGGTGCGGCCTGCAGCGCCTTGTTCAGATATGCCTTCGCTTCACTGGCCTTGCCCTGCTGCAACAGGAAGTCGCCGTAGAAAAAGTTGGGGTCAATGCCATCGGGATTCACCACCAGTGCCTTGCGCAGCAACTGTTCGGCCTGGTCGTCGTCACCAAATCCGACCGGCCAGCCCGGTACCTGATAATAGAGCGAGCCCAGGCTGGTGTAGGCCGAGCCGTCCAGCGCCTTGTCATCCTGCTTCAGTGCCCGCTCCAGCCGGCTTTTGGCATCTTTCACCAGCTTGAGTGCGCCCAGCCCGCCCCTGGCGCCGGCCCAGGTGCTTTTGACGATGGCCGACCAAATCAGCAGATCGGTGCGCTGGGGGTTGGCGGAGCTGGCCAGATCCGCCTTGATGCTGAGCGCGGCCAGGCAGTCTTCGCGCCGATCGTCCACCAGCTGATACTGACAGTGGGCCCACTGTTGCTGAATGGGCTCAAGCCGGTCGGCGGCCTGCGCCAGAGGGGTAGCCAGCAGCAGACTGAATAAAATGACGTTTTTCATGATTTTGCTTCCTTGTCACAATGGTGTTCGGCGTAGCGGGCAATCACGGCGGTTTGTTTGGCCAGGCCACGGTCCAGCAGGCCGGGGAACAGGGCGTTCACCCGTACCAGCAGCCATTCGGGCCAGCCCAGCCAGCGTTGCCGTTGTTCTTTTTGCAGTGCCATCATCGCCTGGGCTGCCACCAGTTCGGGGCTGTCGGTGTGGTTACCCAGGGCCTGATTCAGGTCGTATACCCGGCTTGAATTGAGGGTGGTGCGGGTGGCGCGAGGGGCAAAGTAGAGCACCTTGATGCGGCTGTCGGCCAGCTCCCGGCCCAGCGCTTCGCTAAAGCCGCGCAGGCCGAACTTGCCGGCGCAGTACACGCTGTAACCGGGATAACCGATGCCGCCAAAGGCCGAGCCGATGTTCATGACCAGGCCCGGGCGCCGCAGCCAGGGCAGCAGCTCGCGGGTCAGCAAAATGGGCGCGGTCAGGTTAAGCGCCAGCTGCTCGCTTATCTGCTCCTGCGCCTGATCTTCCAGCCAGGCAAAATGACTGGTGCCGGCGTTGTTGATCAGCACATCCAGACCACCGGCCTTCTGCACCGCCTGCAGCAGGGCTGGCCTTTGCTCTGTCCGCAGCAGGTCGGCCACCACTATGCTGTGTTGCCCCGGCTCAGGCAGTCCGGCCAGCAGCCGGTTGAGACGCGTGCGATCCCGGCCCTGCAGCAACAGCCGGGCACCGGCGGCGGCCAGCTCTTGCGCCAGCGCCGCGCCAATGCCACCGCTGGCACCGGTCAGCAGTACGGTTTTATCACGCAGCCTCATCACCGACCTCCAGCGCGCGCAGCATGTCGCCATACAGACGGTACACGATGCGGGCGGCATGAATGATGGCCGCCTGATCGGCGGGCTCGCTGACCTTGTTCATCAGGCTTTCGAAGAAACGCAGGTGTTCCTGATCCAGGGCGCCGTGCGAGCTGAGGTAGCTCATGGCCTGCTCCGGCAATTGCAGCCCCCGTTGCAGCTGTTCGGCCACGGTCAGGGCAATGGCCACACTGGTGCCTTCCAGCACCTGCACCATGCCGAACAGCGCCATGGGGTTGCCGCGATCGATCTGGTGGTAGAGAAAGGCCACCATCAACTCGATGTCGGCGCCGGGCCGGCCGTGGCGCACCGCCTCGGCATTGGCACCACAGGCGTTAATGTCGTTGAGTATCCATTCCTGATGGCCAACTTCCTCTGCTATGTATTCCACCAGTGCCTCGCGCACCCATTCGTGGCTGGCGGGCAGGCGGGCGCCACAGGCCATCAGCAGCGGCACCGTATGACGAACATGGTGGTAGGCCTGGGTAAGAAAGGCGACGTAGCTGTTGAGGGCGATGTCGCCGCGCTGGCAGGCGGCAATGATAGGGGCGCTGAGCAGGTATTCCCGTTCGGTGGCGGTGCCGTGCTGCAGCTGTAGGTAAAAGCTCATGCGGATACTCCCGTGAGGTGTTGAATTTGCGTGGCAAAGGCCTGGCGGATCAGCGTGCGCCGGGGTCGACCATTGGCGGTAAGCAGGCCGGTGGCGGCCAGTGACGGTTCCGGCACCAGCCAGTGATGAATGCGGGCGTAATCGGGCAGGCGGTGATTGAGTTCGGCAATTTGCTCGGCCAGCGCCGCTTCCTGCCCGGGCACCGGCTGCACCAGCGCCACATTGGCGGGCAGGGCGTCACCCATGATCACCAGTCGGGCGATGGCAGAGCAGCCCTGGGCTTCGGCTTCTACCCATTCCGGCGAAAAGTTGCGGCCAAAGGCGGTGATTTGCACGTTTTTCTTGCGCCCGGTGATGTGCAGAAAGCCGTCGGCGTCGAGCCGGCCGAGATCACCGGTCGCTATCTCCGAGCCGAGGTCGGCGCTGGCCGAACCACCACTCAGATAGCCGAGCATGGTGGCACCGCGCACGCAGATTTCACCGTCGTCGGCGATGCGCACTCTGAGATGAGGCAGCGGGCGACCTACTGTGCCTGGGCGGTTGGCGGTGGGGGTGTTAAGCGCCACCACAGAGCCGCATTCCGACAGGCCGTAACCTTCTTGCGCCACAATACCCATGGCGCTGGCCTGTTGCAGCAGGGCGGGAGCCACCTTGCCGCCGCCCACCGCCACCAGCCGCAGCGAGTGGGCCAGCTGCGGCTGGTGATGACAGATCACCAGCAGCAAGCGCAGCAGCTCGGGCACCAGCACCAGGCTGTGGGGCTGCCAGCGTGCCAGCGCGGCGGCCAGTCGGGCCGGGTTCAGCTGGCTGCTGCCGGTGAAGCCCACCTCGGCCAGACCGGGCAGGCAGGCGCCGGCACCCAGCAGCAGCGGCACATACAGACCGGCCAGATTTTCCAGCAGGGTGGCCAGCGGCAGCAGCGTCATGTGCCGTTCAACCCGGCTGGAAGCCACACTCTGCGCCAGCGCTTGTGCTGTGGTGACCTGTAGCTCAAGGCTCAGGCAAACGCCCTTGGGCTGACCGGTGGTGCCCGAGGTATAGGTGATTTTGGCGGTGCCGGCGGGCAGCGGCGGCACCACTGTCGGCTGCTGGCGCCAGCAGGGCAGACCGGGCAGCAGGGTGCTTGGTTGCCAGCCCTCGACGGCGGGGCCGACCAGGGTATCGGCGCCGCTGCTTTCCAGCAGCCAGCGGCGCTGTTCGGCGCTGAAGAAACCGGGAACCGGAATCACCACTATGCCGGCCAGGGCGCAGGACAGGTCGAGCAATGCCCAGTCGATGCCGTTATCCAGCTGCAGTGCCAGCCGTTGTACTCCGGCCTGCGATAAGTGTTGTGCCTGTTGCTGCAGCGCGGGCCAGAGTTCGCCGTAAGTCAGCTGGCGGCCGGTTTCGCTCAGGGCCAGGGTGTGCGGATGGGTTTGTGCCAGTTCGACCAGCCGTTGCAACAGCGAATTCATTGCCAGGCCCTCGCATCGGCCGCGCCGTGCAGTGAAGGAGTGGGGGCGAGCAGCGGCAGCAGCAGGCTGTTGGCCGACAGAATATTGCGCCCTTCGGCCAGCCGACCGGCCATGACCATGGGCTGATGCTGGTAATAGTCGCCCCAGTGGTCGGCGTGATCGCCCACCCGTGCCGGCGAGGCCGCCGCCAGGGTAATTGGGCTGAGTTGCAGGCGGCGCAGGCTGTTGCGCAGCTTGCGGGTGCCGGTAAACATCACCCATTCCATGTTTTGCTGATACAGCAGCTGGCACATGGCGGCGAACATCAGCCGACCATTGCCGGGGGCGCTGGTGGCCAGGTTGCCGATTTCGGCGATGCCATCACGACGGGGGGCGTCATCCTGTATGGCGGCCAGTTGTTGTTCGGCCGGCAGGTCAAGATACTGTTCCAGATACAGGGGGCCGGTGGCGGCCAGTTGCAGGCCGCAGGCGGCCACCAGGGTATCGTCGGCCCGGTACAGGCCAATCAGCAGCGGCAGAAAGTGTGGAATGCGGGCGCGGAATTCGCGCAGATAAGCGTCGCCGATAAACGTTTGCAGGCTAGTAACCTGTTCGGGCGTGGTGGCGATCTGCATGGTATAGGGTGGGCGAATGTAGATACTCATAACGGCCTCCTCTGGACGTTATGAGAAAGCTTAACGGGGCAATCTTAAGCCAGACTTAAGCGCCGCGAAATGCAGCAAAAAAAGGCAGTGCTTGAATGTGTTGGGCCGGTATCTGCTATCATGCGCGCCACTTATTTTTTGATACTGTTTTTTCAACACAGGCGGACTAACCGATGCAAGTTGCAGACAACACCGTAGTACAGTTCAACTACACCCTGAAAAGTGAAGACGGCCAGGTGCTGGACACCAACGTCGGCAACACGCCGCTGGCCTATTTACATGGCCATAACGGCATGATGGAAGGCCTGGAAAAAGCGCTGACCGGCAAGGAAGAAGGCGAAAGCTTCAGCGTTACCCTGACCCCGGAAGAAGGTTACGGCGAGCGTAGAGACGACATGATCCAGCGCGTACCGGTCAAGCATCTGCACGGTGCCAAGAAGTGGAAAGCGGGCATGATGGCCACGGTGCACACCGAGCAGGGCGAGCGCCAGGTAACGGTAGCCAAGGTCGGCAAGTTTATGGCGGACGTGGACATGAACCATCCCCTGGCCGGTTTGACGCTGAATTTTGATCTGGAAGTGGTCAGCGTACGTGCCGCCACCGAAGAAGAGCTGGAGCACGGCCACGCCCACGGTGAAGGTGGTCACCACCACTAAAACCAGCTTTAAGCCGTAAGCTTTAAGCGGTAAGAAAAAGACTAAACAAAAAAGGCCGAGCTGTTGCTCGGCCTTTTTTGTTGGCTGCGGCACACGCCTGAGCTAGTCGGTAAACTGCTTGGGCTGAACCAGTTTCAGGTAGTCTTTCACGGGCAGGCTGAACAGCTCGCGGTAACTGCCGGCACTGAACACGATTTCTTGCTGATGGGCGAGTTCGGTGTCGATATACACCGGCATTTCATACAGGTTGCCAAAGGGCGGCAGGGCGCCGACCTGGCAGTCGGGAAATTTCTCGCGAAAGTCGTTTTCATGCAGAAAGGCCACCTCCTGTGCCGACAGCGCCTGGGCCAGGGTGTCGGTATGAATCTTCTTGGGGGCGGGCACCACTATCATGGTCATCTGACCATCCAGCGTCATGATCACCACCTTGGCCATCACCCTGCCCGGTACATGGGCGACTTCGGCCACATCCTGGGCGGTAAACGCCGGCGAATGGGTAATGACCCGATATTTGACCCCCTGTTGATCCAGATATTGTTGTAATCGTTGGGCCGGCATAACAAATCCTCCTCGACAAATGCTTCACGCGGTTGAAGTATAGGTCATGGGGGAACGCTGACGGCTGGGCGTATGTATAGAGGCAGCAGGGTTGCTAACGCCGACGCGCTTAACCCGCATCCATGCGGCGCTCGGCAAATGCCGTCCCTGGCATTTGACGGTCGGCTACAGCAATCCCTGCTGCCTCTCTCATCGGTATGGTGTTGCCGGTGGAAAGCGCTAATCAAAAGGCCAAGGGGCAAAAATCAAGACCTGCCCCCGTTATGTGCGCGCTGGTGATGACCTTATGTGAATTTTATCAATTTCTGGACGCTACAGAAGCTCAGGACTACTCTATCTACGGCAATGTAACAAGGAGCGTATTATGTCTTTGAGTAAAGAGTGGGAAGAGCAACATCTTACTGAAAAAGGATGGGTCCAAGGTAACATCAGATATGATCATGCGTTTGATAAAAACGAAACTCCAAAAGGCGTATTTTTAACTGTTCGAAAGGAGAGTTATATTGGTGCTATAGGTGCAGATGTAAATGAAACATTTTCAGAGAAAACTCACATAAATAATCCGGATAAAATCAAAGAGCTTAAATCGAAATATGGTGAACCGGATTTCGGCGTGTAGGCCAAAGTGATAATAACTGACGTCTTAGCTACGTACATAAAAAATAAGGATAAGTGTCAAAAAATCAATCAACCATGCACCTTTCATGTGCTGAGTGGAGCAAAGCTGCGCCGGTTATTGATGGGTTAGCTGCTTAAATCAGTCCTTTACTAAGTTGAAGAAGCTTATAAGTGTAGGGGAATTCTTTACACTTTGGTTATGTGCTAATTTTTGTATGGATGTTTTCAATGTTTCTAGATGGAGTATCATATGAGGCATGTTTATATATTTATCCTTTTTTAATTCCAAATATTCTCAATGCTGACGAGTACACTGAGCTTGAACAGCGATTTAATCGTAATGTTTCACAATATATGCTTTCAGTTTTCGGGGGGGCACATGCATAAAGAACTGAATGCTGAAGGTAAAAGTGATGAGGAGGCAAATATTATAGTTAAAGAGTTCTTAGATGGAATGTCCCATTGTTTCATGTACAGTTTGGTTAGTTTACCTAAAGACGTAGGTGAGCATATGTACAAAGATATTGCGGATGGTATTAATATGAGAATAGCTAAAGATAATGCCGAAAAGCGATGGTTAACACTTGTAGAGGATGGAAAATTCACTAAGGAACAAGTTTTCGAGAGGGTCGAACGAAGTGATGTTATACGTGTGATTTGTAATAAAAAATTGAAAACCTCGCTTAGTGGTAAATATCACCTCCGTAACTGACGTTAATTCTTTCTCAACTAAAAAAACCAATGCGACTTGGATATCACCGCTTTAACGGACACGCCTCGATAACCATAGCTTTAGTATGATACTTTTTTAAAATTCAGCTCGTATCCAAAGCCACGGAATTGGCTGCAGAAGACTTTTTAGTATGAAACTTTATTACTCTCCCACATGAACATTCAAGCGGTTCTAGCCACAGGGCGGGAGCATACTTTGCTGTTAATTTAACCAAAGAATAACTGAGCTCGGTAATCGTCGTTCCAACTGGCCCGTTTCAGTTTGTTGCGCTGACTCGGTGAGCCGCACTGTAGGTACTTGGGGTCTGGTCTTGCTTCTTGCCTTATGCAGCAAAAAACTTGAGTGGGAAGACAGGGGCAGCAGGGGAAAAAGAAAGACCTGAACCCCGTGATGCTCTATTAAAAAGAAGTCCATATGAAGCCTTGTCATAGGCAGATCGGGTTGAAAGTTGGAATGGAGAATTGCCGGCAGACGGGACCAACAGACGGCACCAGATCATCAGGGAGGACAAAGGGATTCGCTCCGCCGGCCATCACATGACAGGGATGTCATGTGCTGAGCGTCACATGGATGTGCTTGAGCGAGTCAGCGGAGCGGACCCTTTGTTCGACCTTTATCGAGTACCGAAAGCGGACATCGGTTTAATGGTTTAAAACAACAAAGCCGAGCAATCGCTCGGCCTTTTACTTTCTATATCAATCGATTAACGCATCGTGACGAATTCTTCGGCGCCGGTCGGGTGTATGGCTACACAGGCGTCGAAGTCGGCTTTGGTGGCGCCCATTTTCACCGCCACGGCAAAGCCTTGCAGAATTTCGTCCATGCCGAAGCCGATGCCGTGAATGCCTACCACCTTCTCGTTGTCACCCACACACACCAGCTTCATCTTGCAGGGCTGGCGGTGGCTGGTCACGGCGGTGTACATGGCGGTAAAGGACGAGGTGTATACCTTCACCTGGTCGTCGCCGTGCTGCTCGCGCGCTTCGGGTTCGGTTAGCCCCAGGGTGCCGATGGGCGGATGGCTGAATACCACGGTGGGGATCAGGTCATAGTCCATTTTGGCGTCGGGCTTGTTGTTGAACAGCCGCTCCGACAGCTGGCGACCGGCCTTTACCGCCACCGGGGTCAGCTCTACATAGCCGATGTTGTCACCCACCGCATACACGCCGTTGGCGGTGGTGTTCTGGTATTCGTCGACCTTGATGTAGCCGTGCTGATCGACCGAGATACCGGCGGCTTCCAGGTTCAGGCTCTGGGTTAGCGGACGACGGCCGATGGCCCAGATCAGGCAGTCCACATTGAGCTGCTCGCCGTTGTCCAGATGCAGGGTCAGGCTGCCGTCACTCTGTTTTTCCACGCTCTTGGGCACGGAATGAGTGTGCAGGTGCGGACCTTCGCTGGCCATCACTTCCACCAGGGTGTCGGTGAGCAGCGGGTCGAAGTTGCGCAGCGGAGCGTGTTTGCGCACCAGCAGATGGGTTTCGGAACCCAGGGCGTTCATTACTCCGGCCAGTTCTACCGCTATGTAGCCGGCACCGACTACCGCTACCCGCTTGGGCTGCTCGTTCAGCTCGAAGAAACCGTTGGAGTCGATGCCGTATTCGGCACCGGGAATGTGCGGAATGATCGGCTCGCCACCGGTGGCGATAAGAATGTGATCGGCGGTGACTTCTTCGCCGTTCACCTCAAGGGTATGGGCATCCTTGAAGCGGCCGAAGCCCTTGATTACCGTGATGTTGTTGTTGCCCAGCACCCGGTCGTAAGACTGGTGAATACGGCCGATATAGGCCTGGCGGCTTTCAACCAGTTTCGACCAGTCGTGGCCCTTCAGTTCGACATCAAAGCCGTAATCGGCGGCATAAAGCTTGACCGCATCGGCAATCTGGGCGCCGTGCCACATGACTTTTTTGGGTACGCAGCCGACGTTGACGCAGGTGCCGCCCAGGTCTTTGGCTTCAATCAAGGCTACTTTTTTACCGTGCATGGCGGCGCGGTTGGCGGAGGCGATGCCGCCGCTGCCGCCACCGATGGCGATATAGTCGAAATGCTGTGCCATATGTCTGCTCCCTGGAATAAGTGGGGGTCAATTAACGCTGTCGGCCGATTGTACACCAAGTTTTAGTGAATAAGGCGGTCAGTAAATAGCCATTCCGATGCGCTACAGGGCGCTTGGCGCATGAAAAGCTTGAACATTGTCGTCATTATCACCATGTTAGGGGTATTCCCACCCTTGCCCGCAGGCAAGGCGGTGGCCAAAACAATAAGAGGTACAGCACATGACCAACCCGCTACTGACCATGGACGGCCTGCCGCCGTTCAGCCAGATCAAACCGGAACAGGTAAAGCCGGCATTAGAGCACGCCATTGCGGACAGCAAGAAGCGGGTCGAAACCGTGCTGGCCTGCGATGACGCCTTCACCTGGGACAACCTGGTCGCGCCGCTGGAAGAGGTGAATGATCGCCTCGGCCGCATCTGGTCACCGGTCAGCCATCTCAACAGCGTACTGAACAGCGATGAGCTGCGTCAGGCCTATGAGTCCTGTCTGCCGCTGCTGTCCGAGTACCACACCTGGATGGGTCAGCACGAGGGGTTGTTCGAGGCCTATCAAAGCCTGGCGGAGCGCGACAGTTTCAAGAAACTGAGCCTGGCCCAGCAGAAGGAAGTGGATAACACCCTGCGTGACTTCCGTCTGTCCGGTATTGCGCTGGAAGCGTCGCAAAAACAACGCTTTGGCGCCATCAAAACCCGGCTGTCGGATCTGGC
The DNA here is from genome assembly GCF_039539745.1 of Oceanisphaera sediminis. Lineage (NCBI taxonomy): Bacteria > Pseudomonadati > Pseudomonadota > Gammaproteobacteria > Aeromonadales > Aeromonadaceae > Oceanisphaera > Oceanisphaera sediminis. The sequence continues at coordinate 117,185 of NZ_BAABDS010000026.1, forward strand.
ATCCGGCTTCTCCAACCGGGTGCTGGACGCCACCCAGGCCTGGACCAAACAGATTACCGATAAAAACCAGCTGGCCGGCCTGCCCGAGTCGGCGCTGGCCGCCGCCAAGGCGCAGGCCGAAGCCCGCGAGCTGGACGGCTGGGTGTTTACCCTCGACATTCCGTCTTATCTGCCGGTGATGATGTATGCCGACGATGCGGCCCTGCGTGAAGAGCTGTACCGCGCCTACTGCACCCGGGCCTCGGATCAGGGCCCCAATGCCGGCGAGTTCGACAACACCGCCACCATTGAAGAGATTCTGGCGCTCAAGCAGGAGCTGGCCGAGCTGCTGGGTTATGAAAATTACGCCCAGCTGTCGCTGACCACCAAGATGGCCGAGAACGAACAGCAGGTGCTGGACTTCCTCAACCAGCTGGCCGAGCGCAGCTACCCCCAGGGACAGGCCGATCTGGCCGAGCTGACCGAGTTTGCCCGCGAGCACCACGGCATAGAGCAGCTTAACGCCTGGGACGTCACCTATTACGGCGAAAAGCTCAAGCAGCACAAATACACCATTTCCGATGAAGAACTGCGCCCTTACTTCCCCGAGCACAAGGTGGTACACGGCCTGTTCGAGACCGTTAAGCGCCTGTTCGGGGTCAAGGTGGTCGAGCGCTTCGGGGTAGAGGTATGGCACCCGGATGTGCGCTTCTTCGACATCTATGATGAAGAAGGCGAACTGCGCGGCAGCTTCTATCTGGACCTGTACGCCCGCGCCAACAAGCGCGGTGGTGCCTGGATGGACGACTGCATCGGTCGCCGCTACCGCGAAGACGGCAGCCTGCAAAAACCGGTGGCCTATCTCACCTGCAACTTCAACGGCCCGGTGGGCGATACGCCGGCGCTCTTTACCCACAACGAAGTCGAGACCCTGTTCCACGAATTTGGTCACGGCATTCATCACATGCTGACCAAGGTCGACGTGGCCGGGGTGGCGGGCATCAATGGCGTAGCCTGGGATGCGGTCGAGCTGCCCAGCCAGTTCCTGGAAAACTGGTGCTGGCAGCCCGAGGCGCTGGCGTTTATTTCCGGCCATCATGAAACCGGTGAACCGCTGCCGGCCGACTTGCTGGAGCGCATGCTGGCGGGTCGCAACTTCCATTCGGCGCTGATGATGCTGCGCCAGCTGGAATTCGCCCTGTTCGACTTCCGCCTGCACATGGCCTCCAACGGCGCCACGCCGGGCCGGGTGCAGCAGATTCTGAACGAGGTACGCAAAACCGTATCGGTACTGCCGCCACCGGCGTTCAACCGCTTTCAGCACAGCTTCGCCCATATCTTTGCCGGCGGCTATGCGGCGGGTTATTACAGCTACAAGTGGGCCGAAGTGCTGTCGAGCGACGCCTTCTCCCGGTTTGAAGAAGAAGGGGTGTTCTCGGCCAAAACCGGGCGCGACTTCCTGCATGCCATTCTGGAGCAGGGTGGTTCCAAGGAGCCGATGGAACTGTTCAAGCAGTTCCGTGGCCGGGAGCCGAAAATCGATGCCCTGTTGCGGCACTCGGGCATTACCGCCTGAGGCACGGCGTCATTTGTTCAATGCAGTCAGCCCGGTCATAATGACCGGGCCTGAGAGGCGCCGAACATGCCTTTACCCGGTTTGATGAGACTCGACGGCTGGCCCTGTGCCAGCCGTTTTTAATGGTAACTATCGATGAGTGATGATCTGATCCCCCTGAGTGTGGTGCTGGAAGACCCCGAGCTGCAGCAGCAAGCCGACCAACTGACGTTGGCCATGCAGGGCGTGGCCGCCGCCGCGCCCTTCGCCCTGGTACTGACCGAGGGGCGGCTGGAACTGCGCAAGCTGGACGAACCCAAGCTGGGCGGTGTGTATGTGGATCTGGCCGAAGGGGCGGTCGCGCACCGGCGCAAGTTTGGCGGCGGCCGGGGCCAGAGCATCGCCAAAGCCGTGGGCCTCAAGCATGGGCACATGCCCACCGTGGTAGACGGCACCGCCGGCCTGGGGCGAGATGCCTTCGTGCTGGCGTCACTGGGCTGCAAGGTTATTCTGTGCGAGCGTCATCCGGTGGTGCATGCGCTGCTGGCCGACGGCCTGCGCCGGGCGGCGCAGGATCCGGAAATCGGTGACTGGATTGGTGAGCGGCTGACACTGCTGCCCTTCGGCCAGACCCTGGCCGACATAAAACAGCAGCCGGACGTGGTGTATCTGGACCCCATGTTTCCGCACAAGAAAAAGGCGGCGCTGGTCAAGAAAGAGATGCGGGTGTTTCATTCGCTGGTGGGCCCGGACGAAGACGCCGATGCGCTGTTGCCGCTGGCGCTGCAACTGGCGCGGGCGCGGGTGGTGGTGAAGCGACCCGGCTACGCCGGCTTTCTCAACGAGGTGAAACCCTCGGCCCAGATTGAAACCAAAAACAACCGCTTCGATCTTTACGTTAAACAGGCACTGTAACCCCCGCCGGGGCGGCGTACACCGCCCCGCGTGTTCGCGGTTTCATTCAAATGTCCCTCTTTTTGCCGACCAGCTGCCAATACCCCACAGACCTGTGCCAGAGTTTGTGCAGAAATATACCAATCTGTAAAACTAACTGATCTGTTTAGCTGTCCTGTAAAGGTCGAACGAAAGCTCTACTCCACCGACACGCTGAACCGCATCCCTGCGACGCTCAGCACATGACGTCCTGTCATGTGATGGTCGCTGGAGTGGAACCCTTCATTCGCCCCTCTGCTGCGGCGTCGCCTGTGGGAGCGCCCTGCAGAGAACTCGGTGCTTAAGAAGAGGGAACAGAGATCGGCTCCCACGACCGTGAAATGCCAAGGATGGCATTTCACGAACCCCCATGGGGCAGCTTGCTGCCGAATATCTTTGTTGGGTAATGGACCAAATATCCAGTGAATATTCGCAGCCATTCCCCAGCAAAGATGGCTAGCCCAGTGGCGTGTCGTGGGAGGTGACTCTGTTTCCTCTCGTGTCCAGCTTTGAAATAGATCATATTTTTATTTAGATTGGAATTAATGCGATAACCTTTAATTTAGATTATTCTAATTTAAATGGATTACTTCTGGAGAGCAGGGTTATGACGCAACATCAGGCACCACAGGTTAAGGCATTTCTCGACCACGACAGCGACACCTTCAGTTACGTGGTGTATGACCACTCGGGTGGGCAGGCGGTGATTATCGACCCGGTACTGGACTTCGACTATGCCTCCGGCCGTACCCGCACCACCTCGGCCCGGCAGCTGGTGGACTTTGTGCGCGAACAACAGCTGAGCGTGCCCTGGATTCTGGAAACCCACGCCCATGCGGATCATCTGTCGGCGGCGCCTTTTCTGCGCCAGCAACTGGGCGCAAAGGTGGCGATTGGCGAGCACATAACCGCGGTGCAAGCGGTGTTTCGCCAGCGGTTTGCGCTTGAGCCGACGTTTGTGGCCGACGGCAGCCAGTTCGACCATCTGTTTGCCGACGGTGACTGCTTCGAGGTTGGCGAGCTGCAAATTCGGGTGATGCATACCCCCGGCCATACCCCGGCGGATCTCAGCTATGTGGTGAACGAGCAGGCGGTGTTTGTGGGCGACACCCTGTTCATGCCCGACCTCGGTACGGCCCGTTGCGACTTTCCCGGTGGCAGTGCCAGCCAGTTGTATGGCTCTGTTCGGCAGTTACTGGCGCTGCCGGACGACACCGCCATCTATATTTGCCACGACTACCCCAAGGAAGGCCGGGAGCACCGTTATCACACCAGGGTGGCCGAGCAGCGCCAGCATAACATTCACGTGCGTGACGGCATCGACGAAGCCGCTTTTGTGCACATGCGCACCGAACGGGATGCCACCCTGGGCATGCCCCGGCTAATTCTGCCGGCCATTCAAATCAACATTCGTGCCGGACAAATGCCGCCGGCAGACGAACAGGGCCGGTTGTTTCTCAAGATCCCGATTACGGTGCAGTAATCGCTGGCGAGTTATAGACGTTGTCAGGTAAACGGATGACTTCCGCGTGGGTCTTTTCTGTGATTATCTTTTTAAATCTCAAATGCCATTTTTAATATGTTTTATGTCGTTTTAATCGTTAATTACTTTATGTTTTACAAATTTTCAGAGGGAATATTTTTCGCTTGATGTTGGGGTGTGCTGTCGTACGTAGCGAGTAACAATTATTTAACGCTTGTCGACTTGCCGAATAGGGTGATCGCGCTAAAGCTGAAGGGGGATAATAATCGCAAGGATGCAATAATAATGAGAAAAAATGTTCCTGTTACCCAGACCGAAAGAACATTTCCGAGCACGGAAAAACTGATTTCCTCAACCGATATACAAGGCAATATATTGCACTGCAATGATGCTTTTGTTGCCGTGAGTGGATACAGCCGGGAAGAACTGATCGGACAACCGCACAATATTGTTCGCCACCCCGATATGCCGCCGCTGGCATTCAGAATCATGTGGGAGCACCTCAAGGCCGGCAAGCCCTGGATGGGCATGGTCAAGAACCGTTGTAAAAATGGTGATTACTACTGGGTTGATGCCTACGTGACGGCCATTACCGAAAGCGGCAATGTCATTGGTTTTGAATCGGTACGCTCCTGCCCCAACCGGGAAGATATTGCCCGGGCCGAGCAGTTTTATACTCACGGCCACAAGGTCCGGGACATGAGTCGGGTTGGCAGCATGGCGTTGCAGAGCCTGCCATGGCTGGTGGGAGTGGGCGGAGCCGGCATAGTGTTTGGCATGGGTCATGTGACCGGTTCACTGGCCTGGCTGTCACTGTCGATAGCGGTCTATGCCTTGGTCTGCAACCTCGGACATCGACGTATCATGCAGCAGATTGATGCCTTGCTGGGCGATGCCTTTCGCCATGAACTGGCGGTGACCACCTACACCAGGGACAGTGGGTTGCTGGGCAGAATCAAGGTGGGTATTTGTAGTGAAAAGGCCAGACTCAATGCCGTTGTAACCCGGGTTGAAGATGCGGCCCGTCAGGTTACCCATCAGTCTGAAGCCGGGCTGGGTTTGTCTCGGCAGGCGACGTCGGGCATTCAGCGTCAGCAGCAGGAAACCGAAATGGTGGCCACCGCCATGCACCAGATGACCACCACCATCAACGATGTGTCCGGGCATGTGCAGGAGACGGCACGGCAGGCGGAAACGTCCAACGAGCTGGCAATACAGGGGCGGGAGGTGGCGCTGACCACCCGCAAGTCCATCGAGCAGCTCAGGCAGACGGTAGAAGACATCAGAGGCTCTGTGCTTCAGCTTTCCGAGCAGACCGGGCGTATTGCCCAGGTTGCTATGATGATTGAACAGATTGCCGGGCAAACCAATTTACTGGCACTGAATGCGGCCATTGAAGCGGCGCGAGCCGGTGAGCACGGCCGAGGCTTTGCGGTGGTGGCCGATGAAGTCAGGCAGTTGGCGCAGCGCACACAGCATTCAACCAGCGAAATACACCAGATACTCGATGCCTTCAAGCAGCAGGCCGTCACCTCGGTGCAGGCGGCGGAACATGGCCGGGAAGACGCCGAGGCCGGCCTGGCCCGGGTGATGGAAACGGAAAATATGCTGTCGGGTATTTCGGCGGCGGTAGGCACCATTGCCAATATGTCCAGTCAGATGGCCACCGCCGTTGGCGAGCAGGCCCATGTTGCCGGCGATATCAATGTGCAGTTAAACAACATTTCGGTATTGTCTCGTTCCAGCCTGGCGCGGGCAGATGAAGCCTCCTCCAGCATGGAAGGACTACAGTCGGTCTCCGACGGGCTCTACGATCTGCTGATACGTCTGCGTCGCTGACCTTATTGCAGCATCTCGGTAATGGTGCCGGCCTGGCCCCTAATACGTTGTACTACCTGTCCGGCCCGTTCCGACACCTGGGTTGATTGCAGTTTGAGATCATCCATCAAGGCCATAAAGCGGCTCAGCTCGGCGGCCTGACTGTCGGCATGGCCGGCACCCTGTTCGGCCATCGAGGTGGTGGCCTGCGAGGTCGCCCTGACCTGTTCGGTCACTTCCATCAAGGTTTGTGCCTGACCATGCTGGGCCTCGGCGGCCCCCATCATCTTGCTGATGGTCTGGTTGAGCTCGTTGCTGGCCAGCCGCAGCCGTTCCATGATGTTGCCGATTTCGGTCAGCGATCCCTGAGTGCTGCCGGACAGCTTGCGTACCTCATCGGCCACCACCGCAAAGCCACGACCGTGCTCTCCCGCCCGCGCCGCCTCGATGGCCGCATTCAGTGCCAGCAGATTGGTCTGCTCGGCAATCTGTTGAATGACCCCGATAATGGCGGAGGCATCGTTGACCGAGTCGTTCAGGCTGCTCAGTGCCTGCTGGCCGGTCAGGGCCGCTTGCTGGCTTTGTTCGGCGGTGTGTACCAGTTGCTCCACTTTTTCCCGGCTGACGCCCATGGCCTGCAGGTTGTCGCGGGCGGTGAGGGCGATATCGTCGGTGGCCTGGCGCATCTGCTGGGCCAGGTGGTTGAGCTCGTTGACCATGTTGACGCTGCCATTCATGGTGTTGTCGGTGGTCTGGGTATGCTGCTGAATATCCAGCACTTCTTCCACCATCTGCTCCAGCGCCGCCGATACATGGCCCAGCTGTTCGGCCCGGCTCTGTTGCTGGCGTTGCAGCTGGTCGATCAGGCCATTGAAGCTGGTGGCGATCTGGCCCAGCTCGCTGTTGGGGTGGGTGACGGCCAGGGTGGCGAGCTGGCCGTTCTGCAGCAGCTGACCAAAGGCATTGCGTAACTGGTGCAGCCGTTTAACCACCAGTTGGCGTTGAAACAGATAGCTGAGCAGGGCAAACAACAGCAGGGCGGCACACAAACCGATCAGCAGCAGCACCAGCTGCTTGTAGTCGGCCTGTCGCGCGCTTTCCTGTTGCTCCACCAGCTGGTCCAGCTGTTGTTCAATGGTGGTCAGCCCGGCGGTGAGGGCGGCCGAAGCCTGGCTGCGCAGCGCCAGGTTGCCGCCGGTATTGGCAAGCTCCTTGGGGTAGCGACGCAGCAGGCTCAATACTTCGCGTTTGGGGGCTTCACCCACTTCTACCGGTTTGGGTTGGCGCAGGGCGAATTCGTCGACTTCCTGTTGCTGATAGATGCCCAGCAGCGGCAGGGCCTGCAGTTCGGCGGCCAGTTTGTTCAGCTCGGCGAGCTGAAAATCCAGAGAAGCCTTGATACTGGATCCCTTGCCGGCGATATAACCCTGACGCAGGTGAATAAGCCGGGGCAGAGCGGCCAGCATCTCGGCGACAAGGGTACGATAACGGTCTGCGAGAGGCCGGTCTATATCGGCGTAGCGGGCCAGCGCCCTGAGCTGGTCGGCCAGTTCCTGCTCTGCATGCTGCAGCAACTGCTGGCTGTTGCCGGACAGCTTGCCTGCCGCACGAAAATCGTGGCTCAACTGTCGCTGCAGGTCTTGCACTGTCTGTTTGGCCGACTCGGCCTCGGGGTAGGAGGTCAGGGCCTCGGCCATGCTTTGCAGTTGCTGCTCGGCGGTGGTCATCAGGCTGGTGTCGCCTTGCTCAAGGTAGGCGGAAATGGTGCGATACAGGTCGATGTTGGCATCCCGGCGCAGCTGCTCCAGCCCGGCCCGGCTCTGCTCGCCCTGTTGCAATCGCTGGTCTCCCAGATAAAAGGCGCCGGCCAGTACCAGCGCCAGCATGATCAGCAATAACGAAGACAATAACGAAAACAGCGACACCTTCATTGGTCAGACCCTAATGTATCCTTGTGGTCCGCAGATTAAGACAAAATCATGACAGTTTTATGATGAGGGCAGTGACAGTACCGTTTGCATCAGTTGTTTATGCAGCGGGTGCGCCATCAGCGGGTCGGGATCGATCAGCTCCAGACGGCCTTCTTTCTGCGACGCGATGCGATAGACGCTGAGCTGATCATCCACCTTGTTAAAGGCGCGCCAGCCGTCTTCTACCCGCAATACCGCCTTCAATCGGGCCACCTTCAGCTCGCGACAGAAGCTTTCCACTGCCTGCAAGTCGAAACAGACCTCGTCGAGAAAACGCCAGCCAATCGAATAATGCTCCTGCCCGTGGTTGCTGTAACGGCGCCAGGGTTGGCTGCGGCTGAGCCGGGGGCCCGAGTCGGCAATCAGCGGACGAGCGACATTGCCGGCGTGAGCCTGGGGGCTGGCGGCCTTGCGCTCGGCGTGATGCGTCTGCTGCAGCCACTGCTGATCCAGCTGTCCCTGAGTCACCGCCACCAGCTGCTGGGGTGGCTGCTGTTGTGCTATGTCCTGGCGCAGGGCGTCAAGCTGTGCCGGCTCGCACAGTTCGGTCTTGTTGGCCACTATGATGTCGGCCAGCGCCAGCTGATCCCGGTAGGTGTCGTGCTCCTGATAGCGTGCATCGGTCCATTGGCGCGGGTCGACCACACAGAAGGTGGCGCCCAGTTGCAGCACATCCTGATAATGCTCGGCGGTCAGGGTGTCCAGAATACGGCTGGGATGGCCCAGGCCGCTGGGCTCGATGAACAGCCGGTCCGGTTTGGCCTTGTGCAGCAGGGCGTTGAGCCCTATCTGAAAGGGCAGGCCGGACACGCAGCACAGGCAGCCGCCGGGCACTTCCTTGATCATGGCGCCCTGATCGGTGAGCAGGGCACCGTCGATGCCGACTTCCCCGAATTCGTTGACCAGAATGGCCCAGCGTTCCTGCTCCGGTTTGTTGGCCAGCAGGTGGCGCAGCAGGGTGGTTTTGCCGGTGCCGAGAAACCCCATGACGAGATGGGTGATAACGGGAGTGGTCATGGTTGCGTCCACAGAGAATGGTTTTGTTATCTTATAACATGTTTGGGGAAGGAAAAAGACGGCGTATTAATGAGGAAGCATATTGGGGAAGGTGTGGGCAAAACGTCCAGACCGCCGACGCGCATGACGCGTCGGCGGTATTCGGTTACGGCTTAAGGCTGAATCAGTACCCGGCCCTTGAGTTTGCCGGCCAGCAGATCCCGGGCGGCCTCGGCGGCGTGCTCCAGCGGATAAACCTCGGCCTGTTCTTCAAAGTCCAGCGGCAGGCTGTCTTGCAGTCGTTGCCAGGCTTCGATGCGTTTTTCTTTGGAGACATAAACCGAATCGATACCCTGCAGCTGCACCCCGCGCAGAATAAAGGGCATGACGGTGGTGTTGAGTGCCACGCCGCCGGCCAGGCCACAGGACACCACCACGCCGTTCATCTTGGTCTGGCTGAGAATACGGGCCAGGGTGCGGCCACCGACGGCATCGATGGCGCCGGCCCACTGCTGGGATTCAAGCGCCGCCGGCTCCTTGTCGAGCTCGGTGCGATCGATAACCTGGCTGGCGCCCAGAGACAGCAGCCATTCTTTATGCTGCAGCCGGCTGGTTTCGGCATGCACCTCAAAACCGGCCTTGGCCAGCAGCCGCACCGCCACCGAGCCCAGGCCACCGCTGGCGCCGGTAACCAGTACCGGGCCCTGATCCGGGGTTATGCCGGCCCGCTCCAGTGCCATCAGACCGAGCATGGCGGTAAAGCCGGCGGTGCCGATGGCCATGGCGCGCTTGGCGGTCATGCCGGCGGGCATGGGCACCAGCCAGTCGCCCTTGGCACAGGCTTTTTCTGCCAGGCCGCCCCAATGCTTTTCGCCCACGCCCCAGCCGGTGAGAATGACTTCATCACCGATGCGGTGATCCGGGTGGTCCGAGGCCAGCACGGTTCCGGCGTAGTCGATGCCCGGCACCATGGGCCACTGGCGGACTATTTTGCCCTTGCCGGTAATGGCCATGGCATCTTTGTAGTTGAGGGTGGAATAATCGACCTTGACCAGCACGTCACCGGCGGTGAGCTGACTTTCGTTGAGCCGCTGCAGGCTGGCGAGGGTGTCTTTACCTGATTCTTCTAGTAGCAGAGCTTTGAACATCTCTTATCTCCTGGCACGGTTTCCTGGAACCCAGTGTAAGGAGACTGGGGCGGAAAGCCATGCCGAAAAGCAGCAAATATCGATTTTGTGAGCCCGGCGTCATCCGGCCCGGGCGGCAGTGGCCGGTTTGATCCAGGCCTCGTTAAGCCAGAGCGATGCGACAAGTATGAGTCCGCCCAGGCCGAGGCGCAGCAGGTCGGCATCCCGGTTCCAGATCAACAGGTTGACCAGCAGACCGGCGGGTACCAGGGCGTTGTTCATGATGGCCAGGGCGCCGGCATTGACCAGAGTGGCGCCCTTGTTCCACAGAAAATAGCCCAGGCCGGAGGCACCGAAGCCCAGCCACAGCAGTATGCCCCATTGCAGATGGGTGGCGGGATACCTGTCTCCGCCCAACAGCAACCAGGCGGGCACTACCACCGCCAGCGCGCCCAGATAGAAATAGCCGAACAGCTTGTGCTGGGGCGGGTGGGCGGGATAGCGCTCCATCAGTACCTTGTAGCCTACCTGCCCCAGGGCAAAACAGAGGTTGGCACCCTGTACCACCGCAAAGCCGAGCAGATAGCGGTCGGTGAGGCCGTCGAAGCGAATGACCAGGGCGCCGATGACCGCCAGCGCGGCGGTCAGCAGGTAACCGGGGTTGAAGCGCCGATGCAGCAGGTCGTAGATAAGGGTGACGTAAATCGGGGTGAGTACGGTAAAGATCAGCACTTCCGGCACCGTGAGCAGCAGAAACGACTGGTAGTAAAACAGATACATGAGCCCCAGTTGCAGGGCGCCGCAGGCCATCAGTCCCAGGGCCAGGCGCGGTGGCTGGCGCCAGGACATCAGCGGCATAAACAGCAGGGTCGCCATGCCAATGCGGCTGAGTACGGAAAAATAGCTATCGACACTAGCGGCCAGATAAACACCGATCAGGCTGAAAGAGAAGGCCCACAACAGGGTTACGGACATCAGATAAGGCATGATGAAAACTTCGATATTGGTCAGAACGGGGCGCCATAATGGCGTAAAGTGCAGGGATAATCCAGAATGCGGCCCATAAAAAAAGCCGGCGCAATGCACCGGCCCGGGACCAACATCAGGTTTGTCATAAAGGAGAGAATGACGTCCCTAAACAAGGTGGTTTAACACCACACGCAGAACTGTCGGGCGCTTGCCCACAATAGGTTGTCAGCGTGGTTACCCACGCCGCCCGGTCTTGAATATTCCGTTTGTACCGCCATTGTCGGATTACCTCGAATAATCCGTCAACGACGATAGACAGGCAGTACCCCCCATGATGCCACCATGCCCAGAACCTTGTTCGACCCGGCTGTCGGATGAATTGCTTCACCACGCCGACGATAAACTTGTTTGAGGGCGCTATTCTATGGTCTGATCACTTATGTCAAAAATGAATTATCATCATAAAGCCATGGTGAATATCGATGGATAATCTGTACCAACGGCTGGATCTGAACCTGTTGCGGGTGTTCGACGTGCTGATGCAAAGCCGCAACGTTACCCGGGCCGCCGAGCAGCTGAACCTGTCCCAGTCGACGGTCAGTCATGCCCTGGCCCGGTTGCGGCAGACGCTGGACGACCCGCTGTTCGTGATGACCCGCAAGGAAATGCGGCCGACGCAAAGGGCCCAGGCGCTGGCGGCGCCGGTGCGCCAGGCCCTGCTGCTGCTGGAGCAGGGGGTACGGCAGTCGGCGGGGTTTGATCCGGCTTTGTCCCGGCGTACCTTTCGGCTGGCGGTGCCGTCGTCCATCGAGCACGGCGCCGTGCCGCTGCTGGTGGAGTTGCTGCATCAACGGGCGCCGGCTTGCCGCCTGGCGGTAACCGAACTGGTACATTCCGATTATGAAGACAGCCTGTCTCGCGGCGGCCTGGATCTGGTGGTGGCCTTCGCCGATGGCGATCACCTGTCACCCCGGCTGCTGGTCGAGCCCTGGTTCGACAACCCCATGATGTGCCTGTCGGCCCTGACCAGCGAGTTGCCCGAGCGGCTTTCTGCCGAGTTGCTGGTGGGCTGGAGTCATGTGTCCACCTCGACCTGGGGGCACAATCAGACCCTGATTGAAAGCTGGCTGAAGAAAAAGGGACTGGAGCGGCATATTGCCGTGTGGGTGCCGAGCTTCGAGGCCCTGCCCAAGTTGCTGGCGACCGGCCGATATCTGGCCATGGTGCCGGAGCTGATAGCGCGGGATTTTTGTCACTATTACCCGTTGCAGCAACATCGGCTGAGCGAGTCTTTACGCAGTACCTATGTATTGGCGCAGCATCCGCTGACCGAGTTTGACCCGGCGCTGATCTGGTTGAGGCAATTACTGGAGGAAGTGGGCGACCGGCTGTGCCAGTCGCCCTGAACATCAGTTTTTGGGCAGGGGGACCACCAGCAGATCACAGGGGACCGTGTTCATCAGCTGACGCGCCGAGGAAGTGAGCAGGCTCCAGAAGCTTTGCTCGTGGCCGCAAATCAGCAAATCAACCTGATGCTGATCGACCGCTTCGTTCACTTTCAGCGCCAGATCGCCGCAGATGACCAGCTTTTTCTCGATGGGGTAGTCGATGCCGGCCAGGTAATCTTCCAGGCGCTGCTTGGCGTCGGCGACCACCTGATCCTGAATGTTGTCGATATCGATGTCGATCATCTCGGTATAGAGATCCTTGAGATCCACATCCACATGAATGACTGACAATTTGGCGTTGTTGGCCCGAGCTCTGTCTACTGCCTTGGCGATGACCTTGCGATTGCTTTCGCTCATGTCAACGGCAGCCAGTATGTGTTTATACTGATAGGGTTCTGTCATTGCACCTCTCCTTTTTTATAAGTCTATCAATCCATTAGCCGATAAACCGTGAGCTGTATGGAACTTCTGCAAGCCCCCAGCTGTTCAGCAGCATAGGCCAGATATTGGTCAGGATACAAGCAGAACCCGCTCGGGATTGACGGATATTGTGTGGCCGTCAGGGTTCTTTGCCCTGCAGCAATGATTTGAGCGCACCGATTTCCGCTCTGAGCGAGGCCACCTCGCCCTGCAACGCGTTCAGGCGCTGTGTCAGCTCTTCCTGGTTATGTGCTTCACCGGCCTGGATATGCCGCTCCGAGGTTTCCAGCTGCTGTCCTGTTTTGGGATTCAACAGGGTGGAGGCAACCAGGCCCGAGATACCGGCGAACAGCGACACCCCGGTAAAAATGACGATAGCGGAGATCACTCTCCCGGCGGTGGTGACCGGATAGTGGTCGCCGTAGCCGACGGTGGAAATGGTGACCAGGGCCCACCAGATGGCGTCTTCGGCGGTGTCGATATTGGAGCCGGGCGCGCCGGCTTCGGCCATCAGAATGGCGATGGCGCTGCCCCCCAGTACCACCACCAGGACCAGCAGCATGGAGGCCAGTACCGTGCTTTCGCTGTTCTTCCACAGATGGCGAATCACCTGATTGGCCACCCGCAGCATGCGCAACACCCGCAGTACCTGAAAAATCCGCCCATAGCGCAACACGTCAATCGCCGGAATCGAGGCGATAAAGTCGATCCAGTGCGTGCTTAAAAAGCGCCGCTTGTTGGGTGCGACCAGCAAGCCATAGAAAAAATGACTGAGTAAAATCATGCAGATGGACGTATCTACATAGAGCAGCAGCTCTTTTTCTGTCTCATCGAAAGGGCCAAACTGGTACAGCACTATGGCCACCACCGAGATGATGGATAACACCATCATCACCAGGTCGAAGGCGCTGGGGGGAATGATGCGCAATGATGTTTTCACGGGCTCTCCTGTCCGTTTCACGACTTCGCCCTGCGGGCGGGGTGAAAGGTCCTGTTATGTTTTATTGGCTTGCAGCAGATAGCGGCGCGGGGTATTGAGCCGGTCGGTAAAGGTGCCGAGGCTCACGCGATAGCCCTGCTCTTCGAGGTACAGGGCGCGATCCAGCAGCAACCACAGCTCCAGCAGATAACGGTACCGGTGGCGCACCAGCTCGATGCGTTTCACCAGCAGACGGCGGCTATCGGCCCGTTGCAGCCAGTGCTCGCCGTCGATGCTGTCCGGCACCGGCAGCGACTTCTGCTCACAGGCCCAGCGGGCAAAGTCGGCAAAATCGCCACTCAGCAGCCGTTTGGGAAAGGCCGGCAGCGGTAGATAATCGAGGCTGCCGGTCAGGCTCTGTTGCAGTTCGTCGAACGCCAGCCGCCAGGTCAGCTCGATGTGGCGCAGGCGGCGCACCCGTTCGCCCCCGGTGACCTGTTGCTGCAACGGCAGCCGCAGGCTCTGGCGATCCAGCTGCAAGTTTTGCTGCCGGCCGGCGGCCGACAGCGGGCGGTAATGCTCACCGTCGATCAGGTGATAGCAACAGGGTGACAGCGCCAGCCGGCGCGTGCCGGCGGCGGCGGCATGGCGCAGAAAACGCAAATGCAGTTCGCCGCAGGCGTGCAATGCCAGCGCCTGTTGTTCGGGCCGAAACCACTGGGCGGCATCGGCGCTCAGGGCATCGGCACACACAAAGTGATGGTCGAGCGTCAGCTGCCCGGCGAGTTGCTCGCCCTGGCGGCATAAATCGGCATTCCATTCCAGGCTGGTCACCGGTTGTGTATCTTGCTGGGCCAGCAGGCGACCCAGGTGGCCCTTGCCGGCACACCATTCCAGTATGGGGTGTTCTGTGGTGATATTGGCGGCAAAATCCCTGATTTGCGCCCATTTTCGGCCGGGAATGCCGTTGCTCCAACGCGGAGTGGCGTAGTCGGCTGCCCGTTTCAGCTCGGGTAACTGAAAATCATGAGCCGCCACCATGTCGGGCCGGAATGGCGCCAAAAAGGCCAGGGCGGCGGTGTCGTCTTCGTCCAGGGCGTCGAGTTGGGCTTCATTTGGCGCCATCAGCGCCGGTGCCAGCTCGGGCCAGGGCAGCGCCTTGCAGGCGAAGGGGGCAAGTTGCCAGTCACCGCGGGTACGGTGCAGCAGGGCGCTCAGCTGTTGAAATTGTGCGGCGAGAATACTCATGGCGCGAATTATAACCCTGTCGCCGGTGTCGGCATAGCCGAGCGGCGGTGCGATCGCTAGAATAGCGCCTTTGTTGTCAGCGAGAGTGTGAGTGCCATGAAAGCCTGGGATGTAATTGTGATCGGTGCCGGTGCCGCCGGTCTGATGTGTGCCGCCGAGGCGGGCAAGCGGGGCCGCAAGGTACTGCTGCTGGATCACGGCAAGCGCATCGGTCGCAAAATACTGATGTCGGGCGGCGGGCGCTGCAACTTCACCAATTATTTCGTGGAGCCGTCCGCCTACTTGTGTGGCAACCCGCATTTCGTCAAGTCGGCGCTGGCGCGCTATACCCAGTGGGACTTCATCGCGCTGGTAGAAAAACACGGCATCGCCTATCACGAAAAGACCCTGGGCCAGCTGTTCTGCGATGATTCTGCGCAGAACATCGTCGATATGCTGGTAAAAGAGTGTGAAGACGCCGGGGTAACCATACGGCTGCGCGCCGACGTTCTCAACGTCGACCGACTGGGCGACGGTTTTATGGTGGCCACGGCCACCGAGGAAGTGAGCTGTCAGTCACTGGTGGTGGCCAGCGGCGGCCTGTCGATGCCCAAGATTGGTGCCTCGCCCTTTGGTTACAAGCTGGCGGAGCAGTTCGGGCTCAAGGTGCTGCCTACCCGTGCCGGTCTGGTGCCTTTTACCCTGCAGCCGGAAGACAAGGCTACCCTGGAGCCGCTGGCCGGGGTGTCGCTGCCGGTGGTGGCCGAAAGTGAAGACGGCACCCGTTTCGCCGAAAGCCTGCTGTTTACCCATCGCGGCGTGTCCGGCCCCTCGGTGCTGCAGATTTCGTCTTACTGGCAGGCGGGCGAACAGGTGCAGTTCGAGCTGCTGCCCGCCGGTCGGCTGACTCAGGGCGTGGCCGACAGCCCCAATCAGGAACTTAAAACCTGGCTGAGCCGTTACCTGCCCAAACGGCTGGTAGAAACGCTGCTGGAGCGGGAAGGCATCACCAACAAGCCGCTAAAGCAGTATGTGCCCAAAGAGCTGGCGGCCATCGAGCAGTTGTTGTCCGCCTGGCCATTGAAACCCGGCGGCACCGAGGGCTACCGCACCGCCGAGGTGACCCTGGGCGGCGTGGATACCAATGAACTCTCATCCAAGACCATGATGGCCAGCAAGGTGCCCAACCTCTATTTTATCGGCGAGGTGGTGGATGTGACCGGTTGGTTGGGAGGCTACAACTTCCAGTGGGCCTGGAGTGCCGGCTGGTGCGCCGGCCAGGTAGTTTAAACAATATCCAGCGCTGTCTTGCGGCCGGGAGCCGGAAAGGCGGCATCCAGTCGGGCCAACGCTTCGTTACTCAACACCAGGTTCAGGGCCTCGGCGTTCTGGCGTACGTGCTCCGGCTGCACCGCCTTGGGAATGGCGATCACGTCGCGTTGACCGTCGACCGGGCGAATGGCCCAGGCCAGCAGCAGCTGGGGCACCGTAACCTTTAGTTCGGCGGCAAGGGCCTGCAGTTCGGGGTGACCGAACAGCTCACGACGCAGGCGGCCGCCCTGAGCCAGCGGGCAGTAGGCCATGACCGGCATGTTCTGCTGGCGTTGCCAGGGGCGCAGCGAATGCTCTATGCCCCGAGAGCCCAGGTGATACAGCACCTGATTGACGGCGCTGTCGTCACCGCTCAGCCGATGCCATTGCTGCAGTTCGTCGATGTCGAAGTTGGACACCCCGAAACGCTTTATCTTGCCGGAGGCCTGCAGTTGCTCGAAGGCGTGCAAGGTTTCTTCCAACGGAATGCTGCCGGG
The DNA here is from genome assembly GCF_039539745.1 of Oceanisphaera sediminis. Classification (NCBI taxonomy): domain Bacteria; kingdom Pseudomonadati; phylum Pseudomonadota; class Gammaproteobacteria; order Aeromonadales; family Aeromonadaceae; genus Oceanisphaera; species Oceanisphaera sediminis. The sequence goes on from NZ_BAABDS010000026.1 coordinate 133,837, forward strand.
CCAGTGCAGCAGATACATATCCAGATAATCGGTGCCCAGTCGCTGCAGGCTGTCTTCACAGGCCTGAATGGCGCTGCGCTTGCCCGCATTCCAGGGATACACCTTGGACACCAGAAACGCCTGTTCCCGCCGCCCTTTGAGCGCCTCGCCCACCACTTCTTCGGCACCGCCGTCTGCATACATTTCGGCGGTATCGATCAGCCGAAGCCCCAGATCCAGCCCTTGCTGCAGGGCGCGCACTTCATCGCGACGGGGAGCCAGACCTTCGCCCATGTACCAGGAACCCTGACCGATGGCGGGCAGGGTAACGGCGGCCTGGGTGGCGGTAGCCTTGAGGGTAACGGTGGTGTCCATGATGACCTCTCGATAATGAACTATGGAAGTGGTTTCCACATTGTGGTTACTCTGTATGGTGACGCAGCGAATGGGCCTTTGCAACGCTCCGGTGCTTGCTTTTGAACAGGGCTTGCGCTTGACTCGGTCTTGGTAACCAGGATGCAAGGCCGAGCGGGGTGTCCCGGTTAACCGTTTACTCCGGGCTCAGGCCAGACCGTCGGCACGGCCAACGGGTTTATGAGAAGGGGAGCTATATGAGCACATTACCCAACGAGGGACAGGCCGAGGTGGCGCTGGTCAAGCGACATCTGAAACTTGATCACCTCAATCAGCTGCAGATAGAGCTGCTGGCCGAGGTGTTTGCCGCCGAGCCCGGCGTGGCCAAGGTGGTGGTGCGCAAGCACTGGCTGGATATCGACTACGATGCTGCCGTGCTGACCCTGGATCGGGTGATCGCCATACTGGAAGCCCATGGTGGCGAGTTGTCTGCCGACTGGTGGACGGCGTTCAAGGCCCACTGGTATCGCCGGCGGGAGGAAAAACTGCGCGCGCGCCTGGCTCGTGAAGAGGACGATTCCATCGAGTGACCGTCTCGTGCCCATGCTGCCGGGCCGGAGCACCGGCCATTCAGGAAAGATCCTCATGGATCCCTTCCGGCCTGCGCTGCAGGACTATTCTGCAAGACCACATTTTCGCAAAAAAGACCCTAACTACGAGCTAAATCAATGATTTGCAAAGAGGCCTCGGATATACTGCCGGGGTGGCGAATAATTGAGCCTTTTCATCGACTCGAACCCGGCCTTATCAGGAAGACAAGTGGCAATGAAGGAAATATTCATCAACTCTCGACGATGGTTTGCCGTGCTGGCGGCTATGCTGACTCTGCTGGGCGGCAATGGTCTCGCCCGGGCGCAAGCGTCGCTCCCCCAGGTGCTGCGGATCTCGACCGAAAATACCGCCGAACATGTTCAGACCCAGGCTATTGCCCGCTTTGCCCGGCAGCTCGAACGTGCCAGTGACGGGCGGCTCGAGGTTCGTTTTCATCATAGTGCCCGGCTGTTTCGCGACCGCGACGCGATTGCGGCGCTGACCGGCGGCAAGGTCGAAATGGTGGTGCCGGGCATGTGGCAACTGGATCGCTATGTGCCCGATGTGGGCCTTTACATGCTGCCGTTGTTCTACGGCCGTGCGGCCGAGCAGCACTACGCGGTGCGCGATGGCGAGATTGGTCACATGGTGAGCCGGCGAATCGAGTCGGATCTGGGCGTCAGGGTGCTCGGACGCTGGCTGGATCTGGGCCATGCCCATCTTTATTTTACCGACGCGCATGTGAGCCGCCACGCCGATCTGGCCGGTCTGCGGGTTCGCATTCCCGGCGGCGCCGCCAACCGGGGCCGGCTGGAGGCGTTCAAGGCCGAGCCGGTGCTGATTGCCTGGCCCGATCTGCCCAATGCACTGGAGCGCGGGCAGGTGCAGGGTATGCTTACCACCCATGAAACCGTGCGCAGCGCGGCCCTCTGGAGCAAAGGCATTCGCTTCGGCTTCGAGGATATGGAGTATTTTGCCCAGTATGTGCCGATGATCAATGCCCGGTTTTGGAATGGGTTGTCCGAGGAGTTGCGCCAACTGGTGCGGGACACCTGGGATCAGGTGGTCGATGCGCAGCGCGAGGCGGCGGCCAGGGCACAGCGCGAAGCGCGCAAGGTGCTGCTGGAGCGCGGGGTCGAGATCGTCAAGCCGGATGAAAAGGTGCTGGCGCAATGGCGCCATATTGCCGGCAAGCAACAGCCGGCGCTGGTGCATGAAATAGGGATCGACCCGTTGCTGGTCGAACGAGCTCAACAGGTGGTTGACCAGCGATGACGTCCCAGCCGTTTCATTTGTCGGTACAGAGCAGTCAGCAGGATAACCGACTGGCGCGATCCATTTTTCCGGGCACGGTGGCACTGCTGCTGGTGATGACGGTCATGCTCGCCTGGGGCTTGTATCAGGATTACCGCTACTCGCTGCAAAGTGCCGGTGAGCGTCTGCAGACGCAACTGCGGGCCTTCGGCAGCGCGGTGGATATCGCCTTCGTCTCGGCCGATCATGTGCTACACGACACCCGTCATACGCTGGAATCCCGTTCGCAACCCCTCGACGCGCAGACCGATCTGCGGCGCTTGTTATTGGGCTCGCTGCTGGAAACGTCGGCGCTGGACAGCCTGACGCTTTATCATCCCGATGGCCGGGTTGCCGCCAGCGCCGGCCAGACGCTCGGGGTGCGGCATCTGGCGCCGGGCTGGGTCATCGACGGCCTGAAGGCCGGCAGCCAGTCGTTTACGGGAATCGAAAACGGGCGTCTGGGGGTGGCCGAGCTGGTGAGGGGCCCCGAGGGCCAGCTGATCGGTGTCTTGCTGGCCATGGTAGACCCGGAACGCATCGACTCCGAGCTGGAAAGTGGCGATGGCTACGGCGGGCAACACCTGATGTTGCTCGATAACCGCAACCGCCCCCTGATGGTGACCGGCTCCAGCTTTGAGCAGCAGAAGCTGCAGGTGCTGCGGCAACTGGATCAACAGCTTGAACTCGATCTGTTCAGTGCCTACGGTACGCGTCTTGTTTTTGGCGAGCAGTATCTGTTTGCGATTCGCCAGCTGGGCCAGCAACCGATCAGAGCCTTTGCGGCGATTGAGCGGGAACGGGTGCTGGCCGGCTGGACGTTTCGTGCCTTATTTGCCGGTGCGGGCCTGGGCGTGGTGCTGCTGTTGTCGCTGGCGTTTCTGCAGCACTGGCGGAACAGTCGCGCCCGCGAGCGCCAGGCCGCCAACGATCTGGTCCGGCTGTATCAGGCTATCGAGCAGGTGCCGTCGCCGATCATGATTACCGATCTCGACCGTCGCATCATTTATGTGAACCGCGTCTTTCTGATGCGCAGCGGTTACAGCAGCGAAGAGGTGCTGGGTCAGAAACCGAACATGCTGTCGTCGGGCCAGACGCCGGCGGCCACCTATCAGGCCCTGCAGCGCGAGCTGAAGCTCGAACAGACGTGGCAGGGCGAGTTCATCAACCGCATGCGTGATGGCAGCGAACGGGTCGAGCAGGCGATGGTTACGCCGGTGCGCGATGTGGACGGCCGAGTGGTCAGCTACTTTGCGATCAGTCACGACGTGACCGAGCAGCGCGAATTCGAAGCGCGCCTGTATCGGTATCGTGAAATCGTTAACGCCGCCGACGAGCTGATGGCACTGGTGGATACCCATTATTGCTATCAGCAGGTCAATCGCCGTTACCTCGATTACCACCACCGGGAGCGCGACGAGATAGAAGGGCATGCCTGGTGGGAGCTGTATGGCGACGAGCTGTTCAATAGCCGGATGAAGGGCAACCTGGATACGGCGCTGAAGGGAACGCCGTTTGTTACCGAAGGCTGGATTGAGTTCAAGGGGGCGGGACGGCGTTTCTGCCGCATGACCGGTCATCCCATTACCGGAGACGATGGCCACATCGAGAGTGTCGCCATCAATATTGCCGACCTGACCGAACGCAAACAGTCGGAAGAGGCGCTGCGCAGCAGTGAAGCACGTTTTCGGGCGCTGTCCGAGTTCTCCCCCATGGGGATTTTCGAGTCGGATGCGAGCGGCCGGAATATTTATTCCAACCGGTATTTCTGCGACATGCTTGGCGCCTCTGCCGATAAGCTGCGCGGATTTGGCTGGACCGACATGCTGCACCCGGACGATCTTGAATCGGTGCTAAGCAGCTGGCAGGAAACCATGGCCCGCCAGCACCCGGATTGGTACTGCGAAGGGCGCGTGCTTAACGATGATAACCAGGTGCGCTGGTTCCGTTGCGTAGCGCGGCGCTATGATGATCCGGACGCCAGCGAGGCGCGCTATATCGGGATCGTGGTGGATATCACCGGGCAGGTTGAGCACCAGGCCGTGCTGGAGCGCAAGAACCGTGAGCTTGAGCGGCTATCCACCACCGATGTGCTGACCGGCCTGGCCAACCGTGGCCGTCTTGAAGCGCTGATGATCCAGGAAATTCACCGCTACGAGCGTTACGGTACCGGTTTTGCGATTGTGATGCTGGATGTGGATCACTTCAAGCAGGTCAACGATAGCTGTGGTCATCAGGTGGGCGACCAGGTGTTGCGCCAGCTTGCCGATCTGATGCGCCTGAACACCCGGCTCAGCGACTGTCCGGGCCGCTGGGGTGGCGAGGAGTTTCTGATCATTTGCCCTAATACCGGGTTGGAGGGGGCGCGTCAGCTGGCCGAGAGCCTGCGTCGGTACATCGAACAGGCTCACTTTCCGGTGATTGGCCACCGTACCTGCAGCTTCGGGGTGGCGGCCATTCAGCCCGGTGATCAGTCCAAGGAGATGCTCAAGCGTGCCGACGATGCGATGTACCGCGCCAAAAGCGGCGGCCGCAACCGGGTTGAGGTCGGGTTGGCCGACAATGTCACTGTCGAACAAGAGTCGGCCTGAGCGCGCGGCGGCGGGTCGCTTATTCCAGCGCCCGGCGTAGTACGCCCTGGCCGTGCCTTAGCCGGGCTTCGGCTTCGGCCTTGTCGAGGCCGGAGAGCAGCATCAGTATGGCCAGTTTCACCTGCTGGTCTGCCCGTTGCAGTGCCAGGGCGGCGGCCTGCTCGTCCACGCCGGTGGCCTGCATCACGATGCGCTGGGCCCGGGCCTGCAGCTTCAGGTTGCTGGCATTCAGATCCACCATCAAATTCTGATACACCTTGCCCAGGCGGATCATGCTGGCGGTGGTCAGCATGTTGAGCACCAGCTTCTGGGCGGTACCGGATTTGAGCCGGGTCGAGCCGGTGATCACCTCGGGACCGACCTCGGGCTCGATTTGGATGTCGGCCGCCTGGCCGATGAGAGAATCACCATTGCAGGCCAGCGCCACCGTTGCCGCCCCCTGCTGGCGGGCATAATGCAGCCCGCCCAGTACATAGGGGGTGCGGCCGCTGGCGGCGATACCCACCACCACATCATTGGCGTTCAGTTCGAGCCGTTGCAGATCCTGGGCGCCCAGCTGTTCGTTGTCTTCCGCCCCTTCCTGCGCGCGAAACATGGCCTGTGGGCCACCGGCAATCAGCCCGACTACCATGCCCTCTGGCACGCTGAAGGTGGGTGGGCACTCGGACGCGTCCAGTACGCCCAGGCGGCCGCTGGTGCCGGCCCCCATATAAACCAGTCGGCCACCCCGGTGAAAGGCCGCCACTATGGTATCGACGGCGGCGGCGATGGCGGGCAGAACGCGTTCAACCGCTTCCGGTACCTGTTTATCCTGAGTGTTGATGGTGGTCAGAATATCCAGGGTCGACTGCCGGTCGATGTGCAGGGTGTCGGGATTGCGGCCTTCGGAGGCGAGTCGGGCCAGAGCCTTGAGCAGATCTTTGGTATCCATGGCGGTGCTCCATATGGGAAACATAGGGTCGATATATTGTGTAAAGAGTATTCGGCCGTTTGAGCCGTGCTACCGTTCTGGTCGATTGAAATCGACCCTACAAGAGATAATGCCGTTCTTTACGCTTCTCAAGGGGATTATCCCGGCAGATGAATAGCGCCCAGAATGGCGGGGCGGCGGGCACCGGTGACCTCCGGCAGATTGCCCGGCAGGTTGTGCATCGTCTGGTGGGCCAGCCAGGCAAAGGCCATGGCTTCCATGGCGTCCATATCCACGCCGGCGCTGTTGCTGGTATCGACCCGCCAGTTTGGCAGCAGGGCGGCCAGCCGTTGCATCAGCAGCGGGTTATGGCCGCCGCCGCCGCACACCAGCAGTTCGCCCGCCGGCCATTTATCGACCTCGTTGGCGATGGCGGTGGCGGTAAATTCGGCCAGCGTCGCCTGCACGTCGGCCGGTTTTATCTCTACGGGTAGTCGGGCATTCAGCCAGGCTTCGCTGAACAGCTCGCGGCCGGTGCTCTTGGGGGCGGGCAGGGCCAGCCAGGGTTCGGCCAGCAGCCGGTTCAGCAGCGCGGTATCGACCCGGCCCTGCAGGGCGAAGGCGGCGTTGTTATCATACGGCTGGCCGAGATGGCGGCGAGCCCAGAGATCCATCAGCATGTTGCCGGGGCCGACATCAAAGCCGAGCACCGGCTGGTCCGGTGCCAGCACCGTGATGTTGGCGATGCCGCCGATGTTGACCAGGATGCGCACATGATCCACGCCACCCAGTACCCGCTGATGAAAGGCGGGCACCAGGGGGGCGCCCTGGCCACCCAGGGCCATGTCTTTGCGGCGAAAGTCGTTGATGGCGATGATACCGGTGTCGGCCGCCAGCCGGTTGCCGTCGCCCAGTTGCAGCGAAAACGGCAGAGGCCCGGCGGGTTGATGCCAGACCGTCTGACCGTGGCAGCCGATGGCTCGGATGTGTTCGGCGCTGTGGCCCGACTCATGCAGCAATTGCAGGGTGACGGCGGCATAGGCCTGGCCGAGCTCGGCGTCCAGCTCGCCCCATTGTCGGGCCGTGACGGCGTCGCCCCCGGCCAGGGCCAGCAACCGCCGGCGCAGGCCGGGCTCGAAGGGGCTGCCGGTGCGCGCCAGCAGCGTGACCCGCTCGCCGTCGGTGGCTACCAGTACTGCATCGATGCCGTCCAGGCTGGTACCGGACATGATGCCGATGTATTTTTCCATGCTCACCAGTCGCTCGGCAGGGTTTGTACCGGGCTGACCGGAACGCTGATCACTTCATTTTCGAAGGGCTGAGGCTCGGCCTCGACCTCCGGCACAGCAGTGGGTTGGGGTACCGGCATCTCGGGAGTGCCGCCACAGGCACTCAGCAACAGTGCCAGAGCAAGCCACCAGGGTTTGTACATCGCGTATTTCTCCGTGCAAAGTGACTGGATATCAAAGTGACTATCTATGAAGTGAGTATGTATCATCGCGGTCAAACAAGGTTGCCATAGCCGGCTGGCGGCTGCCAGCCTGGCATCACAAAATAAACAAGAGGGGATACCATGGCCTACTGGCTGTTCAAGACCGAGCCCGATACCTTTTCCATCGATGATTTGGCCCGTGCCAACACCGTCTGGGAAGGGGTGCGCAACTATCAGGCCCGTAATTTTCTGCGTGATCGGGTGCAGGTGGGGGATCGGGTCTTCATTTATCATTCCAGCTGTAAACGGGTAGGCATCGCCGGCATCGGCAAGGTGGAGCGCGCCGGTTTTCCCGACCCGTTCGCCTTCGACCCGACCAGCCCCTACTTCGATGATAAATCCAATCCGGAACAACCCCGCTGGTATGCGGTGGAGCTTGGCTTTGAGCGCAAACTGCCGCTGGTGCCGCTGGCCGCACTCAAGGCCAATCCGGCGTTAAGCGGGCTGCCATTGGTGCAAAAAGGCAGCCGGCTGTCGGTGATGCCGGTGAGCGAGGCCGAGTGGCAGGCCATACTTTCGATGGTATGAGTGGTGAGTCATCCCCATCACTTCAGGGGTATTGCTCGAAGAACGACAGCGCGGCTTCCAGTGCTTGCTGGCGCTGACGATCCCGTTCGATAAACAGCTCGTGGGATGCCTTCTTGATGACCTTGGGGGCCCCACCCTCGCAATGGGCGAGGGCCTGGCAAAAGCGATTCTGGGCGCGGTTGTCCACCACCACATCGTTACCGGCCTGCAACACCAACAGGGGAGTGGCAATGCGGCTGGCCCGGGCTATGGTGCGGTCGCCGGCCTTGAGTGCCTGTTGCAGCCAGTTCAGGCTGGCGCCGCCCAGCTGTAATTCGGGCTGTTGCCGGTACAGATCGCGAAACAGCCGATAACGCAGTTCGCTGTGGGTCAGCTCATTGTCTTCGAAGGGCACCTCTACATAACCGCCGCCCTGGCCGGGCGCATAGCAGGCCTCCCGACCCAGCCAGCGACAGCCGGTATCGAGCGTGGCAATCAGGCCGTCGGCCAGCCAGCGCGGCAGAGGCCCGAGATAAATCCCCATCATGGGTGACGATAGCGTCGCCGCCTGCAGCCGGACCCGGGTTTCGCTCAGCCACAGCGCCGAGATGGTGCCGCCCATGGAGTGGGACAGCAGGTAGAGGCTGTTCACCGGCTCCATCAGCACCACCTGCTGCACGAACTGCTCCAGATCCTGTACGTAATCGTCAAAGTCTGCCACGTACCCCATCAGCGGATCCTTGAGCTGTCGGGGGGCCAGGCCCTGACCGCGATGATCGTAGAGGTAGACGTTATAACCGTTGTTGAATAGATCCCGCGCCAGCTCCTGATACTTGAGATAGCTTTCGGTGCGGCCGTTGACCAGTATGATGGCTTTCTGATGCTCGGGACGGCTCAGGCTGGCGTAGGGTAATTCCAGGCCGTCGGTCGTGGCGAACTGCCCCTGTTTCGCCTGTTGTTGCCAGAAGGCATTCAGCCCGGACTGACCGAGCTCGCCGAGTTCGGCTTCGGTGGTCAGGCGGGGGAGGGCAATGGCGGCGGCGGTATTCATAAGCAGGCAAATCCCGATCAGGAACAGGCGAGCGAGCATAGAAGGCTCCGAGCGGTTCGCTATTAAACAAGATGACTGGCAGTGTAGCGTGAAAGAGGGAGGGATTACACAATGCCAGGCGTGAGGCGTGAGGCGTGAGGCGTGAGGCGTGAGGCGTGAGGCGTGAGGGGGGGGTTAATTCCTTTCCCCTCACTCTTCACCGTATTTACTTGCGCAGGCGATAGACCTTGAGCACGTTGGGCGTAACCCGGATCTTGCGCATGATGTTGGCCAGATGAATGCGGCTCTTGGTGGTGATCAGCAACTCGACCACGTAGACCCGGCCATCCTTTTCTTCGGTGGCGATGCTGTGAATGTTGGCGCCGGTGGCGGCAATCACATTGGCCAGCTCGGCCAGGGCACCCTGATGGTTGATGATCTCGATGCCGATTTCGGTTTTGAACTCGAAATCGAAGTCCTGCTCCATGTCCCACTGCACCGGCAGATACTTGTCCGGCTCCTTGCTGTAGCCACGGATGTTCTTGCATGACTCCAGATGCACCACCAGGCCGCGGCCGGGGCTGATATGGGCGACGATGGGGTCACCGGGAATGGGACGACAGCAGTTGGCAAAATTGAGCAGCATGTCGTCGGCGCCACGAATCGGCATCTTCTTCATGGATTTGGTACGTTCTGCCGGTACTTCGTCCGGTTGGCTCAATAGCCGGCGCGCCACCACCACGCTCATGGCATTACCCAGGCCGATGTCCGCCAGCAGACTCTTGATGGAGCCATGCCTGGTGTCTTTCAGTACCTGCTCGATGCGCTCGGCCGGAATGTCTTCCAGGTTCTTGGCACCCAGGGCGTGGTTGAGCAGCCGTTTGCCCAATAGCTCCGACTCTTCGGTACGCAGGTTCTTCAGGAACTGACGAATTTTGGTGCGGGCGCGCGCAGTGACCACGAAGTTGAGCCAGGCCGCATTGGGGCGGGCGCTGGGGGCGGTGATGATTTCGATGGTCTGGCCCGAGTGCAGCGGCTGGCTGAGCGGAAACGGCTGGCGGTCAACCCGGGAGCCAACGCAGGCATGGCCGATGTCGGTGTGCACCGCGTAGGCGAAGTCGACCGGGGTGGCGCCCGAAGGCAGCTCCAGAATGCGCCCTTCCGGGGTGAACACATAGATTTCATCCGGAAACAGGTCGGTTTTGACCCCTTCGATAAATTCAAACGAAGAGCCGGCGCTCTGCTGCAGTTCGAGCAGGCTTTGCATCCAGCGCTGGGCGCGCACCTGAGCGGTGGTATCGGAGCGTTCGCTGTCCTGCTTGTAGGCCCAGTGCGCGGCCACCCCTTTATCGGCCATCTGATCCATGTATTCGGTACGGATCTGTACTTCCACCGGCACGCCATGTGGCCCCACCAGCGAGGTATGTAGCGACTGATAACCGTTGGTTTTGGGAATGGCGATGTAGTCCTTGAAGCGGCCCGGGCGCGGCTTGTACAGGGTGTGCATCTGGCCCAGCACCCGATAGCAGGTATCGATGTCTTTCACGATAACTCGAAAGGCATAGATATCCATGACTTCGTGGAACTGCAGCTCTTTCTTCACCATCTTGTGGTAGATGGAAAACAGGTTCTTTTCCCGGCCCTTGACCTGGGTGTCGATGCGGGCATCTTCCAGCCGGCCGCTGACTTCTTCCAGAATCGACTGAATGATCTCGCGGCGGTTGCCGCGGGCCCGGCGTACCGATTCGCGCAGCACCCTAGTACGCATGGGGTAGAGTGCTTCGAGCCCCAGCTCTTCCAGTTCGTTCTTGATGCTGTGAATGCCCAGCCGATTGGCGATGGGGGCATAAATTTCCAGGGTTTCCCGGGCGATACGGCGGCGTTTGTCCGGACGCAGGGCGCCCAGGGTACGCATGTTATGGGTGCGGTCGGCGAGCTTGATCAGGATGACCCGAATATCCTGGGTCATGGCTAGCACCATTTTGCGGAAGTTTTCGGTCTGGGCTTCCTTGCGATCCCGAAACTTGAGCTTGTCGAGTTTGGACACGCCTTCAACGAGATCGGCCACCGCCGGGCCGAACTGTTGTTCAAGCATGGTTTTGGTGACCGGGGTATCTTCGATGACATCGTGCAGCAAGGCGGCCATCAGGGTTTCGTGATCGAGGTGCATCTCTCCCAGAATACGTGCCACCGCGACCGGGTGGGTAATATAGGGTTCGCCGCTGGATCGGGCCTGCCCCTGATGGGCGTCCCGAGCCACCACGTAGGCAACCTTGAGTTGCTCTACCTGCTCGGCCGGCAGATAACTGGTGGCAAGCTCTTTGAGAGATTCAAATAGATACAAGTGATACCCCGACGGTCGATGCCGTTAATACGCAATTCAGAGGTCTGGCCCGCTCCGGGCGGAACGGGCCGGCCGGCACAAGCCGGAGGACACACCGGGTTTAGATGCGGCCTTCGGCGATGGCGGCAACGGCAGCCAGCTCGGCCGCTTCCATTTCCTGCTGTTCCTGGCGATCCTGTACATCCATCACCGCATGGTTAACCAGGCCTTGTTCGATTTCGCGCAGGGCAACCACGGTCGGCTTGTCGTTTTCTACCGCGACCAGCGGATCCTTGCCCTGGGTGGCCAGTTGGCGGGCGCGACGGGAAGCAACCAGAACCAGATCAAAACGGTTGCCTACCTGCTCAACAGCATCTTCAACAGTAACGCGTGCCATAATGGACTCCAATGATTAAAAAAGGTGCAAAATTCTAATGGATCTTAGCTTATTCCGCCAGTAGTCCGGAAAGCAAGTCCTGGAAACGTATCGCCTGCTTGCCGGTATTGGCACGCTCGGCTTCGATAATGGAACTGAGTTGGTTCAACGCATGCTCGAAGGTATCGTTGACCAGCAGATAGTCGTATTCGCTGTAGTGGGACATTTCCGATACCGCCTTGTCCATGCGGCCCTTGATGACAGCGGCACTGTCCTGCTGGCGAGCGTTCAGCCGGCGTTCCAGCTCTTCCCGACTCGGCGGCAGAATAAAGATGGATTTGGCGCTGGGCGATTGGGCGCGGATCTGGCGAGCGCCCTGCCAGTCGATATCCAGCAGAATATCGATACCTTTTGCCAGCTGGGCATCGATCCACTCGCGCGAGGTGCCATAGTAGTTGCCGAACACTTCGGCCCACTCGTAAAAGGCACCACGGTCTATCAGCGTCTTGAACTGAGATTGATCCACAAAGTGATAGTGAACCCCGTCAACTTCACCCGGGCGCATGGCTCTGGTGGTATGAGAGACGGAAACCTGCAGCTTGCCGTCGGCGCTGGGGCGTTCCAACAGCGCCTTGATCAGGCTGGATTTGCCTGCGCCGCTGGGGGAAGAAATAATAAATAAGGTACCGATGTGCGCCATAATGTCGTGCCCGTTCTGGGGTTATCTGCCAGCGCCGAGCATGGGGCTGGAACCAAGGGCGGCAAAGCTTACCAGAAGACGGCGGATAAAAAAATGGCCGTTGTAAATACAACGACCAGTCAAAGGTAACTATAGCTTGCTGCGGAAGTGCCCTCCACGCAAATTGCATTATGATCAGCAGGCCGCTTCGGCTCTATCAGTTTTTACCTGATAAAAACTTCGTAAAAACCGAGTAATTATTCGGGCAGGTCGAGCTGTGCTGCTGAATGAAGACGACCAACAGGCCGGTCAGAATGAATCGATACGCACTTTTAATGATACGAGAGGAAGACAGGATGATCACTCTGACCCATCTGCTGAGCGAACAGCCGAAAGTGGAACGGCTGGCGATTCAGTCACACGACATGTGCATGTATCTGGTTGAACTGACGCAAGCCGGTAATACCGACTTGTTGGCCGGCGATAATGGCCGGCCCCTGGTGTTTCGCAGCATCGAGCATATCAAGCAGCAACTGGCGGGCCTGGAGGTAGCCAGTGCCGTACTGGTGCAGCACTCCCCTTACCATGAAATGATTGGCCTGGCAGATGATCCTGTGCCGCCGATGGAGATTGCCATCGTCTGGCCTTGCTGAGCGAGAGCGTGCACCTGTCTGTATGGTCTGCCGGCAGGATGAGATGTCCCTTTTTCAGCTTTCCGGCGGATTTTTCCGAACCACATCGACCTTGTGCTGCTCCTTGGTCCACTTGCCCTGAGGCTTGTCGATGTACTGAAAATGCTCGTTGGTAAAGCTGCCCTGATTGCAGGTGGTGCGATAGAAGGTGGTGGGCACCTTTTGGTAATCCAGCACCTGATTGAACACGCCCGGGCCTGTCATGTCGTAAACCCCGCTGATCTGGTTCTCCCGAATATTCTGCATTATCTGCTCGATCAACCGGGCCAGGTTGGCATTGCCGGCTGCTCAGCAGTATGTGCGCCTTCACGGGAGCTCCTGTAGCAAGTCGTGGCGTTAAAAAACGGTTTATTCTAGCATGTCCGGCCTGCAGACCGACCTCTGACGGTCAACAAAGATGACATAACCCCACTTAAAGGAGTTCTTCGTGCCAGCCAACAATCATGATCAGGCTTTTCTGGATATTCTGAATTTGCTGACCGTGGATCAACTCAAGCCCCGTTTCAAATCCTGTCCGGCCGCCGGCACGGCACCGACCCGCAAGGCGGAGCTGATCAGTGCCATCAAGACCTGGCTGTCCGGCAGTGGGCTGGCACTGGTTTGGCAGTCGCTGTCACCGCTGGAGCAGCAAGCGGTGCGCACCAGCCTTTACGGCAGCGACGGCTGGTTTGATGAGCGCCGCTTTAAAGCCGAATTTGACTCAGTGCCGGCCTGGTTTACCAAGCGTTATCACTACTACCACACCCCGGCCGAGCAGTACAAACTGGGGTGGTTTTTCTATCCGCCGGGGCGCTACCTGAGTGGTCAGCGCATTCCGGACTGGCTGCAGCAGCGGCTCAAATCACTGGTGTCACCTCCGGAGGTGGCGGTATTGTCACCCTGTGATCTGCCAACCCCGTTGCCCGACCATACGGTGATAGTCGAACGGGAGCGAGCGGCGGCAAGAGAGTTGCGATTGATGCTGGTATTGCTGCAGGAGGGCGAGCTCAAGGTCAGTGACAAAACCGGCCTGCCGGGCAAGGCGCTGCTGCAAAAGCTCTCGAGCCGGTTGGAGGAATATTACCCGGACGACCCCTGCGAAGACGCCCCGGGAGTGGCTCATATCAAGGCCTTTGGCTGGATCATGCTGTTGCAGGCCTCTCGCTGGGTACAGCGAAAAGCCGGCCGGCTGGTGCTGACTGCCGAGGGGCTTAAGCAACTGTCGGCCCCGCTGTATCGGACCCTGAGGCAATTGTGGCTGGACTGGCTGGATAGTCAGGTGCTGGACGAATTTTCCCGCATCGATATTATCAAGGGACAGACCGGCAAGGGCGCACAGACCCTGACGCCGGTGCCGGATCGCCGGCATGCGATAGCGGCGGCCCTGACCGAAAGTCCGGCCGGCGGCTGGGTATCCTATCCGGCCTTTTCCCGTTTCATGCTGACCGGCGGCCATGAGTTCGAGATCACCGAGGATGTCAGCGCCTTTTATATTTACGAGCGTCATTACGGCACTCTCTACCATGCCGAGTGGGAGGTGTTGCAGGGGCGATATTTGCGCTGTGTGCTGCTGGAATACGCCGCCACCCTGGGGCTGATAGATGTGGTGCTGGCGCCGCCCCAGCAGCCGGAGCCGGACTACGACTTCATGTGGGGTGCCGATGACCTCGAATGCCTGAGCCGGTACGATGGCCTGCTTTATGTGCGGCTGAATGCGCTGGGTGCCTATTGTCTGGGACTGAGCAAGGACTATGAGGATCCGTCGGCCAGCCGGCAAACGGCCCTGACCATGCAAAAAGGTTACCGACTGCAGTTCAACCAACCGCCGAGTGAGGCCGAGCTGTTGCTGATAGAAGGCTATGCGGATGGCCTGAACGAGCAGGGCTGGCAGTTGTCGGTGGAGAAAATGCTGACCCTGCTGGAAAACGGCGGCAGCCTGACGCCGTTGCGCGACTTTATTGCCAAGCGCGATCCTCAGCCTTATCTGCCGGAAGATAGCGAGCAGCTGCTGGCCGGCTGCGAAGCCAATGCCCGGGCGGTGACGCCGGCAGGCACAGTGCTGTTGTTGCACTGTCGGGACGAGCAGACGGCGACCGCCATCGCCACCCATCCTCTTACCGCCGGCTTGTGTCAGGCGGCGGGCGATAACCGCTTGTTGATTGAGCCCCGCCGAGAACAGAATTTTCGCCGGGCCCTGCATCAGGCCGGTTATGGCATGGGATAATCTATTGTGAGGCTGTCTCAGTCACAACTCTGTCAGCCCATAAAATATGCTCAGAGGCAACTGGGTAGCCTCTTCCGACACGCTAAACCGCATCCCTGCGACGCTCATCACATGACGTCCTGTCATGTGATGGTCGGCTGAAGCTATCCCAGCCGCCTCTTTTCGGGCTCAGAGTCGTCGGTGAGCACCGCTGACAGATCACTCCGCTGCCGACGGGAGGATAAAGGGATCTGCTCAGCCGACCATCCGCGGCAAGGCCGAAAAATGCTCCTGCCGTTCCGGCATTCCCGCCGTCCCTGGCGGTCAGATGGCGCGGCTGAGCCTCCAGGGAGGGATTCACGGCGAGTCGGGGGAGCGGGCCCTTTGTCCGATGTTTACACTACGACCAAATAGATCATGTGTTTAGTCCGATTGGTTACTCCCTCCCCTTTGACACATCATCGGCAAAACGCCGAGATACAACGCAAAGGGAGGGTTTGTTCGCTATTTAGCTCAGCAGTGCCAGCAGGCTATCTGAGTCCGAGGGCAGGCCGGCGCTGCCGGCATCACTGAACAGGGCATCGGCCAGCGCCTGTTTTTGTTGCTGCATCTGTTGAATACGCTCTTCCACCGTATCGGCGGCCACCAGCTTGTACACGAACACCGGCTTGTCCTGCCCGATCCGATGGGCCCGGTCGGTAGCCTGATTTTCTACCGCCGGATTCCACCAGGGATCTACATGAATAACCACGTCTGCCGCCGTCAGGTTCAGGCCGCTGCCACCCGCCTTGAGGCTGATCAAGAATACCCGTGCGTCACCCTGCTGAAAGCGATCGATGGCCTGCTGGCGGTTACGGGTCTTGCCGGTGAGCTTGCTGTAGCCGATATTCTGCTGCTGGAGCTCGGCTTCGATCAGGCTCAGCACCTCGGTAAACTGGGAAAACACCAGAATATGACGGCCTTCCTCCAGTAACCGAGGAATGGCATCCGCCAGCCAGTCCAGCTTGGCATGCTCTTTGATATCGGCGGCTTTTTCCAGCTTGACCAATCGTGGGTCGATACAGGCCTGACGTAACTTGAGCAGCGCATCGAGAAATTCGATATGGCTGCGGGCCATGCCCTTCTGCGCAACCAGGGTGCGCAGCCGCTTTTCCATGCTGACCCGAATGCTTTCGTACAGCGCCCGCTGTTTGCCCTGCAATTCCACGTACTGAATAATCTCGGTTTTTTCCGGCAACTCTTTCACCACCTCGGCCTTGGTGCGGCGCAGCATAAAAGGTGCCAGTCGTTGGCCCAGCTCTTGTTGGCGCTGCCGGTTGCCGTCGTTTTCAATGGGCTGGCGATAGCTGCGGTTGAAGCGGCTGCGACCACCCAGCAGGCCGGGCAGCACGAAGTCCATCAGTGCCCACAGCTCGCCGAGGTGATTTTCCAGCGGCGTACCGCTCAGGCACAAATGCAGGCCGCCCTTGAGCTCGCGCACCCGCTGGGCGACCTTGGTGATGGGGTTCTTGATGGCCTGGGCTTCGTCCAGCACCAGCACACTGAAGTGGTGCGGGGCGTAGTGTTCGCCGTCCCGCAGCAGCAGCGGATAGGTGGTGATCACCAGATCGTGCTCGGCTATCTGCTCGAAGGCCGCATGGCGCTGGGGACCGTGGATAATCAGCACCCTGAGCTGCGGGGTAAAACGCGCGGCCTCATGTTGCCAGTTACCGACCAGGCTGGTGGGCGCCAGTATCATGGCCGGTTGCTGCAATTGGTCGGTTTCCTTGAGGTGCTGGATTAGCGCCAGGGCTTGCAACGTCTTGCCCAGGCCCATGTCGTCGGCGAGGATGCCGCCAAGGCCATAACGGTGCAGAAAGCCCAGCCAGTCCAGCCCCTGCTGTTGATAGGGACGCAACTCGGCCTTCAGTCCGACCGGTACCGGCACCGGTTGCAGGCCGGTGAAGTCCTGCAGCTGCGCCATCATGGCGCTGGTCAGTGGCGCCTGGCGATCGTCCAGCTCCAGACCCTGCAGTTGCGCCGCCTGAAAGGCGGGCAGGGTGACGGGGCGGTCGAGTAGTTTCTGGTCGAACAGCTCCATCAGCAAATCGCGTATGGTCCATAACGGCTGGGTGTCCACCCGCAGCCAGTCGTCGCCGATCGGCAGCAGCAGCTCAGCCGGCATGTCGGCCTGCAGCCAGGCGCCGATCACCTCCATGGTGTCGAGTTTGGTCTCGCCCAGCTGCAGCCCGAGCGAGAAGTCGAACCAGCTGTTGTGGTTGTCTTGCAGCTCGATATTGAAGCGGGCGTCGTGTATCTCGAACCGGTAATCCGGCGCCTTGCTGATGCGCCAGCCCTGACGTTCCAGTTCGGGAAAGTCCTGCTCCAGCAAGGCCTGCCATTGCCGCAGTGCCCGAGCGGCGTCGTTGGTATTCGGCATCCAGGTGTCTTTTAGCCCTATGTCGTTTAACGCGGCGCTTGGCCAGAGGCCCAGGTCCTGTAGTTGGCAAGCGTACTCTTGCTCGGCGGTTTCATGGCGTTCGATCAGATAGGCCTGTCCGTCGTGCTCCTGTAGTAATGGCTCGGTATTAAAGCCGTGGTAGAGCGGGGGTAGCGCAATGGGCCCATAGTCGAAATGCAGTTGCGCCCCGGGTACTGGTACTCCGTTAATCCCTTGGGTCGGCGTCAACGTCAGATGCGGTATGGGCGTGTTTTCCTTGAGCAGAGTGGGCTCTTTGGTCAGCGGCAGCTGCGCAGGCGTAAACGCCCGGCGCAGATGGGCGGCGGTGATGGCCATCTGCTCGCGAGGGACCGGCGGCATGGCGTATAAATGGGCAAGCTGGAAGCCGCTCAGGGGAGTGGCAATCTCGCCGATAGTGGCATTGTCCCGATCCAGATAGCAGGGTGGGGTAACCGCGATGGGCTCCCAGTTGGTTACGCCTTCCAGCTCGGCGATCAGGCGGTGTTCCGAGTCCGCTTGTTGCCACTGCCAGCTCAATGTTCGCCGCGGCGCCGCCTGCACCGGGCGGTTTTCTGCCAGCTCCAAACGCTGGCTGAGCAGCAACTGGTTCAGCACCAGTGCGCCTTCTGTCCCTGTTAGCGGCAGGCCGTCGGTCGTTTGCTGTGCTTGCAGTCGTTGTAGAATGCTGCTGTCTTCCGGCAAATAAAAACTCGGTGTGTTCCAGCCGGCATGATGGGGAGGGAAATATCGCTGGTGCTGGTTCCAGCCACCTTTCTTTTTGAGATAGGCCTTGTACAGCAACAGTTGATGCTCGCCCCGGTGTCGCTCCAGCCGGTACAGCAGATAATGTCGACCCGGCGTCAACACCGGCTCATCGAGCTGGTATTCGGTCTCGGCGGACAAGATGTTCAGCCACTGGTCCAGGCCGATGTCGGTCGCATCGGTGGATGTTTCTTCCTCCGGTTGTTGCTCGTTCAGCCACTGCAATCCCGCCGCCACCCCGTGTTTGCAGTTGTACCCCACCGGGCAACTGCAGTCCGAGGTCAGCGTATCGCCTTCCCAGAACAGGAACACCTCATAGGGATAAGGCTCGGTGCCCCGTACCTCGGCAATGATCTGCTCATGCACCTCGTCCAGATTGGCAAACTTCACCTTGTTCTGGCGGAAGTAGGCTTCGCCCCGCTTGAAGGCAGCGGGGTCGGCCATCTGCTGGATATCGTTGAAGGTGAAGTGCATGGGTCGCTACTCTGGTACTGTCTGGAAAAGGTCGGAGGTTACTGTAATACGGCGGAAGGCGGCAGACAAACGGGGAGAAGGTCATTTTCCCGCGTTATCCATGACACGACACGCCGTAGTGCATGGCATCCGTTATTTAAGCCGACGGCAAACATTCACAGGGTGTTTGGTGAGGCTGAAGCGGCGTGTCCCGACGAACCAGTTCGCCTGCAACCAGGACGATAACGGCCAGTGGGCGCCGGCACGGTTTTACGATGTTACTTTCAGCCACCATCCCTTTGCCGAGCACGCCACGGCATTCTGCGGCTTTGGTAAACGGCCTTCGCTCAAGGCCATTCAGAAACTGGCGACCATGCCGGGTTTGGCTGCTGGCAACAGGCACGGCAAGCCATAGCGGAAATCGTGGAGGTCATTGCCTCATTTTCATCTGTCGCCAGAGAGCTGGGTGTGAACAGCAGGCCCATTAGTCTTGTTGCTCAGCGACTGGATAACGTTCGACAGGAAAATAAAGGGCTGCTTCAACCGTGATGGAATTTGCAGAGGTGGCAATTACCGGTTTTAGCGGCCTCTGGATAACCCGCGCACCCGGTTTAATTCATCCCTATATCGGGGTATGCGAAACGGCTGCCCAGCCCTATGCTGTCGGTGGCAAATGCCGTGCCGCAGACCCATAGCGCCAGGCGGGTGCCGATTAAGGCCTGAACATTCGCGCCGGCCTTTCGGCAATGACGTGACCGGCGAGGTACACCACGATAGCAGGCTCGGGGCTGATCACTCTTCAACTGGCAGCCACACCGCTTCCTGCTCCAGCGCCAGTCCTTGAGTTTGCATGGCGATAACGAGTTGTTTAAGTACCGGTTCGGCCGCAAACAACGGAGCCAGCGCTGGCAGGGCGGCGTTGAATTCCCGGGCCGTTTTTTGCCATAGCTCATTATTGCCATAACGGGTCAGTTTTTGTTGCCAGCCCGGCATCAGCCAGAAGTGGCACTCATCCCCCAACTGCTTTTTCAGCCGGGTGTAATTGTGCAGGCCCACGCCGTCGTAGTCGGGGAACAATATCACCGATCCGGCTCGTGGTCGCTGTGCCAGCCAGTGCACCAGGCTGTGGCGCAACTGGCCGCTGTACCAGAGCACTGAGGCTGCCTGGCCTGCGGGCAGCCAGTCCAGACGGTCGAACAGGGCCTGGTTTTCCAGTAGCCACAGCGTTCCTGTAGTATGCCAGCCGGTATCTTCTCCGGAGCCAATGCGAAGGACGGCGGCTCCTTGTTGCCGCGTGGCCGCCTGCAGATCCAGTGCCTCGCCATCATCGTTGTGCCAGCTAACAGGGTTGTTGCTCCGTAGCAGCAAATAATCCCATTCATGGTTATGCCGGCCACCCTTGCTTGAGCGAGTGTGGCCAATGTGGGCGGCCCGCCGGGGCAGGGAGGTGGTTGCCTGTTTATCGTCCAATGGCGCCAGCCGACGCAGGTGCTGCTCAATAACGACACGGTCGGTCAGGCAATAAACACTACCCCGGCCACTGCGTTGCAGGCAGAGGGCACCGGTGCGTGAGCGGCAGTTATCCAACGCCAGCCGCTGGGCATGAGTGAATTGAGAGGCGGACAGTCGTCCGTCTTCCGCTTCCAGCAACCGTGTCAGGGCCAAGCGCAGGACATGGCTCATGGGGTGGTCTCGCTGGGTGCATCGATCGGCTCCAGGATCTGCCAGCTATCGCGGCTGATATGGTTGGCTCCCTGGTGGTGATGAATGGGGACGCAGTAACGCACCGTAGTCAGGGGAGCAGGTGAGGCAAAAATCAGGGCGAAACCAAACTCGTGGGCGGTGGCGATCAGACTGGCCTGATTGCGGCCATCCAGAGCCAGGGCTTCGTCCAGATAGCAGATGGCGTGCAGCCGGTGACGTTTGTCCTGCATCAGGTGCAGCATGGCCAGGCCTGTCACCAGTTTGGCCATCAGTACGGTACCGTTGGAGGCTGCGCTGTCGATGTCTTCAAAGGATTCCGGTGCCTGATCCACCTTGCCGACCACGAACACCAGCCGAAACAGATCCGCCACCTTCAGTCCCTGGCGAGCGTTGCCTTCATCAATCAGGATTTGCTTGGCCGCATCCAGCGGCTGGTCATCCAGCACACTGGCCTGGTTGAACAGGTCAAAACTGTCGCCGGTATTAACCTGTTCGGCCTTGCCGATAAGGGTGTCGATGGCCTCGACCAGTTGGGTCTCATCTTCGGCTTCAATGCGAAAGGTGTTTAGATCCGACAGCTGGCGGTGACCGATCAGCCGGTTAAACTCGCGCATTTTGCCTTGAAAGGCCCAGAGTCCGTCGCGTAGCTCCCGCAGGCTGGCGGTCACGTTGACCACGGCGCTGCGGGCTTTTTTCTCCAGCGCTTCCCGCTCCTGGGGCAACTGATGGCTGAAATCGATAATGCGCTTGAGCTCGACGTCCTGGCTGTCGCTGTATTGATATTTTGTCAGGCCGGCGGAATGCAGTTCGTTGAGTCCGGTTCGCAGCTCGCTGTCGTACCGCTGCAGCTGGCGGCAGTCACCCTGATATTCCCGCAGCCGCTCGGCCAGGATTTCCAGTGGCCAGTCGTTTTCACCCAGCCAGGGGTGATGGGGCTGTTCCGTCAGATAGTCGAACTCGTCGGCGGCATCAGCCCGGTTGTCACGCAACCGGGAGATTGTCTGGTGTGAACTTTCCAGAGTTCTGCGCTGCTCGCCGAGTTCTGTCAGCCGGGCGCGCAGTTGCTCGGCCTGCTCCTGGGCGTGAGCCAGTTCGTGTTCGACCCGAACCAGTTCGGACTGAAGGTGCTGCTGGTGGGTCAGCCGTTCCGGCGCCTGTTGCTGCAGTTGTTGCAACCGATCGAAGTCGGCCAGATCCTGTTCCAGCTGCCGGCGTTCCTGCTCCAGCTCCTGCTTGCGCCGTTGCGTTTGCTCCGTGGAGCGGGCGGTGCTCAATTGCTGTTGCAGGCTGGCATTCTGGTGTTCGGCATCCTGGATCTGTTTATCCAGCTCCGCCGGCGTCAGCTGGTGATACTGGGGGGTGAGATCGTTCAGTTCAAGCTCGAGGCCGGCCAGCGCCAGCCGGTTATCGGACGTGTTCGCCAAAGCGGCGCGCAGTTGTTGCGGATCAAGGGTAAAAGCATGGGTGCCCAGCACCATGGTCTGGCTGCTTAACACCCGGTTCAGCCGCGCCAGCTCGTCGGCCGAAAGCAATGCTTCAAGGTGAAGGTAGAGATTGCTGTCGAGGTTGGCCTGTTGTTTTTTCAGGTTGTTCAGTCGTTGCGTAAGGCGTTGTAGATCCTGCTCTATCAGTTCCGGTGTGCGGGTGCTGGTTTGCAGCAGCAGAGAGGCGATCTGCTCCAGTGTGGCGCGTGCTTCGGCCAGCTGCGCCTTCAGCAGGCTGCGCTCACCAATCAGGGCAAAGCGCTGCGACAGCTCCCGCTGTTGTTCGTCTTCCTGCTGCAAGTTGGCCAACTGGCCTTTAATCTCAATACGGGTTTCAACACGCTTGCGGTCGACTTCGGTTTGCCGACGCTGGTGGGTACTAACTTCTTCGATTTGGTTGTCAATTCGCTGTTGCTGTTGTTGATAATGCTGCTGCCAACGGGACAGGCCGTCGTTAATACGCTCCCGCCAGTCCGCTATCTTGCCTCGCAAAACCAGGCGGGCTTCATAGGCTTGCTCCAATTCATGAATACGTGCCAGTTGTCGCTCCGCCGCCAGGTACTGGGCGCGTTCGGCGTTGACTTCGTGAAAGGCCTTGTCCCATTCCTGTTTAAAGTCGATGCTGGCGTCGGGCAGATCCCGGCGAAAGATTTGCAACAGGTAGGCCTTGACGTTGGCCGAGGTGAGTTTGTCCAGCCGCAGGGTACGGGTCAGCACCAGTTGAAACACTTTGGCATCGCTGGCGTGCTCCATTTTGAACACGGTAAAGTCGGGCTCACCACCGCGTCGGCTCAGTTGACCGCCGTAGATAAGGCGGGCGAATTCGCTCGCTTCATAGCGGTAAAGAGAGCGGCTCTTGCCGGCCAGGTGGTTGATGAGTCTGGGCTGGGGCACCAGGTTGCCGTTATCATCGCGGAAGTCGTCGACATTCAGCTCACCCTGGTAGGCAAAATACTCGTATTCGTGGCTGACGCCCTTGCCCACGCAGCCGAGCACCACGGTGCCGTTTTGTGGCAGTGCCACTTCCAGCAAAATGTAGGCATTGTTGTCGGGGAAATAGAAGCGGCGGGTTTTGAGCCAATCGTGAGAGCCAAAATCCATGCGCCGCTGATCGATGATCAACAGAAACTGCAGGGCGTTGATCAGGCTGGTTTTGCCGGTGTTGTTGGGGGCAATAAGCGACACCGCATCGTCCAGCGGCAGCTCGGCGCGCCGGTAGCCGGCACTGCCCAGCAGCACCAGGCGCTGAAAGCCGTAGCGGATCATGCTCGGTTCTCCTCGTCGTGATAATTGGGAAGTGCCGGTGTTTCAGCGGTCATGTCCTGTTCCAGCTCGCCGTGGCGATCCCGCTCCTGCTCTGCCAGTGCCTCGAAATGATCCAGATATCGGCATACCGCCGGCAGTAGTTGCCAATGTCCGGCCTGACGCCGGGTAAAACCAAAGGTATCGGCCTTGTCGAGCAGCGTCAGCAGGGTATCCACGTCCAGCTCTTCCGCTGTCAGCAGCTCCTGATGCTGTTCAAAAGCGGTTTCCAGCAGGTTGCGATCAATGCGCCATTCGTGAAAGCGATTCAGGGCCAGGCCGGCATCGGCTTGGGTATCGAAAATAATCATAAACAGCAGCGCCAGCTGGCGCGACTGGTTGCTGACTGTGGCGCTGATGTCCTCGTTTTGAAACCAGGCAAAACCGCGGCCATCGATGGCCAGTTGGTAACCCAGTGCCTCAAACAGGGCAACATAGTCTTGCTGTTGCTGCTCCAGCTCGGCCCAGAGTCCGGGCTCTGCCAGCCGATTGAGGTGGCGACCACCATTGAACAGCCGGAATAGTTCGGCCAGTCGGGGCAGGCTTTGCAGCGAAATGGCGTTGGTCATGGTGTTCTGTTTTCCTCTTGGTGGGTACCGAGGCGGTGAGGGTGGTAACTGACCCGCACCTGATGCAGCTCGGTACGGGTGGGCTCGGCCTGCAGTTGTGCCTGCCAGTCCGGTTCACGCACCAGATCGTGATAGAGCCGCAGCAAGACGTCGTCGGGTAGAGCGGGATAATGCCGGTGCAGCCATTGCAGCAGGTCGGGTACCGGCAGGGCGTGAAGCAGCAGTTGGCGTAACCGGGCTTCGTCCACCCAGGCGCGGATATCGGCAGGGTCACCGGGTAGTGCCTCGGGAAAGGCCTGCTCTCTGGGCTCAAACTGACGGGCTTCGGCCACTAGGGTACGTACCTTGTCCTCCAGGTGAATGCGGGTGCGTCTTTCTCGTTGCCATCTCGGCAGGGCTCTGCCACGCAATACCTGTTTGGCACCGCGTTTGCGCACCTGTCCCAGCAGCTCGCTCACGGCGGTGGACAAGAGGTTGTGCTGGCGGGCTTCTTCCCGCAGTGGTAGCAGGGTGTTGGCGCACTGCTGGGCCACCACCCGGCCCAGCCGGCGCAGCTCCTTGGCCTGTTGCGCCACCTGACGCAGTTGCAGTCGCTGGGTATACAGTGCCCCCTGCACCGACAGGTATTCCTCGGCTCGCTCCAGGGTTTGCGTGGCCTGCTCCAGATGAGGGTAAAAGGCGCCACCCAGACCGCTGTCCATCATCTCATTCATGGGCTCCACATACTGATCGTAGGCGTCGAGCACGGCCCGGTAGCGCCGGTTCAGGGGCATGGCCACATTGCTCGATTTGGCTTGTTCCGCCAGCTCCAGGATGGCATGTCGGTCCTGATCCAGCTGACGGGAAATCTGGCGGAACAGCTCCGACAACCGGGACGCACCGATACGCAGATCATCCGTTTTCTTGTGCTCAATCCCCTCGGCCAGTTGCTGGTGCGCCTGACGAATGGCATCAACCCTGGCCTTGAGTACCGCCGACAGCCCCAGCTCGTGTTCCCGGGTAAGTCCGCGTACAAACTCCAGCACCACGGGGTTGAGCTGCAGATCGTCGGAACGGCTGAGGGGCTGCAGCAGATCGGCCGCGCACAGGGTGCGCAATATCTGGGCCGATTCCTGGGTATCTGCGGGAGAAGAAAAGCGCTCAATCACCGCCAGCACCCGGGCCGGCTCAAAGGCGGGTAGCTCCCGGGACAGGCGGCACAGGTACTCCAGCACTTCCCAGTGCCGGTGTAACTGAAAAACCAGACTTTTCGGGGTGGCCATGAACATTCAACTCCCTGATAGCTATGGAATTACCATCGTATGCCGTATGCCGTATGCCGTATGCCATAGCCGCTATTGGTTTATTGTTCCATGTCGGCGGACCGCCGGCAGTGTCATCACGCCGAACATGTTTCTTTTAGTGCGGGTACAGGCATTGGACGGGTGTTCTGCGGCCGAGGCGCCTTCATTAAGGCGGCACAGGCATCCGCAAAAAAGGGCAGCCCTCCCCACGTTGCGGCGCAACCAATGACATAAACGCGTTTTTGGGCGCGCGTCACCGCCACGTTAAGCAGGTTGGGGGTGCCGCTCGCCCAGTTGGCCGCCCCCGAATGCTCCTGAGATAGCCCCAGCACCAGAAAAACATTTTTCTCTTCCCGGCCCTGGAAGGTGTGCACTGTGCCAATCCGGCGGCTCAGCAATTCCTGCAACTGCTTTTGCAGTACGACATCGTGCCCTATCTGTTTGGTAAAGACATCTTTCAGATAGCGCTGCAGTGCTTTCTTGATTTCTCTGAAGGGGGTGATGATGTAGAGATCCGGAAATGCGCCATGTTCGCGCAAATAGACGTCCAGCATATGCAAGACATGTCGGGCCTGTTCCGGTACGAAATGTCTTCCCTGCACCTCACCGCGGATATCGAACCAGGTGCTGGGTCCCCAGATAAACTCTGCGGGATCATGGGGAGAGTCCGAACCGTGTATCATCTTGTTGCCATAGGCAATGCGATTGGCGATGGAAAACATAGGCTCGTCGCAACGGCGGTGCACCCGCAGCGGACTGCCAAGCCAGAGCTGCTGATTGATTTGTCGGGTGCCGTAGGGATTGCTCCGGTCTGCCAGCAACTGAACCGAAGTCCGGTCTGGTGACCATTGTTGCCAGTTTTCGCCCAGACTTTGCCTGGTCAGCGCCTCAACAAAGGCTGGTGGTATGGTGAACACCGGTTCAATTTGCAATGGATCGCCCACCACCACGGCTCGTCGGGCCCGCCATAAGGCCCCCACAGCTTGTTGCGGGCAGGCCTGGCCCGCCTCGTCGATAAACAACCAGCCGATGTCACCACTATTCAGGGCGGTAAATTGTCTGGCCACGGAGGCGAAAGTCGAGGAAATCAAGGGCACCACCATGAACAGAAGCTGCCACAAGGCTCTGGCTGCTTCCTTATCATCAACCTTGCCATTGATGGTATCCATCAGCACAAAGCTTGCTTCCTGAAAACGGGTCTGTTTGTCGGCATAAGCTGCGACAAGCCAGGCTTGGTGCAGCTCCAGTGCCGCCACTGTCAGCCGGGCGCGGGCCTGATTCAACGCCAGGCACTGGCCAAACGCCTTTCGCTGTACTTCCGCATCTTCAAACTTGGTCTGAGGGCCGGCAAAGATGGCATCCTCATACCGCTTTTCGAGATGTGCGCAATGTCGTTGTTCGGCGGCCCGGCGATCCAGACGCTCTCCCTGCTTGATGCGCGCCACGGCCAGTTGTCTGGTTAATAGCTCATGCCGCTGTTGCAGCCCCTGCAGAATGGCCTGGCCACGACAGCGACGCCTGAACTGCCACCGGGAAGGGAGCCTGCTGCGGTACAGGACGAGTCTGGCTTCCAGACGGGCCAGTCGCAGCTTCTGGCCATCAAGCCGTCGTTGCTGAGTCTCACACTCCGCCTCTAAGTCATGAAGCGCTTCCAAGTGGCACAGCTCTTCCCGAATATTTTTCACCTGTTCGCGTGCCGAACGAAAGGCCGCCTGGGCTCTGGCAAACTGCTGTTGTGGGTTGCCGTTGGCGGCCAGATCCCTAAGAGCAGGCACCAGGGTGCGATAGTGCTTTGCTGCCGGCGGGGCGTCCAGGTTATCGATGGTTTTAAAGAAGACCTGATTGCCAAAGCGGCTGCGGTTGGCCGATTTGCCAAGAGTGGCGGCAATTAATCCCCAGCAGTCATCTTCGGCCGATAGCGGCTTTATCCGGGCGAGTTTATTGTTCGGATAGCAATGTTCCGCCGCCAGCTTTCGGGCCACTGGCTTGAGATAAGCGCTCTGGCGGTAAGGCTGCCCTAGGCTTTTTAGCTGCGGCAATTCCATGGAGATATTTTCCACCGCCGTATTGTTGCTGGAGGCGACCACCATCTCAAAGCCGGTCAGGGCTGGGATGAGTGCTTTTACGGTTTTGCTGCCGCCTTTATGGCTGAAGGTGAACGCGGGGCCGAACGCACCGGCGGCTGTGGTCAGGCCGGCAAGTATTCCGGCTCGCTCCACCAGATTGTGGGCAAGCAGATCCCTGAGCATGGTGGTTTTGCCTGTGCCCGGCGGGCCATTAACCGAGTAGAGGCCGCAGTTGCGCAGCTCATGGGCGATGGTGTTGATGGCGAACTGTTGCATCAGACTCATGGCGTGGTGATCTTCACCGGGCCAGCGGCCCGCAGGCAACCTGGATAAACGTAGCCCGTCCCGCAGCACGGACTCGCCTTGTGCTGTCAGCAGATCTGGCCGGTGTGGCGTGTGTTCGCTCAGATAACGGCCCAGTGGGCTGTCTTTGTTCAGTCCATTTGCTGCTATATCGGCTTTTACCCGTTCAATGTCGCGCAGGTAAAAGCTGTTGAGGATGGCGACCTCCTCCGGGGCACCTGAGGTCTGAGACACTGACTCCTGCCCCGGCTGACGCCGGTTTGCGCCCCGCTCTTTATTCTCCAGCATGCTGGTGGATAGCTGCTCCAGCAACCGCGGTGGCTGATCTGATAAATCGGCCGGCCCAGATCCGGCATTTTTTGGATTCGGCTCGATGAGCTGGATCAGCAGCGCCGGCTGTTTGTCGAAGCATTGAGGGGCAAAGGTTGTCCATTCTCCCATTGCCTTGAGGAATTCGAGCAGCTCAAAGGTGGTCAGTGCCGAAGGATACCGGTGTTCGGATTTGAGATTGCCGGCTATCGTCACAATTTCCTGCAGGCGTTCCTGTAATTTTCCACAGGCTGTTTCGTATGCTTCCAGCCGGATGCTCTCCAGCTTATGACTTTGTAACTGTCCCAGCGCCCAAGTGACGGTGGAACACGCCAGCGTGGTAGGGTCAAACTGGCCATGCTGATCAAGAGTGAATTTAATTGAGCAGGTGAGACCCTCGTCATCCAGCCGTTCATCGTCATCCCTAGCCCAGTGCGGGTATGCCTCGCGTGCGGCGGCAAAAATCTCGCGGCGATCGAAAATGCCCAGGTAAAGGCTGTAATGATAGGGGCGGGTGGGAGAATAACCGGCACCCGCCCTGCGGATTTGTTGATGATTCAGCCAGGGCAGACAGGCAGGATTATTTTGCAGCTCGGATAGCGAATAACAAATTACGCCCTCGCCTCGCCGATGCAATTCCTGAATATCGGCTGATTCAAAGAATTCAATCTTGTGCCAGCAATCGAGTACGTTATAGGAAAGATCCGGTTGATTCATGAAATGGCCAGCGCGAGACGAAACAGAAAGTTATCTTGCCATAGTGTTCTGATTGAGGCTATTCAGAACAAAGCCATTCTTGTGCCTTGAAGTGCTACTTCTGGCATGTGGAACATAACCCCAAGTGTCGCTAGTGAAGATATAGCTCTGAAGAGCTAACTGAATGTAGGAGAATAAGGGGTTGGAGCGAGAAGCTGTCGTGTTGTGCTGGCTGGACTAGCTAAAATCCCACCGGCTTACTCGGTTGGTTTGCCCCCGCCATTGCGGGGGCTGTGTCATGAGATAAGCGGCAGGCTTATTCGATGTTCTGGATCTGCTCGCGCATCTGCTCAATCAGCACCTTGAGTTCGACCGCCGAGTTGGTGATGTCGGTGCTGATCGACTTGGAGCCCAGGGTGTTGGACTCGCGGTTGAACTCCTGCATCATGAAGTCCAGTCGGCGGCCACAGGCGCCGCCTTTCTTGAGGATCTTGCGGGTCTCGCCGATGTGGGTGACCAGGCGGTCCAGCTCTTCGGCCACGTCGACCTTCTGGGCCAGCAGCACCATTTCCTGCTCCAGGCGCTGGGGCTCCAGTTCGATTTTGGCTTCTTCGAAGCGGTCCTGCAGGCGCTGGCGCTGCCAGGCCATGATGGCGGGCATCTCGGTCTTGACCTTGGTGACTTCCTGCTCGATACCGGCGAGGCGCTGCTCGATCAGCTCTTTCAGCTTGTCGCCTTCGCTGGCGCGGGCGGCGAGGAAGTCGTCGATCACCTTGTCGAGGCTTGCCATCAGTTGGTTGCTAAGGGCATCCATATCCTGGGCCTGGGCTTCCATCACGCCCGGCCAGCGCAGAATATCGACCGGGTTCAGGCTGCCCTGGCCGGCTGTTTCCATTACCCAGGTGGCGCCTTCGATCAACTGTTCGGCCAGCGGCTTGTTCATTTGCAGCTGACCCTGGTTGGCCAGGTTGCTCTCGAAACGCAGGCCGCATTCCACCTTGCCCCGTTGCAGGCGGGCGCGCAGCTTTTCGCGCACCAGCGGCTCCAGGCTGCGGAACTGCTCGGGCAGCCGGGTATAGGTTTCCAGATAACGCTGGTTGACCGAACGGATTTCCCATACGGCGGTGCCCCAGTCCTGTTTGAATTCCTGCCGGGCGTAGGCGGTCATGCTGTGGATCATGTGATTCCCATTGTGTGTTGCAGGTTAATCGGTCAAGTCTGACACAGGCCGCGGTTTCCGCCAATGGCCGGCCGCATGCAATGGCCGGCCAGTTTCTTTATAATGGCGGCGTTTCGCCCGCCGGGCGGCGCGATTTTATTCCTACTGGAGAATGCCATGTCTACACGAGCCTGCGGACGCGCGGTCGATGAAATGCGACCCGTTACCATCACTTCCAATTATACCCGTCATGCCGAAGGCTCGGTGCTGGTGGAATTCGGTCATACCAAGGTGCTGTGTACCGCCTCGGTAGAAAAGGGCGTGCCGCGCTTTTTGCGTGGCAAGGGCCAGGGCTGGGTGACGGCGGAATACGGCATGCTGCCGCGTTCTACCCACAGCCGCATGCACCGTGAGGCGGCCAAGGGCAAGCAGGGCGGTCGCACCATGGAAATTCAGCGCCTTATCGGTCGTTCGTTGCGTGCCGCCATGGATCTGAACAAGCTGGGTGAGTTCACCATTACCGTGGATTGCGATGTGATCCAGGCCGACGGTGGCACCCGCACCGCCGCCATTACCGGTGCCTGTGTGGCCATGGCGCATGCGCTGACCTGGATGCAGGAGCAGGGCATGATCACCAGCAACCCGCTCAAGACCCTGGTGGCCGCCATTTCGGTGGGCATGGTCGATGGTCAGGCGGTATCGGATCTGGAATACACCGAAGACGCCACCGCCGAAACCGATATGAACGTGGTGATGACCGCCGAAGGCAACATGATCGAAGTGCAGGGCACCGCCGAAGGCGAACCCTTCAGCCACGAGCAGCTGCTGGCCATGCTGGCACTGGCCAGCAAGTCCATTGACGAGCTGGTGGGGCACCAGCGTCGGGCGATTTGAATCCTGGCACAAAACAGATATCAGGTCCGAACGCAGACACGCCGTAAATACATCCATGTAGGCTCAACGACGCCGTCCCTGGCGTCGATGGTCTGCTTACTCGGATCCTGACATCTGTTCCCGGCAGCCTTCTGCAGCTTTACAATCAGCCCTGTTACCAAGCTTAAAATGTGGAGTGGAACAAGAAATGAAAGCCTATCAGCGTGATTTTATCGAATTTGCCATGGCCAAAGAGGTACTTAAATTTGGCGAGTTCACCCTGAAGTCCGGGCGCAAGAGCCCTTATTTCTTCAATGCCGGCCTGTTCAACAGCGGCCGTGATCTGGCTCGTCTGGGGCGTTTTTATGCCGCTGCCCTGGTGGACGCGAATACCCAGTACGATGTGCTGTTTGGCCCGGCCTACAAGGGCATTCCCATCGCCAGTGCCACCGCGGTACAGCTGGCCGAAGTACACGATCAGGATGTGCCTTATTGCTTCAACCGCAAGGAAGCCAAGGATCACGGCGAAGGCGGCAACCTGGTGGGCAGCCCGCTGGCCGGCCGTATCATGCTGGTGGACGACGTGATCACCGCCGGTACCGCCATTCGCGAGTCGATGGACATCATTCAGGCCAACGGCGCCGAACTGGCCGGAGTGCTGATTGCCCTGGATCGTCAGGAAAAAGGCAAGGGCGAGCTGTCGGCTATTCAGGAGGTAGAGCGGGACTATAACGCCGAGGTGACCGCCATCATTACCCTGGCCGATCTGATTGAATACCTCGCCGAGCAGCCGGGTATGAGCGAGCATCTGGAACGGGTGCGAGCCTACCGGGAACAGTACGGAATCTGACAAGGCTGGCTGAACGTGCGGTGAGCGTCGGCCAAAGCGACGGCTTCTCAACACGCTTCAAGCACCTCCTTGTGACGCTCGACAAATGCCATCCATGGCATTTGATCGGTCGAGAAGTCGCTCCCTTTGCCCTCCTGAACCGGCGATGGAACTGCCTATGTCGGATTGCACAGTATGGAGCATGAAATAAAAAAGCCGCTGAAAGCGGCTTTTTTGTGGGTAAATGCGACGTTCAGGCGGTGTCTTGCTTGAACAGGTGCACGTCCATCTGCGGGAAGGGGATGCCGATGTTGTTGGCGTCCAGCTCGTTCTTGATTTTCTCCAGCAGATCGAACTTCAGGTTCCAGTAGTCTTCGGCCTTGACCCAGGGGCGTACCACGAAATCGACCGACGAGGCGCCCAGCTCGCTGACCGCGATGCGACAGTCGGGCTCTTTCAGTACCCGGGGGTCTTCGCCGATGATGCGAGTCAGCACCTCTTTGGTCAGCTTCAGATCGGCACTGTAAGACACACCAATCACCAGATCGAGCCTGCGGGTCTTTTCCTTGGAATAGTTGATGATGTTGTCGTTCAGAATCTTGGAGTTGGGCACCACTATCATGCGGTTGTCCGGGGTCATCAGTATGGTGGTGAAGATCTGTACCGAGTGCACGGTACCGGCGGTGCCGCCCGCTTCCACGTAATCACCGGCCTTGAAGAAACGAAAGCCGATCAGCAGCACGCCGGCGGCAAAGTTGGACAGCGAGCCCTGCAATGCCAGGCCCACGGCCAGACCGGCGGCACCCACAATGGCCACGAAAGAGGCGGTTTGCACGCCGACCCGACCGAGGGCGGCGATGATCACGAAGGCCAGCAGGCCGTACTTGAGCATGCTGGTGACAAAATCGGAGATGGTGTTGTCTACCTTGCGTGCCTTCATCACCCGGTTCATGCCGCCGGTGAGCATGCCGACGGCCATAAAACCGATGATCAGGGTCAGCAGAGCGGCGGTAATGTTGACCGCATACTTGATCAGTAGCTCCTGATTGTTGCTGATCCAGCTATGAGCCTGGTTCAGTAGATCGGCGTTGAGAATCTCTGTGTCCATCAGTTTACCTCTGGGTGTTGCAGCGGGCAGCGCGAGTGCTTAACGCGCTACAGGGATCAGACAGCCATTGATGCCAGTTGCGGCTGCAACAACTGCCAGTGACTGTCGAAGTGCTGGGTCGGTTTGGTACGGAACTGGCTGCGTACGTACTGGTTGATACGTCCTTCTACATACGCCAGCAGCAGGTTGGCCAGTACCTTTTCATCTTCGGCGAAGCCTTCACCTTCATACAGGCGACGTTCGCGCATCACCTGCTTGAGTTGGGTTTCCAGTCGTTCGAACAGCTGGTTGATACGGGCCAGCAGCCGCTCGTGTTCGCCTTGCAGGGCATCTCCGTTCAACAGCCGGGTAATGCCCGGATTACGCTCGCAAAAACCCAGCACCAGCTGCATGATGTAACGCAGACGCAGGGTGCTGTCTTTTTCATCCTGCAGGATCAGGTTGATGCGCGAAAACAGGGTCTCCTCGATAAAGTCGATGAGTCCCTCGAACATGCGGGCCTTGCTCGGAAAATGGCGGTACAGCGCCGCCTCCGACACGCCGACCTCGGCCGCCAGCTTGGCGGTGGTGATGCGTTGTCCCGGGCTGGTTTCCAGCATGTGGGCCAGCGACTGCAGTATCTGTTCCCGACGATTTTTTTTATTTTGAATATTGGCCATGGGCGAACTCAACTCGGTTAGTGGCGACCGGAAGAGCCAAAACCGCCTTCTCCCCGTTCGCTTTGGTCAAACTCGTCAACGAGCGTAAATTGAGCCTGCACGACCGGCAGGATCATCAGTTGCGCGATGCGCTCACCCGGCTGAACGGTAAAGTGTTCAGTACCACGGTTCCAGCAGGATACCATCAACTGTCCCTGGTAGTCAGAGTCGATCAGCCCCACCAGATTGCCCAATACGATGCCGTGCTTATGGCCCAGGCCGGAACGAGGCAGTATGGTGGCACACAGGCCGGGATCGCCGATATGAATGGCGATGCCGGTGGGCAGCAGTTGGGTTTCTCCCGGTGCCAGCTCGAGCGGTGCATCCAGGCAGGCGCGCAGATCCAGCCCGGCAGAGCCTGGTGTGGCGTAGGCGGGCAGCGGGAAGTCGGTGCCCACGCGGGGGTCGAGAATTTTCAGCTCAATGGGTGTCATGATATTTTTCTGCAATTAAGGTGAGAAGGTGTCCGGCCAGTTCGGTTTTACCGGCCAGAGGTAAATCGGTCTGCCCCGTGGGCCAGAAGACGGTTAGCGCGTTGTCATCGCTGTTAAAGCCCTGGCCGGCCATGGCCACATTGTTGGCCGCAATCATATCCAGCTTTTTACGGCTGAGCTTGTCCCGGGCGTATTTTTCCACATCCCGGGTTTCGGCGGCAAATCCCACGGTAAACGGTTTGTTCGGCAACGCGGCCACATTGGCGACGATATCCGGATTTCTGGTCAGTTCGATGACCATGGTATCGGCAGCGGTCTTCTTTATTTTATGGCTGGCCACCGTTTTGGGGGCGTAGTCGGCGACGGCGGCGCAGGCGATAAAAATCTGCTGGGCGTCGATACCGGCCATCACCGCGGCGTGCATCTGGGCCGCGCTCTCCACATCAATCCGCTGCACGCCTGCCGGGGTCGCCAATGACACCGGGCCGCTGACCAGGGTCACCTCGGCGCCCAGTTCGGCGGCGGCCTGGGCCAGGGCGAAGCCCATCTTGCCGGAGCTGTGGTTGGAGATAAACCGCACCGGATCCAGCGCCTCGCGGGTGGGGCCGGCGGTCAGCATCAGTTTGATACCGGCCAATGGCTGCGTCTTTGGCTGATATGCCGGCGCAAAGTGCTGCTCTATCAGCTCAACCAGCGCCATCGGCTCCAGCATGCGACCCGGGCCGACATCGCCACAGGCCTGGGCGCCCTGAGCCGGACCCCATATCAGGGTGTGACGTCGAGCCAGGGTGGCCAGGTTGTCTTGGGTGGCCGGGTGACGATACATCTGCTGGTTCATGGCCGGGGCCACCGCCAGCGGTGCCGGTGTGGCCAGACACAGGGTGGTGAGCAGATCGTCGGCCAGACCGGCAGCCAGCCGGCCAAGAGTGTTGGCACTGGCGGGCGCGATCAGCACCAAATCGGCCCATTTGGCCAGTTCTATATGGCCCATGCCGGCTTCGGCCGCCGGATCGAGCAGGGCATCGGATACCGGCTCGCCCGACACCGCCTGCAGGGTGAGCGGCGTAATAAACGACTTGGCCGATTCGGTCATGACCACCCGCACTTCGGCTTGGCGCTCCTTGAGTCGGCGCACCAGCTCGGCGCTTTTATAGGCCGCAATACCGCCGCTGAGGCCAATTAAAATACGTTTTCCCGTTAATGGCATCACTCTATTCCACAGGCTGACAGGGCGGCAAGATTACCATAAATGAGCGAATTGTGCGGCGGCAGGAGGGGGCTGAACTAGGCTTTAACGGGACAAGCAGGGCATGGGGCAAGGAGAGAGCAATGAGCATCAAGGACTGGCCGCCGGGAGAGCGCCCGCGGGAAAAATTATTGAGTCGGGGGCCGCACAGCCTGTCGGATGCGGAGCTGCTGGCGATTTTTTTGCGTACCGGTGCCAAGGGCATGGATGCGGTGACCCTGGCTCATACCCTGATCCGCCAGTTTGGCTCCTTGCGTCAGCTGTTGCTGGCGGATCAACAGCGTTTTTGCGAAGGCCCCGGTCTGGGCCAGGCCAAGTTTGTGCAACTGCAGGCCAGCCTGGAGCTGATGCGACGTTTTCTGGATCAAAAACTGGTACGCGAGCATGCGCTGACCAGCCCGGAGCTGACCCGGCAGTTTTTGCAGGCTCGGCTCAGGGACAGGGAGCGGGAAGTGTTTGCGCTGCTGTTGCTCGATAACCAGCATAGGGTGATCGAATTTCATGAATTGTTTACTGGCACCCTGGATGCGGCGGCGGTGTATCCGCGGGAAATCGT
Source organism: Oceanisphaera sediminis (assembly GCF_039539745.1). NCBI lineage: Bacteria > Pseudomonadati > Pseudomonadota > Gammaproteobacteria > Aeromonadales > Aeromonadaceae > Oceanisphaera > Oceanisphaera sediminis. The sequence goes on from NZ_BAABDS010000026.1 coordinate 169,110, forward strand.
CTCGCTGGCGCTCAAACGGGGTGCTGCTGCGGTGATTTTGGTGCATAATCATCCATCCGGGGTAGCCGAGCCCAGCCGGGCCGATCGCATGATCACCGAACGTATTCAGTCCGCTTTGGGCTTGCTGGATATCCGCGTGCTGGATCATCTGGTTGTCGGTGATGGCGAAACCGTTTCTTTTGCCGAACGTGGCTGGCTTTAATGCCGGGCGTTTGGCTTTTTGTTGATCTTGAGCTCGGTATGCTGTATAAATTGCCGCCTTATTTTGCCCCGATAGACGGCCAACGGGGTGATTAATTGCTCGAGCAAAAGTAAGTTTTGGAGAAGACTGACATGTCTAAAGTATGCCAAGTAACTGGTAAGCGGCCAGCTGTTGGTAACAACCGCTCTCACGCCAACAACGCTACCAAGCGTCGTTTCCTGCCCAACCTGCAAACTCATCGTTTCTGGGTTGAAAGCGAGAAGCGTTTTGTAAAACTGCGTATCACCACCAAGGGTATGCGTATTATCGACAAAAAGGGTATCGACAGTGTCTTAGCTGACCTGCGCGCCCGTGGCGAAAAGGTTTAAGGAGATAACCAATGGCTAAAGGTATTCGCGAGAAGATCCGCCTGAACTCCAGCGCTGGTACTGGTCACTTCTACACCACTACCAAGAACAAGCGCAACATGCCCGAGAAAATGGAAATCAAAAAGTTTGATCCCGTTGTTCGTCAGCATGTGATCTACAAAGAAGGCAAAATCAAGTAAGATTTTGTGTTCTCAAAAAACCCGGCTCCGGCCGGGTTTTTTTATGCCCGCAAGCTGGGGGTATAATAACGCGGAGCCGATGAGGAGAGTGTAAATGCCAGAGTTACCGGAAGTGGAAGTCAGTCGCCAGGGGATTTCGCCCTTTATGCTGGGCGAGACGGTGATGCGGGTGGTGGTGCGTAATGCCAGCCTGCGCTGGCCGATACCGGCCGAAATTCAGGAACTGGTGGGGCTGACCATTACCGGCATTCGACGCCGGGCCAAGTATCTGCTACTGGAGACCGACTGGGGCACCGCGATCCTGCATCTGGGCATGTCCGGCAACCTGCGGGTGCTGCCTCACGGCACGCCGGCGGGCAAGCACGATCACGTGGACATAGAGCTGGGCAACGGCAAGCTGCTGCGACTCAACGATCCGCGCCGTTTCGGCTGTTTGCTGTGGACCCGGGAGCCGGCAGAGCAGCATGCACTGCTGGTTAAACTGGGACCGGAGCCACTGACCGATGTCTTTGACGGTGACTACCTGTACCAGCGTAGCCGCAAGCGTAAAACCGCCATCAAGCAGTTCATCATGGATAACCATGTGGTGGTGGGGGTCGGCAACATCTACGCCAACGAATCGCTGTTTACTGCCGGCATTCATCCCCGACACCCGGCCGGCGAGATCGACCGTGATCGCTATTTGCTGCTGGCGGCCGAGATAAAGAGCGTGCTGGCCCGAGCGATAGGCCAAGGCGGTACCACACTGAAAGACTTTACCGGCAGCGACGGCAAGCCCGGTTATTTCGTGCAGGAGCTGCAGGTGTATGGCAAGGCCGGCCAGCCTTGCGGGAATTGCGGCGCCGAGCTGCGGGAGATACGGATGGGCGGTCGCAGTACTGTGTTCTGCCCGCTGTGCCAGCCTGAAACGTAAGGGGTAAGGGGTGAGGAGTGAGGAGTGAGGATTTTATACTTCTCCCCTTTCGCCTCACCCCTCACAGAGTTTACGCCAGCTTTTGGGCGATGGCCTCGGCCACGGCCGCCGGCACAAACTGGCTGATATCGCCGCCGTGAATGGCCACTTCCTTCACCAGGGTGGAAGAGATAAAAGAATTCTCTTCCGCCGGGGTGAGAAAGACGCTTTCCAGCTCCGGCATCAGACGCCGGTTCATGTTGGCGAGCTGAAATTCGTACTCGAAGTCGGACACCGCCCGCAGGCCCCGGATCAGCACGTTGGCCTGGTGCGTCTTGGCAAAATCCACCAGCAGGCCGGAAAATCCCACCACCTTGACGTTGCCCAGGCTGCGCGTGACCTCCTGCACCAGGGCCACTCGTTCTTCCAGCTCGAACATGGGTCGTTTGCTGGGGCTGAATGCCACCCCGACAATCACCTCGTTGAACAGCTGTGAGGCGCGCTCGATCAAATCCAGATGGCCGTTGGTAATGGGATCGAAGGTACCGGGATAAATGACCCTGATGCTCATGTAGGTTCCTTATTAACAAAACGAAAGTCAGACGGTTTAGGGTAGAATACCGCAGCATAACAGTCAGCGGGAGAGCGAGATGAAACGGGTATTGGTGGTGCGCAACGATAAAATCGGCGACTTTATGCTGGCCTGGCCAGCACTGGCCATGCTGCGGGCATCGCTCGACTGTGACATTACCGCCCTGGTGCCGGGTTATACCCAGCCGCTGGCTGAACTGTGCCCCAGCATCGACCGGGTCATTTTGGACCCGGGTAAGGCGGCCGAGCCCGCCGCCCAGCGTACCTTGCTGAAACAGCTTAAAGAAGGAAACTTCGACGCCGTTATCTGTCTGTTCTCCACATTTCGTAACGCCAAACTGATGTGGCAGGCGGGTGTTCGGCAGCGCTGGGCGCCGGCCACCAAGCTGGCCCAACTGCTGTATAACCATAGGGTCACCCAGCGTCGCTCCCAGTCGGCCAAGCCGGAATATGAGTACAACCTGGATCTGGTGCGGGCCTTTTTGCAGCACAACGGCATACCCGCCATCGAGCCGGCGCCACCCTATCTGCGTTTTGAAGAGGCAGAACTGGCAGGCTTCAGGCTGCAGCAGGCCAGCCAGCTGGGCATCGATGCCGCCCGGCCCTGGCTGCTGGTACATGCGGGCAGCGGCGGCTCGGCCAATAATCTGTCTCCCGAGCAGTATGCCAAGCTGGTACGCCAGTTACGACACTCGTTTCCGAGTGCGCAGCCGGTACTGACCGCCGGCCCCGGCGAGCAGGCTCTGGCCCGTCAGGTAGTGGAGCTGGCGGGTGACGGCGCCGTGCTGGCCGGGGACTTACCGTTGCCGGACTTTTGTCGTCTTATTGCCTGCGGCAACCTCTTCGTGGCCGGCAGTACCGGCCCGCTGCACATTGCCGCCGCGCTGGACGTGCCGACGGTGGGCTTTTTTCCGCTACGTCGTTCGGCCACGCCGCTGCGATGGCGCCCGCTCAACAGCGAGGGGCGCCATCTGGCCTTTCATCCCCCCGCCGACGCCGAGGTAGAAGACATGAGTCAGGTGAATGTGGCCGAGGTTGCCGCGGCCGTTACTCCCTGGGCCCGCGAGTATTTGTCCTGATCCACAGATCGGCATATTTGACGAAGGTGGAATGTGCCGACAGCAGGCTGAGCAGCAGGCCTTGTTTGCCATCGAGAAAACCGGCCTTGAGCAGATACATTTTTAGAAAACAGCCCACGCCGTGCAGCAGGCCCTGAGCCAGTGAGCCTTTTTTGCCTCTTTGCTGGCGTTGGTCGGCCCAGGCGGCGGCATAACCCGCCGACTTCACCAGATAATGCTCCAGATCCCGATAGGTATAGTGCAGCAAGTCGCCTTTGAGTTTTTTGGTTTTAATGCCTTTTTTCAGTGTGACTTTTTCGTGTACCAAGGCGTCGTTATAGCCGGTGAGTGCCTTGGGATAGAGCCGCAGCACCCGATCCGGGTACCAGCCGCAGTGGCGTATAAAGCGGCCGAACACCCAGGATAGCCGTGCCACCGAGTACACCGTATGGGTAGTTGGCTTGGCCAGAATGGCTTCTATGCTGGTTTTAAGTTCGGGAGTGACGCGTTCGTCGGCATCTACCCACAGTATCCAGTCGGATTGCACATGGGCCTGGGCAATTTGTCGCTGTTTACCAAAGCCGGGCCAGTCGGCGTTGACGAAAAAGCGGGCGCCGGCGGCTTCGGCCATTTCACGGGTGCCGTCGGTACTGCCCGAGTCCAGCACCACGATTTCATCCACCCAGTCCAGGGTAGCCAGGCAAGCAGCCAGATTTTCGGATTCGTTTTTAACGATCAGCACGGCGGCCAGGGTGGGGCGTGAGCTCATGAGGGTTCCTGCAATAAATTTAAGTCGTGGGTGATGCGATCGAACTGGGCCTCGACCATGGCGGTGGTAATGCGTTGCATGGCATTCGCATCCTTGACCCGAGTGCGCCAGGGTAGCTGGGCGGCCGTTTTGCCGGTTTCGGCCAGCAGCGCCTCATCATAGACGCTGACCACATAGTCGCGACAGCGATAAGGGCCGGTGCGCTGAGGATTATGATGGGCATAGAGCCCCAGCACCGGGGTGTTCACCAGGGTGGCCATGTGGGTTGGGCCGGTGTCCGGCGCCACCACCAGACGGGCGGCCTTGATCAGGGCCTGCAGCTGCGGCAGGTTGGTCTTTCCTACCAGGTTTTCGGCGATGTTATCCGTTAATTGACATATTTTAGCCGCCAAGTCGCGTTCTTGTTGTGCAGGGCTGCCGATCAGCATGACCTGCATGCCTTTACCGTGCGCATGATCGGCGAGGGCGGCGTAGCCTTCGGCGGTCCAGTTTTTATAGGTCTTGCTGGCGGCGGGGCAGATCAGCAGCAACGGCTGTCGCTCGGCATAGGCTGACGCCCACTGCTCTGCCTCGGCGGGTACCGGTAGCGTCCAGTGCGGTGTGAGATCGGTCAGCCCCAATGCCTGACCAAAGCCCATGAAGCCGTCCACCACATGCTCGCCGGTGGCCGCCACCTTGTGATTGGTGAACAGCCACTGCCCGTCTTTGGCCCGCTCCCGTTCAAAGCCCAGCCGGTGGCGGGCACGGATTCCCAGACTGGCCAGGCTGGCGCGCAGGGCGGCCTGCATGTGTAGCAGCACATCAAACCTGCGCTCGCGCAGTTGTTTCCAGAGCGTCGCATAGGCACGCCAGCCGGTGCCTTTATCAAACACGATAATCTCGACATTTGGCACCAGTTGCAGCAAGTTGGCTTCGACTTTACCGGTAATCCAGGTAATGCGGGTTTGGGGCCATTGGCGTTGTATGGCCTGTACCAATGCGATGGCATGACAGCAGTCACCGATGGCGGACAAGCGCAGTAAACAAAGGGAAGCAGGGGCCGAGCCGAGCAATGCCATAGATGAAGTCTCCAGGATCTGAGTCCGGCATTATGCAAAGGCTGGCGGGCCATGTAAAATCTGTGTTTTCGTTGGGGGGACGGTAATGGAACGGATAGAGCACGGCTCGGAGATTATTTGGTATGACCCGGAATGTTTCGGCGCATTTAAGCGAGACTATTTTGAAATCGACTACTGGCGCGAACGAAACGCCATTCGTGGCAAGGCGGTAGGGCGTAACACCACCTGGTTTGTGGAAGACGAAATCGGTCACAAGGTGCTGCGTCATTATTACCGGGGCGGCATGATAGGGCGGGTAATGGAAGATACCTTTCTGCATGTCGCCGAGTCCAAAAGCCGGGCCATGGCCGAATTTACCGTGTTGGCCAAGCTTTACCGCCGTGGCTTGCCGGTTCCCCGGCCCTGCGCCGCCCGCATGGTGCGCTCCAATCTGGTCTACCGTGCCGACATTATTCTGACCCGAATCGAAAACTCCCGGGATCTGGTGGCCATTCTGCAGGAAAGAGCACTGGATAAGGCCGAATGGAAGAGTATCGGCAAGACCATTCGCCAGTTTCACGATGCGGGTCTCTATCATGCGGATCTGAACAGTCACAATATTCTGCTCGACGACAGCGGCAAGAGCTGGCTGATCGACTTCGATAAATGTCACTTTCGCCAGCCCGGCAGCTGGACCCGGGAAAACATGGACCGGCTGTTGCGTTCTTTCCGCAAGGAGCTGGGTCTGCACTCCGACTTCAACTGGCAGGAAGCGGACTGGCGTGCCTTGCTGAACGGTTATAGAGCCAGTTAATCTTTTGTAAATAAAAATCATAAGATTTTAAACCCGTCGAGCCATCGGTATGGCTCGGTTTTTTTATTCAGGAAGAAATGTGGCTTTTACGACATACAGACCAGATATAGATGGCTTGAGAGCCATTGCAGTATTAACGGTAATGATATTCCATTTCAATAGTCAGTGGTTGCCTGGTGGATTTATTGGGGTAGATATATTCTTTGTTATTTCAGGGTATATCATCACTCGAATCATCCATGCGGACATAATGAAGGACAATTTCTCTTTTTCGCTATTTTATGTAAAGCGAATCAAGCGAATATTACCTCTGTTTTATCTTGTGTCGGTAACCACATTGCTGGTTTCATGGTTTTTACTTACACCGGAAGATCTGGTGATGCTAGCCGACAGCCTACGTTATGCCAGTGTCTTTATTGCTAACGCCTACTTCGAAAAAAACTCTGGATACTTTGCACCAGCGGCTGACACCATGCCGTTGTTGCATATGTGGTCTTTGTCTGTAGAAGAGCAGTTCTATTTCGCCTGGCCGCTACTGCTTTTTCTGTCAATGAAATATCTCTCCTCCGGACATAGAAAGTGGTTTTTTCTGACATCTCTACTACTGCTCATTGGCATTTCTGAGTATGCGGCAAGAGGTGCGGAAGCTTCAGCCTATTACCTGATCCAGAACCGGGGTAGTGAACTGCTGATTGGAGCCTTACTGAGCATGCTCATTCATGGCAAACAAGATGCTCTGTTCGCCCGAGAGTCTGCCTTGGCGATCGCGGGATTGGTGGGTGCTCTGGTGTTACTCAGTCTATTTTTCTTGTTTGAAGAGGGGATTGTCTTTCCTGGCTTCAATGCTGCCCTGGTCTCTGTTGCCACGGCAATGGTGATCCTGAACGGTGAGCTTAGAAAAGGCGTCTTATATCGTTTGTTGAGTACTCGAATATTGGCACTTATCGGTAGGCTGTCTTTTTCACTTTATCTTTGGCACTGGCCGGTGCTGGTGCTTTATCGCTACTACTTCAATAGTATCGATGCTGTGGGCTATGCCGCCTGTGCCTTTCTGACCTTTCTGCTCGCATTTCTCTCTTGGCGATACTTCGAAAAGCCACTTAGATATCTGAACGTTCAGAAAAAGTGGGTGTTCATCGGTTATTTTATTCTTCCGGTCTTGGTGTTGGTGATGATCGCCAAAGACATCAAGCGGCACCATGGTTATGACGATCGAATGCCGGAGCAGGCGCGTCATCTTTACGATATCTCCGTATCTAGCTTCGACGATATCACCAAGGAGGTATCGGCTGATGGCCGCTATCGTCCTTTCGAGTTGGTGCCGATAGGTGATGAACATCTGCTACCGAAGGCGCCGAAGGCATTGCTGTGGGGGGATTCTCATGCGGGGCATTTTCGTCCTTTTGTTGAAGAGCTAGGACTCAAAAACGGTTTTTACAGCCTCTACGGCGGAGCGGGAGGCTGCCCGCCTTTTATCGGTGTGGATCTGATCAAGCATGGCCGACCCGAGGCGGAGTGTACCGATACGAACAACCAAGTATTCGAGGTAATAAAAAATTCGGATGCCACGCTGGTGTTTCTTGCCGGGCGCTGGGCCATGTATGCGGAGACTACTCGATCGGAGGGAGAAAAGGGTAGTCATGTTTTTCTTGGTGATAGTAGTGACTATTCAGAATCTCTGGAAAATAGTCGTCGAGCGTTCCGCAAGGGTATGGAGGCTACGATTCAACAGCTTATTGCCAATAATAAGCAACCGGTGTTGTTCGAGCAGGTACCTTCCTATCCTTTTTCTCCCAGTAATTGCTTGATTAAAAAGGCTACTTACTCATGGATGAAGGATGAGATCTGTGATGTCGATATGGAATATGTCACCAAGCGACAGGCTTATGCCAATGCCGTGATTATGGAGCTCGAGAAAAAATATCCTATGTTGATGGTGATCCGTGTCAACGATAAAATTTGCAAAGATGGCTGGTGCAAAAGCGAGCTGAGAGGAGTGCCACTCTATATGGATAATGATCATATTAATGATAGCGGCAGCCGCTTACTATTCGATCGTTATCAGCATAGTGTTCAATATCAGCAGCTACAAAAACTTATCAGGCCATAAATACGACGGGTGGAGGCTTACCTCCACCCGATTAAAAAAAACGCATTATCTTATTGATACTTTCGGCAATTGCCCCTCGGTTTCTTTCGACCACGTTTTTCGCATTCGTACCTATACTGATACAACGTTCACTATCTTCAAAGAGGTTTTCCAGTGTTGTAGCCAGCGAATGGCAATCACCGACGGTGATCAGGCCATCGTTGCTATTGAGTTGCTGATAAATATCGTTGAAGTTGAATACCGAAGGGCCGCTTAATATCGGTTTACCAAGGACAGCTGGCTCCAGCAGATTGTGGCCACCGCGTTCGATCAGGCTGCCGCCGACAAAAGCAACATCGGCCGCCGACAGCATGACGGGGAGTTCGCCCATGGTATCGCCCAGATAAACCTGAATGTTATGGAGCTCGTTACTGTCTGTACGGCGGCTCAAGCTGAAGCCTTGCTGGGTGATCAGCTCTGCGACTTGCTCGAAGCGTTGAGGGTGGCGGGGTACCAGGATCAGCAGAGCCTGTGGATGGCTTTGCAGCAGTCCCCTATGAGCGGCGAGCAGCTGTTCGTCTTCGCCTTCGTGGGTCGAGGCGGCAATCCACACCGGACGTTGTGCGCCCAGTTGCTCTCTCAGCGCTTGCCCTTGGCGGCGAACCTCGTCGTCGTAGTCGATATCGAACTTGATGGATCCCGTCACGCTCAGTTTGTCACGGGATAATCCCAAGTCTGCAAAGCGATCGGCATCATCCCGATGCTGACAGGCTATATGGCTGATATTCGCCAATAACAGCCGGAATATGCCGTGAAAGCGTTTATATCTCTCGGCAGATCGGGCCGATAGCCGGGCGTTGAGTACCATCACCGGCAGTTGTTTGCGTCCGCAGGCTGCCAGCCAGTTGGGCCAGAGCTCGGTTTCCATTATCAGCAGTGCCCGGGGCTTAATTCGCCGTAAAAAAAGCGATACCGCCCAAGGGAAGTCGAGCGGGGCGTAGCGATGTTCTATCAGGTTGCCCAGTTTTTCCGCCTGATCGGCGCCAGTGCGGGTGGTGGTGGTGACCAGAATGGGCAGCTCCGGATGTTCCGCCTTGATGGCCCTGATCAGCGGGGTGGCGGCAACCATTTCTCCGACGCTGACCGCATGCAGCCAGACCGGGTTAACTTTTCTGGGGCGCGAAACCAGCCCCAGATGCTCCGTCCAGCGTGCCCCAAAACCCGGCTTGCCCCGTTTGGGCCAGTACAGCAATCCCAGTAAAAAGGGGCTGAACAGATGAATGAGCAGGTTGTATATAAAGCGATATATCATGAGGTTACCGGTGGCTAGCGGCGATATGTGCCGGGTCGGTTAGCTGCTGAATGGCGGCAAGCACTTTTTCTGCGGGCAGTTCTTTCAGGCACTTCAGATGACCGAGCGGACATTCCCGCTTGAAGCAGGGCCGGCATTCGATATCGGTATGTACTATAGCGACCTTTTCTGCCAGCGGAGGTGTGTATTTGGGTGAAGTCGAGCCGTAGATACCCACCAGCGGCCGTTGCAGCGCGGCAGCGATATGCATCAGACCGGAATCGTTGGAAATCACCACCGAGCTCAATGCCATTAAATCGATGGCCTGATGCAATGAGGTCTTTCCCGCCAGAGTGTGGCACTTTCCCTGCAAATTGCGTGGTAAATGATGCTTGATAGCTTCGGCGACCGGAATGTCCTTGGCCGAGCCGAAAATCCACACCTGCTTGCCCTGTTCAATCTGGTGTTGAGCTACCTCGGCGTAGTGTTGCTCCGGCCAGCGCTTGGAGGGACCGAATTCCGCTCCCGGGCAGAGACTGACGATGGGGCTTTCCGTATCAAGACTCAGCTCGCTCAAGGCGCTTTGCTGGTTTGCTGCATCCACTTGCAGAGTTGGCCAAGGCAGGGTGGGAATGCAGTGATTATTCTGCATGTCTGCCCTTGGGTGGGCGAGCGCGACGTAGCGTTCGACCATCAGCGGAAAGTCGGTCTTGTTGCTGCGTAGATCGTTCAGCAGGCCGTAGCGGGATTCGCCTTTCCACCCGGTGCGCTTCTTGATGCCGGCGAACAACGGGATCAGAGCCGATTTCATCGAATTGGGCTGAACTATGGCCCAGTCATAGCCTTCGACCGCCAGCTGTCTACCCAAGCGGAACCGTGCGGCCAGCTTGAAGTCACCATGCCCCAGCGGCATCACTATGGCCTTGTTCACTTCGGGCATCCGCTCCAGCAGGGCACAGCACCAGGCCGGCGCCATCACATGGATCTCGGCACTCGGGTGTTGCTGCTTCAGGGTGATATATAGGCTATGTGACATCACCATGTCCCCGACCCATGAAGGGCCTATGACTAATAGTTTCATCATCTTTTATCTATCCGGACCAAGGTTCATATAATATCATAAACGGCAGTTTGTACTGTTTTATCGAGATGCGTAGTATTATATTCGGATGATCTTTCTCAGTAATCGTCCCTCAATTACTTTAAACGCTCTTTTTAATCTTTTTTTATCCATGGGCTTGCCCGCCAGCCCGGCGGCATATTTCCAATCATCCAGATCATATTCCAAGGCAATATTTCCGCGTTTGTAGAAGCGATCGGTGACATCAAGCCCCATCTTATGTGGTTCACAAATAATCAGGTTGTTGGTGATAAATTTTTCCCAAAATTCAGGACCCAGATTAGCATCATCACCCGCCTTGGTGTTGATGGGCAACTTTTGATCCATTAACTTTGATATCCAATGTAGACATAAAAATTGTTCAGTTGCAGGATGGCGAGATTTATAACCTGGCTGCTTTTTGAAATAGAGCTCAGGCACTAGAGAGTCATGCCAGATTTTTAGTAGATCCTGTGTTTCACCAAAATCAAACAAATCACTCTTGTGAAAGTAAACGGGCTGACCAATATGCGAAGATATAAAAAAGGTGCTACTAGTAACAATGCGGTTATCTAAATATGTGAATTCGGGGTCTCTGGGTGCAGAGGAAAACAGCTCGAATAATTCAACAAACCCACGACCGTTGATAATGTTGTCTGTTCTGACTTTAGTGGCATAACGAGTATTAACAGCTCTGAGACCCTGGTGGCTACTATAGAGTTGCCTGTTGTTATTAAGCTTTTTTTCTTCACCATCATTGAAAACACTGTTTTGACCTGGATCATCAAGCAATATTAATTTGTCGACATCCAGGCCAGCTGTATCTTGCCCTTTCCAGGTTGACAGGATAATTTCTGAACCAGGAAATAATTTCCTTATGGATAAGATGTTTTGTTTTGTAACACCTTCTTTTTGAACTCGGCCCTTACTTGCCGAAACTGGCCCTTGCAGTACGAAAGAAATATCTTTATTGTCAATTTTCATAGGGATCACAACGCTGCAAAAAATCGATATATTCATTTGGAATTCCGCAAAATATTACATCATTACGGTCAATTAGATGGTAGTGAATTCCCAAACCTTTTTTGATGAGGTAATTGTATAAAGGAGCGATGTAAAGTTCCCCTCTTTCCCATTCAGTTAGCGGTTTTGACAAATAATTATTGTATGCATCTAAATAATGTGATGTTTTAGTGAAGTGATATAATCCGGTGCTGCATAAATCAGATATTGGATTCTTTTCGGCCGTTTCTATCACTTTCGTACTGTTCGAGTCTTTAGGTTTTGCGAATGACCAATTGTCACCGCCACCTTGGAATACCTCCAGATAACCAGCTTCCATATTCTCTACCAAGGGAAAAGTAAAGTTTTGTCTGAAAGTATCAATATTAAAGATGGTGATTTCACCCTTGTAATCAAGCCCTTGTTCGGACAAGCCTGCTAGCCCTAAAGCAACGGTTTCAGCCTGTCCTCGAGTTTCCTGATCCAGTACAACGATATAAAATTCTTTGATACCCATTTTTTTTGCGGACTGCTTGACGAACGCTGCGGTATCAAAAAAATCTCGCACAATAAATAAAAAAGGCGTGCTGTTGAAGTAAGCACTAAAACTATTTACCGAGTGATAGAAAAGTGTTTTACCGTGAGCTTCAAGCATATACTTAGGTTTTTTATAGCCGGCTTTGAAGAAGCGTGAGCTTATTCCTGCCATTGGGATAATAATCATTGTTTAAGCCTTGTAAGAATTTGATGAAGTCTGAATGCATTTGCGAACAAGGCCTGCTGACGTTTAGGATCGTCCGCATGCAGAGGTAACATAGACAAAAAGAGTTGAATTTGCATTGCATAAAGATGACTAGCACTCAGGCCAAAGTTGTATTCAATCAGCTCTATAAATTTTTGTTGAAGCTCTTTATGAGCTGTAGGCTCAGCAATGGATAAAGAAATTTTATTATCATTTATGTCTACCTGGTAATAACCAGCAATGATCCAGTCATACATGCCCAGTACAGAATGGCTAAGCTTAGCTATATCATAATTAATGTCACCATATAGAGTTTCTGTCATATCTGTAGTCATACCACGTGGATCTATGACTTTTACCTTACCTGCACGAAAGTCATAAAGAATATTACTGAAACAGAAATCGCCATGTAACACAGATGCATGTGAGCTATGAGGAGGCAGGTTATCATGACTATCTTGTAGCAGATTTTTTAATGCTACGGATGGGGCACCGTTAAATGACCAGTTACTTGAAAGTTTTATATCAAAACTTAGGCAATATTCATTTAATCTTTGTACGGTTTTTGTACCAAACAAGTCATCCAGTGTATTTTGAGTAATACCTTCAGGAGCAGGAAATTCACGACATGAGGTAAGAAAGTCGACACAGTTCTTTAAAATAGGAAGCCAGCTAGAACTGGGCAGTCTGGCAAAGACAAAGAGTTCATTGAGAGCAGTATGGTGCAAATACTCAAGGCGATAAGAAATTTTACCATCACTTGCCGACTCGCTACCAAGAAACTGCGGGATGTAGCCGCGTAAAGGATATGGAAGCGTGGCAAACCAATGGGCTTCTGCTGCTATTTTATGGTTGTGCAAGCTGGATTTTTCTATCCAGTTTGGCGTGATAGTTAGTTCGTTGAAGGCTCGCTGTGTGGTAAATTTGGCTTTCGAACGGTAGTAAGTATTTACATGACCAAAGTCCAGCCAACCTAGAGACTCTACAGGTGTTAATCCAACAGCCTGATGGTAACGGTTCAAGCCTTGTATAAAGTTCCACTCACTTTGAGTTATGCATTTCAGAATGGTTTTAGGCTGACTGAATTTAAAGTAACCATCAATAATTCGCGTAGTCTCTCTGGCACTCTGCGCTTGATGATCTTTCAACCATTCACCACAGTCGTCCGTCAGTACAGCCCAATTATAACCGTATTTTGCTTGTGAAATACTGACCACATCATCTCCGGTAGGCAATTTCTGGAATAAAGTATCACCGTAGAGAACATGTAGCGGTTTATCGATTGGATGACCACTAATATTAACAGCCGCTACCAAAGATGCACCCAGACTTAAACCATCAGGAGTAAGAATAACCTCGACATTATGCTTATCTAACCAAGCTTGGTCGATTGAAGATATTTCAAATGACTCTGGAAGAGAAAGATAAACCTGTAGTCCTGGGGAGGATAACGCGACTTGATGTTGAAACAGGCGTCGGTTTCCCAAAGGTAAAAAACTGGGTGGTATGCGCCCAAATTCAGACTCTAGTTCCTGGCCGACATAAGCACCAGACATGATTAAAAACATACGTTTTCTTTCTCAAGCAGCTGATGAATCTCTTCTAATGTCATTGAGGCGAATTCGGAAGGGCGAATGGATCTGTCATCGATATAAAAACCTTCGTGGCCACACCAGGGTTTGCCTACCAAAACTTCATCGTAGGGAACCGAATGCTTGTCTAACCATTCTGTAATGATGGGCAGGGTATGGATATTGATTTTACCAACGTTACCTTCATAAGTACGCATGTTGCGGGCAGTAGCGATGACAATTTCAAATCCGTTAGATTTATATTGACGAAGTTGTTCAATGATATCTTCTCTGGGAAGTACATTTTTGTAATCTGAAGTATTGGCTTGAGTAAGAGTGCCATCTAAATCTACAATCAGTCTTTTCATTTTAAATGCCCATCATATCGAGTGATATACGTCAGTTATTCTTCTTTCTGCTTCACCAGATCTTTTGGATTAATGTGAGTCCATTTTGAGCGAGGGCGATCAAGATACTGGAAGTGTTCATTGGTAAAGCTACCTTGAATGCAGACATATTTACGATCTTTTGCATGGATGTCGTTTCTATCGCTAAAAAGTTTGTCTAACACACTCGGTCCTGTTGAGTGGTAAACACCCATAGAAGGTTCGTAATGTTCAATATTGTATAGCACATTTTCAATTGCTTTTTCCAGGTCATTGTTTTCCGGCGCTGAAGCAATGAAATAGTTGGTAAAGCGAGTGTTGTTATCTATTTTGATATAAATGGCTTTATCTTCTTCACCGATCAGTTTGTCCAGAGGCCATACCAAAGTAGCATCTATATCCATATAGACACCACCTTCGAGGTTTAAAACCACCAGGCGCCATAAGTCTGCTTGTGCCGCACCATTGGTGAGTCTCATGTAGGCGTCATAGACTTCTTTTTGCGCGTTTTTTTGTAGATATTCACCGCGAGCCTCTGTGCTGACATAACGATAATCACAGTTGAGTGACATCAATCGGTTGAACAGGTAATTCATGTACACCGGCAAGGTGCATTTGTTGGTAAAGTTGGTTTGCCATATAGTACGTGGAATCGCACTATGAGTGGATAGCTTTAATTTTGCGGGTGAATATTCAGGAATCGTAAAACGAAACTTCGGTAATATAAAATGAAAGGGATAAGCAAGCAGCTTGAAAATATTTCCCACTAGTCGAATCGAGCGGTTAGCAATAAGCATCGGAAGTTTTTTCATGATCAATCCTGTAGTTAGGAAATATACCGTTTATCAACGATGAGATGTAATTAATAGCATATCCAATGCTATCAATAAATTATTCATCATTAATGCTCCCAGCGGATATTTTTTTTTATAGTTTTGGCCGGCGAGCCCGCCACAATGGTTTTCTCTTCGACATCTTTGGTGATGATGGCACCAAAGGCGATGATGCTGCCATCGTCGACGGTGACCCCCTTGAGTATGGCGGCATTGGCGGCGACCCATACATGATTCCCGATGCGGATATCCTGCGGATGGTTCAATATCTCACCGGTATCGGCATCATAAATGGGATGACCGTCGTAGGTCATCACACTGATGTTGCGAGAGAACATGCAGTGCTCACCAATGGTGAGCCGGGTTGCCTCGCCCTTGGCAGACAGGTAGGCGCCACCAATATCGGTTTCCTTCCCTATTCGAATGAGGCAATTGTTACCCACTATTTCTAAAGTACTGAAGCTGATATTGGCACCGTCTTCCACTTCTACCCTGTTGTTTTCACCCCTGATACTAATGACACAGCGGCGGAACTTCCCATTACCAAGCACCACGAGACGGTTACCCTTACCGGATAGTTTGATTTTGTTCCATATCAGATAAGAATCGGGGGCGGTAAGCAGGCTGCCGCCTTTTTTCTTTATGATATTCAATAGTTTTAATGTCAGCTTGTTAAGCATGAAGTTGTTCCAATGACTCGGCGAGAGGCTATTTGCTCTTCCTGAACACATAATTCCCTCTTATCTTCCGCCACAGGCCGAATACATCGGTGCGGGGGAAGATGGCGATGCGGCGGATCTGGTAGGGATCTTCGTGCATGGCCAGGGGGCCACTGTCGGTAGCTACCGCGAAGGGGTAGTCCAGCTCTTTGGCCAACGCCTTGCTGTCCTGATTATGACTGCCGAACGGGTAGGCGAAGGAAGCCAGCTTCTGGCCCAGCAGCTGCTCCAGTTGTGCCTTGTTCTCGGCAATTTCGTGGCGTTGGGCGTCTTTATCCAGGGTGTTCAGGTGAGGGTGACTCAGGGTGTGGCCACCAAATTCCACCAGGCCGGAGTCGGCCATTTCCCTGATCTGGGCCGGGCTCATCAGGTCTACCCGTTTTTCCGGGTTGTCCGGATTTTCCACATCCCAGCGGTTGAACTGCTCGCCGGTGACCATGTAAATCACCGCCTTGAAGCCGTACTTTTTCAGCAATGGAAACAGCAGTTCGTAGTTGTCTTTGTAGCCATCATCGACGGTGATGATGATGTATTTCTTGCCAGACTCAAGCCGGCTGGCCATGCCCTGCTCGGCCAGATCGGCAAAGGTCAGGGTTTCATGGCCCAGTCGCTTGAGCAGCTTGAAGTGCTTTTCCAGCATGTTGACGTGCATATAGGTGCCATGTACGCCTTTTTCGCTGTCATCCTCGATGAAGCGGTGATACATGATAATGGGCACTTCCCGGCGTAGCCGGTGCACGTAAACGCTCTGGTAATGCTGCTCCAGCTCATCAGCCACGGCGTTCAGGTCGTAGCTCGCCTTTACCCGTGTGGCCAGCCCGCTGGCGTCAAAGTCTGCCTTCAGGGCATCGGCAATTCGGGCGGGCAGGGCGGTAAAGTCGATATCCAGATCTCTTGGCCCTATATCGCCGAAGTTGCTCGCCATGGCCGCATCCAGGTCGTCGGTGGTAACCAGGCCGGGAGCCTGCGCTTCGCCAACGGCAAATACCGGGCGTTGCATCAGAATCGCTTCCATGGCCACCCGGCCGGCGCCGATCACCAGGTCGGAGTTCGCAATTAGGCCCGACACGTCCTGCACATAACCCAGAAAATCCACCTTGTCGCGAAAGCGCTCAAAGCGATCGGGAATATCGGAGCCGGAGGCGATCTGTACCCGATATGCATCCAGATCCAGGCACTCGTCCAACAGCCGGTAGCACAGCTCGCCCTTGGGGCCGGTGAGCCGGCCGATGATGCTGATCACCGGCTTATCATTTATCGGCGCCGCTACGGGCCGGTACTGGCTGGTATCGATGCCGTTACGGCCGATGGCAATCAGCTCGGGTGAGACCCCCAGGCTGCTGATCAGCTGATTTTTCACCGCTTCGCACACCGCCAGCGCCCGGTCGCCCAGAGCATGGAACTTTTTGCGTGAGGCATGTACCGGCTGACGGCCGTGCACCGTGGTGATCATGGGGGTGCCGGTCAGTTTGCAGGCCACATGGCAGCTCCAGCTGGAGGCACGACTATGGGCATGAACCAGCTGGATGCGGTGCTTCTTGATCAGGTAGATCAGGTAGCCCACATGCCAGAATCGGCGCGGTATGCTGCGCTTGTTGAAACGCAGTTTGAAATACTCGCCCAGGTGCGGCTTGGTCAGGGTATCGGACACATAGCACACGCTGTGCCCGCGCCGGCTGAGTTCGTCACCCACGGTCGTGGCATAGACTTCTGCCCCGGTTACTTCCAGTTGGGACAGGGCCATCAATATATTCATGGAATCTTCCGTTTCGGACCGACGGTTACTTGTTCAGCCACGCCATGTATTCGCTCACGCCTTCTGCCACTGTCTTGAACGTGTGGGGATAGCCGGCGGCACGCAGTTTGGTGAGATCGGCCTGGGTAAAGCTCTGATAGCGACCCTTCAACTGCTCGGGGAAGGGGATGTATTCTATCTGGCCCTTGCCGTGGTGCTTGATCACCGCCTCGGCCACATTCTGGAAGGGTTCGGCCCGGCCGGTACCGCAGTTGAAGATGCCGGAGACGCCCGGATTCTGCCAGAACCACAGGTTGACCTGGCAGACATCGCTGACATAGATGAAGTCGCGCATCTGACCGCCGTTGGGGAAACCGTCACAACCTTTGAACAGTTTGGGGTTTTCGCCCTTGTGCAGCTGGGTATTGAGGTGGAAGGCCACACTCGACATGCCGCCCTTGTGCTGCTCGCGCGGGCCGTAGACGTTGAAATACTTGAGGCCCACTACCTGAGAGTTGATCTCGGGCATCAGTTGGCGCACGTACTGGTCGAACAGCTGCTTGGAGTAGCCGTAAACGTTGAGCGGCTGCTCATATTGCGGCTCTTCGATGAAGTTGTCGTTGCGCCCGCCGTAGGTGGCGGCGGAAGAGGCATAAATGAAGGGGATTTCCCGCTCAAGGCAGTAGTGCAGCAAGTCTTTGGAATATTGATAGTTATTTTCCATCATGAACTTGCCGTCCCACTCGGTGGTGGCCGAGCAGGCGCCTTCATGAAAGATCACTTCGATGCCGCCCCATTCCTCGAACTCGTCACCGGAAAAAATGCGCTGAATGAATTCGTCCTTGTCCAGGTAATCGGCGATGGTCAGATCGACCAGATTGACGAACTTGGTGCCGTCGGTGAGGTCGTCGACGACCACGACGTCGGTGCGTCCCTGGTCGTTCAGGGTTTTTACCAGATTACTGCCGATAAAGCCGGCGCCGCCAGTCACAATGATCATCGCTTTCTGCCTCTTGCTGGCCGGAACCTGTCCGGCTGAACGAAGTAAAATAAAGTCGAAGTTTACCATGCTTGCCCGGCAGAAAACTAACCCGTCGGCCTGTGTTACTATTCAGTGATGGTATTGAGCATTTGGTTAACAGGATGAAAACCAAGGATCGTATAGTCGCCGCCGCCCTGCTGTTGTTTAACGAGCAGGGGGAATCGAATGTGACCACCAATCATATTGCCGCTCACCTGGGCATCAGTCCCGGTAATCTCTATTACCACTTTCGCAACAAGAACGACATTATTGGCCGCATTTTTCTGCAATATGCCGACCATCTGCGTAAAAGCTTCACTCCCGTCACCGGGCCGGCCAATGCCAGTTCCAGCGTCTGGTTTCATTATCTGGACGCGGTGTTCTACGTGATGTGGGAGTTCCGTTTTTTCTATGCCAACCTCAACGATATTCTGCACCGGGATCCCGAGCTGCATCGGCAGTATCTGCTGGTGCAGCAGGAGCTGGCAGAGAATCTGCAAGCACTGTTGCGTGAGTTGAACGCCCAGCAGGTACTGGTGATTCCCGATGAAGAAATCGCCCCGCTGAGTGAAATTCTGAGAATGGTGGTGTCGTTCTGGGTCAGCTATCAGTCGGCTCAGTCGCTGACTCCGCATATCAGCCAGGCGGTGCTTTATCAGGGAGTGGCGCGGGTGCTGTTGCTGCTCAAGCCCTACTTTCATCCGGAGAAAGGACTCGAACTGGCAACCTTGTCGGCACATTATCAGGCATTAGCGGCTCAACCCAGTGATCCCTTTCACAAATAGGATAAAGTTTGGAATATGTTATGAGACTTGGGTGTTTAGGTAGTAAAATGATCTGAATTAAACCCAGATAGCCAGATTGATAGCGGGAGTTCACTATGTCATCGGCATTTTATGCTTATTTATCCGAGCAATTAGCACAAACCAAAGCAGAGGGGCTCTACAAGCAGGAGCGAGTGATCACCTCGGCCCAGAGTGCCGCCATCGAGGTGGGCAAACAGGAGGTGATCAACTTCTGCGCCAACAACTATCTGGGCCTGGCCAACCATCCCGAGCTGGTCGAGGCGGCCAAGCAGGGGCTGGACAGCCACGGCTTCGGTATGGCCTCGGTGCGTTTCATCTGCGGTACCCAGGATCTGCACAAGCAGCTGGAAGCCGAGCTGTCCGCCTTTCTGGGTATGGAAGACACCATTCTTTATACCTCCTGTTTCGATGCCAATGCAGGTCTGTTCGAAACCCTGCTGGGCCCGGACGATGCCATCATCTCCGACGCCCTCAACCATGCCTCCATCATCGACGGCGTGCGTCTGTGCAAGGCCAAACGCTACCGCTATGCCAACAACGACATGGTCGAGCTGGAAGCCCGGTTGCAGCAGGCGGACGCCGACGGCGCGCGTTTCAAACTGATTGCCACCGACGGTGTCTTCTCGATGGATGGCGTTATCGCCAACCTCGAGGCCATCTGTGATCTGGCCGACAAATACAATGCCATGGTGATGGTGGACGACTCCCATGCGGTCGGCTTCGTCGGCGAGCAGGGGCGGGGCACCCCGGAATTCTGCGGGGTGATGGACCGGGTCGATATTATCACCGGCACCCTGGGCAAGGCCCTGGGTGGTGCCTCCGGCGGCTATACCTCGGGCAAGAAGGAAGTGATTGACTGGTTGCGCCAGCGCTCACGTCCTTACCTGTTCTCCAACTCGGTGGCACCGGCCATCGTCGCCGCCTCCATCAAGGTGCTGGAAATGCTGAAGAACGGCGATAGCCTGCGCAACAAGGTGCGGGAAAACAGTGCCTACTTCCGTGAGCAGATGAGCGCCGCCGGCTTCACCCTGGCGGGCCAGGATCACGCCATTATTCCGGTGATGCTGGGCGATGCCGCCCTGGCGGCACAGATGTCCGACCAGCTGCTGGAGCGCGGAATCTATGTGATCGGCTTCTCCTTCCCGGTGGTGCCCAAGGGCCAGGCCCGTATCCGTACCCAGATGTCGGCGGCCCACAGCCGCGAACAGCTGGACAAGGCCATTGCCGCCTTTACCGAGGTCGGCCGCGAGCTGGGCATCATTTAAGGAGAGCAGTTTCATGAAAGCACTGGCAAAACTGAAAGCGGAACCCGGCATCTGGATGACCGACGTGCCCGCGCCCGAACTGGGCCATAACGATCTGCTGATCAAGATCCGCAAGACCGCCATCTGCGGCACCGATATTCATATCTATAACTGGGACGAATGGTCCCGGAACACCATTCCGGTTCCCATGGTGGTCGGTCACGAATACGTGGGCGAAGTAGTGGCGGTGGGCCAGGAAGTGCGCGGCTTTGCGGTCGGCGACCGGGTGTCCGGTGAAGGCCATATCACCTGTGGCCATTGCCGTAACTGTCGGGCCGGACGCACGCACCTGTGCCGTAACACCGTTGGCGTGGGCGTCAACCGTGAAGGTGCCTTTGCCGAGTATCTGGTGATTCCGGCCTTCAACGCCTTCAAGCTGCCCGACGAAGTATCCGACGATCTGGCCTCCATCTTCGACCCTTTCGGCAATGCGGTACACACGGCGCTGTCGTTCGATCTGGTGGGTGAAGATGTGCTGATCACCGGCGCCGGCCCCATCGGCATCATGGCGGCGGCCGTGGCCCGTCATGTGGGTGCCCGTCATGTGGTGATCACCGACATCAACGAATACCGGCTGGAGCTGGCGCGCAAGATGGGCGTGACCCGGGCCGTTAACGTGGCCACCGACAAGCTGGATACCGTGATGGCCGAGCTGGGCATGACCGAAGGCTTTGATGTGGGTCTGGAAATGTCCGGGGTGCCGGTAGCGTTCAACGACATGCTGGACAAGATGAACCACGGCGGCAAAATCGCCATGCTGGGTATTCCGCCGTCCGACATGGCGATTGACTGGACCCAGGTGATTTTCAAGGGCCTGGTACTGAAGGGCATCTACGGCCGGGAAATGTTCGAAACCTGGTACAAGATGGCCAGTCTGATCCAGTCCGGTCTGGATCTGAGCCCCATCATCACCCATCACTTCAAGGTCGACGACTTCCAGCAGGGCTTCGACACCATGCGTTCCGGCCAGTCCGGCAAAGTCATCCTCGACTGGACCTAAGGTCCCGCTGCGGGGATGGGTGCCATACCCATCCCCGATATTCCCCTAGATATTCTTCCCCTCAATTCTTCATGCCAGCCTGTACCCTGGTCTTCGATAATTCGACCTGGGGTTGGTTGCTCGTTCATACCAGCCTGTAAACTAACTGGTTTGTTTAGCAGCCCTTTAAAGGTCGAACGAAGGGGCAACTCCACCGACACGCTGAACCGCATCCCTGCGACGCTCAGCACATGACGTCCTGTCATGTGATGGTCGCTGGAGTAGAACCCTTCATTCGCCCCTCTGCTGCGGAGCCGCCTGTTGCCTCTTCTTGAACACCGAGTGGTCCGCAGGCATCTCCTATAGACGACGCCGATGCATCAGGGAGGACAAAGGGATCTGCTCCGCCAACCTTCTGTTTCATGGATGAAACAGAGAGCGTACAAGGAGGTATTCATAGCGAGTTGGCGGAGCGGGCGCTTTGTCCGAAGTATCGTATCTGCTGAAAGCCGGCCCCGATCCGCGCCCTGCTTCACAATCCTTGGATTTAGGTTATAACTGGTGTCATGCGGAGCACTTTTTCGCTTGTTAAAGTGGCACACTCGGGTTAGAAAAAGAGCAGGCCGGAGCCTTTTCGGCGCACGAACTCAATGGACAGAGGGAAGCGGAATGATCACATGGAACAAGAAAGCGGTGGCGGCGGCCGTCTCGGTGGCCCTGGGTTATGGCGCCGCGTTTGCCGCCTCGGCGGAAACGGTCAAGGTGGCCATCGCCGGCCCGGTCACCGGGGCCGTGGCCCAATATGGTGACATGCAGTTTACCGGTGGCCGCATGGCGGTCGAAATGTTCAACAAATCCGGTGCCCTGGGTGACTACACCCTGGAGGCGGTGGAATACGACGACGCCTGTGACCCCAAGCAGGCGGTGGCGGTGGCCAACCGGGTGGTCAACGATGGCGTGCAGTTTGTGGTGGGTCATCTGTGCTCCGACAGCACACTGCCGGCCTCGGATGTGTATGACGACGAAGGCATTCTGATGATTACCCCGGCCTCCACCAACCCGGTCATTACCGAACGGGATCTGGAATTCGTGATGCGCACTATCGGCCTCGACAGCGATCAGGGGCCTACCGCCGCCCATTTTATTATCGAACAGGTCAAGCCCGAGCGCATCGCGGTGATCCACGACAAGAAGCAATACGGTGAGGGTTTGGCGTCCAGCGTGCGTGATGCCCTGAAAGACGCCGGTGTCGAGGTGGTGGCCTACGAGGGGATCACCTCGGGCGACAAGGACTTCTCGACTCTGATTGCCAAGTTGCAGCGCGACAAGGTCGATTTCGTCTATTACGGCGGCTATCACCCGGAGCTGGGGCTGATACTGCGCCAGTCGGCCGAAAAAGGCTTTGATGCCCGCTTCATGGGCCCCGAAGGTGTCGGTCACAAGGATATTACCTCCATCGCCGGTGATGCTTCCGAAGGCCTGCTGGTCACCCTGCCCAAAAAATACGATCTGGATCCGGCCAACGCCCCCGTGGTGCAGGCGATTCAGGCCAAAGGTGAAGATCCGTCCGGTCCCTTCGTGTGGACCACCTACGCGGCGGTAGAAGCCATTGCCGAGGGCCTGAAGCGCGCCGGCACCGACCCACAAGCGGTGGCCAAGGCCCTGCGTGCCGAGCCGGTCAATACCGTAATGGGGCCACTGAGCTGGGATGAAAAAGGCGATCTGCTGGGCTTCGAATTCGGTGTGTTCGAGTGGCACAAGGATGGCTCTTCTACTCAGATGTAATGACCCCGATCTTTTTCGCCAGGCAGGAAAGAAGGATCAAGGGAACGACTACGCCGACCGTGACATGCCAGGGATGGCATGTCCGAGCCTGCATGGATGTACTCGTAGCGTGTCGGCGGAGCTGGTCCTTTGTCCGGCTGCTCTGGATATGTTAGCTCTTGCCGAAAGGGATAGTTCCCCAGCTTCGCCCCGCCAACTTTACTCGCTTCGCTCTTACGACAAGGAAAGGTTGTATGTCTGAGCCCACGCTTTATTTTATCCAGCAGTTGCTAAACGGCCTGACCATCGGCAGTACCTATGCGCTGATCGCCATCGGCTACACCATGGTGTACGGCATTATCGGCATGATCAACTTTGCCCACGGCGAGGTGTACATGATTGGCGCCTATGCCGCCTTCATGGTGATGACCGGCCTGATGATGATCGGTATCGACAGCACCTTGGTACTGCTGACTGCCGCCTTTCTGGTGAGCATTACCCTGACCAGTGTGTATGGTTATTCCATCGAACGGGTGGCCTACCGGCCGCTGCGCGGCAGCAAACGGCTGATTGCGCTGATCTCGGCCATCGGCATGTCCATCTTTCTGCAGAACATGATGCGGCTGTCGCAGGGCTCGCGCGATATCGCCATGCCCAGCCTGATCCCCGGCGGCTGGACTTTCGGCGACAGTGGCTTTCAGGCCTCGCTGTCCTACATGCAGCTGATCATCTTCGTGGTGACCTTCGTGGCCATGACCCTGCTGTCGCTGTTTATCTCCCGCTCCCGCATGGGCCGGGCCTGCCGGGCCTGTGCCGAAGATTTGAAAATGGCCAACCTGCTCGGCATCAACAGCAACACGGTGATCGCGCTGACCTTCGTTATCGGCGCGGCCCTGGCGGCGGTGGCCGGAGTGCTACTGGGCTCCTACTACGGCGTCATCAACCCCTATATCGGCTTCATGGCCGGGCTCAAGGCCTTTACCGCCGCGGTACTGGGCGGCATCGGCAGCATTCCCGGTGCGGTGATAGGTGGCCTGCTGCTGGGGGTGACCGAGGCCATGACCGGCGCCTATTTCAGTACCGAATACAAGGATGTGGTGTCCTTCGGGCTGCTGATCGCGGTGTTGTTGTTCATGCCGACCGGCATTCTGGGTAAACCGGAGGTAGAGAAGGTATGAACAAACTCAAACCCGCCCTGATTGCCGCCGTGCTGTTTTTGTTGCTGGCCGGCTGGCTGCTCGGTTTTCGGCTCGAAACCGCCGGCACCCGGCTGATTGTCTCCAACCGCCTGGACCAGGCCTGGGAATGGCTGGCGCTGGGGGCCGCCCTGGTATTTCTCGCCCAGCTGTTTCAGCGGCAGTTGCGCAGCCCCTTCAAGTATCTGTCGGACCGCAAGGGCTATTTTGCCCTGCCGGTGCCGGAAGAACGGCCTTGGTTGTATCGCATCGTGACCGTGCTGGTGCTGGTCGCCTTGTTGATTTGGCCTTTCATGGGCTCGCGCGGGGCGGTCGATCTGGCCACCCTGACCCTGATTTACGTGATGCTGGGGCTGGGGCTGAACGTGGTGGTGGGCCTGGCCGGGCTGCTGGATCTGGGCTACGTCGCCTTTTATGCGGTGGGTGCCTACAGCTATGCCCTGCTCAACGCCTATCTGGGGCTGGATTTCTGGACCTGCCTGCTGATCTCCGGCGCCATGGCGGCGCTGTTCGGTTTCTTGCTCGGCTTTCCGGTGCTGCGGCTGCGCGGCGATTATCTGGCCATCGTCACCCTGGGCTTCGGCGAGATCATCCGCATTCTGCTCAACAACATGACCGAGCTGACCGGTGGCCCGAACGGCATCGCCGGTATTCCCAAGCCGACCCTGTTCGGGCTGGAATTCGAGCGCCGGGGCGACAACACCTTTCACCAGTTTTTCGATATGGCCTACAACTCGGGCCACAAGGTGATTTTTCTGTATTTGCTGGCGCTGATGCTGGTGATTTTTACCATCTTCATCATCAACCGTCTGCTGCGCATGCCGCTGGGCCGGGCCTGGGAGGCGCTGCGCGAAGATGAAATCGCCTGTCGCTCGCTGGGCCTCAACCCGACGCTAATCAAGCTCAGCGCCTTTACCATCGGTGCCGCCTTCGCCGGTTTTGCCGGCAGCTTCTTCGCCGCCCGTCAGGGCTTTATCAGCCCCGAATCCTTCGTGTTCATCGAGTCGGCCATTATTCTGGCCATCGTCGTGCTCGGCGGCATGGGCTCTCAGATTGGTGTGGTGCTGGCGGCCATCGTCATGACCATATTGCCGGAGCTGACCCGGGAATTTAACGAATATCGCATGCTGCTGTTCGGCCTGCTGATGGTGCTGATGATGATCTGGCGGCCCCAGGGGCTGCTGCCGATGCATCGCCCCCATATGGAGTTGAAATCATGACGGCCCTGTTAACCGTATCCGATCTGACCATGCGCTTCGGCGGCCTGGTCGCCGTCGACCAGGTGGCGCTCCGCATGGAGGAGCGCCAAATCGTCTCGGTGATCGGCCCCAACGGTGCCGGTAAAACCACCATATTCAACTGCCTGTCCGGCTTTTACCGGCCAAGCGGCGGCAGCGTCAACTTCAAGGGGCAGAACATACAGGGGCTGCCGGGCCACCAGATTGCCCGACTGGGCATGGTGCGCACCTTTCAGCATGTGCGGCTGTTCAAGGAAATGACGGTGCTGGAAAACCTGCTGGTGGCCCAGCACTTTCATCTGAACACCGGCTTTTTGTCCGGCCTGCTCAAGACCCCGGCCTTTCGTCGCGCCGAGCGGGAAGGGCTGGCGCTGGCCCATTACTGGCTGGAAAAAGTCAACCTGACCGAGTTTGCCAATCGCACCGCCGACAACCTGGCCTATGGTCAGCAGCGGCGACTGGAAATTGCCCGTTGCATGGCGGCCCGCCCGTCTCTGCTGATGCTGGACGAGCCGGCGGCGGGACTCAACCCGAACGAGACGCACGAGCTGAATCGGCTGATCTGTGATTTGCGTGATAACGAAGGGGTCAGCATCCTGTTGATTGAACACGACATGAAGCTGGTGATGGATATCTCAGACTATATCTATGTGGTCAATCAGGGGCGGCCACTGGCCGAGGGCACGCCTGAGCAGGTGCGTAACAACCCCGATGTGATCAAAGCCTACCTGGGAGAAACCTGAGCATGCTGCATGTGGATAATGTCTGTGCCCGCTATGGCAAAATCCAGGCGCTGGAAGAGGTCACCATTGAAATCAAACAGGGAGAAATCGTCACCCTGATCGGCGCCAACGGTGCCGGCAAGACCACCCTGATGATGACCATTTGCGGTGATCCCAAACCGGCCCGGGGGCGAGTGTTGTTCGAAGGTCAGGATCTGGGCGGGCTCGATACGCCCGCCATCATGCGCAAGGACATCGCCATCGTGCCCGAGGGGCGGCGTATCTTTGCCCGGCTGACGGTGGAGGAGAATCTGCACATGGGCGCCTTTTTCGTCGACAAGCGCGAGCATGCGCCGTTGCTGGAAGAGGTGTATCGAATGTTTCCCCGGCTGAAGGAGCGCATGAACCAGCGGGCCGGCACCATGTCCGGCGGCGAACAGCAGATGCTGGCCATCGGCCGGGCGCTGATGAGCAAGCCGCGGCTGCTGCTGCTGGACGAGCCCTCGCTCGGGCTGGCGCCGATTATCATCGCCCAGATATTCGACACCATCGCCCGGCTGCGGGACGAAAAGGGCATGACCGTCTTTCTGGTGGAGCAGAATGCCAATCAGGCTCTGAAGCTGGCGGACCGAGGTTATGTGCTGGAAAACGGCCGCGTGGTGCTGGCCGATACCGGCGCGGCCCTGCTGGTCAACGAACAGGTACGGCAGGCTTATCTCGGTGGCTAGGGACGGCGGCTGATGCCAAGGTCGCCGATATTGGGTAAACTGCCCTAAATTTACGCTAGGAGTAACCCATGGAGCAGTTTGCCCATATTTCGGTGGCCGAAGCCGACACCCTGCTGGCCGAGGGCCATGCCCGGCTGGTGGATATTCGTGATCCCCAATCCTTTGCCCAGGCTCACGCCGAGGGTGCCTTTCATCTGACCAACGATACTCTGGTGTCCTTTACCAACGAGGTCGATTACGAGACGCCGGTCGTGGTGATGTGCTACCACGGCGTCAGCAGTCAGGGTGCGGCCCAGTACCTGATCAATCAGGGCTTCGAGGAAGTCTACAGCCTGGATGGCGGCTTTGAAGCCTGGCGCCGCACCCAGACGGTGGTAACGGCCTGATGAAACTGCTGCTGGTGCTGGATGATCCGCGCCGGGCCCAGTCGTTCGTCGATTACCTGGCCGATATGGGCCTCAAGTGTGAGCTGACGCTGGATGATGACAACAACGTCAGCATCTGGCTGGTTAACGAGGTCCGTTATCAGCAGGCCCAGCAGGAAGTGAAGCGTTTTATCGCCGAACCGCTGCATCCACGCTATCAGGATGCGTCCTGGCGCCAGGGCGACACCCATGCGCATTTCAGCACCGACGCAAACAGACCCGGGCTTGCCCGGGATCTGTTGCGCCAAACCGGACCGGTCAACATGCTGGTGCTGCTCGCCTGCGTGGCCATTTATGGCCTGAGTCAGTTGGGCTTGCCGATGTTCGGGCTGCTGGCGTTTCCGTCCGACTGGAGTCAACTGCTGGGCGCGGAGTTTTGGCGCGCCTTTACGCCGGCACTGCTGCATTTCTCCCTCATGCATCTGGTATTCAACCTGTTCTGGTGGTGGTATCTGGGCGGCATGGTCGAGCGGCGGCTGGGGCATGGCAAGTTGCTGCTGTTGCTGTTGGTGGCGGGCGTGCTGCCCAACCTGATGCAGTTCTGGGCCAGCGGCCCCCGCTTCGGTGGGCTGTCGGGGGTGGTGTATGCCCTGCTGGCCTATGTGTGGTTGTCGGGGCGGCTCAACCCGGCCCGCGGCATAGGGCTGCCGGACGGCATGGCGGTGTTCATGGTGGTCTGGCTGGTGCTGGGCTTTGCCGGCGTGCTGGGTCCGGTGGCCAATCTGGCCCACCTGGGCGGTGGGCTGATCGGACTGTTACAGGCCTGGTTTGATCGTGGTCGTCGTGCTTACTGATACAGGAACTTGGTAAACAGCAGGCGATGAATCGGTGTTTCGCCGGTTTCTTTCAGCAGTAAATCGTTGAGTCGCTGCTGTCCTTGCTGCGCCAGCTCGTTGCGTACTTCCAGCGAGCGAATTTCCTGCTGGTTCTGCTCTGCCAGCAGGTTGTTGATGGCATCGCGCAGCAGCGGCATATGCTGCTCCACCAGCGGCATCTTGTCGGCACTTTTCAGCATCAAATCGACGGACACTCGAATATAACCCAGGGTCTGCCCCGAATTCTGGTAGTTGGTAATAATGTCCGGCGTCATGGTGTAGTATAAGGGCCCTTCGGGAGCCGTCTCCTGAGCGTGAAGCTGACCGGCAGTCAACAGGATACAAAGTGCAATAAAGCGAAACATCGCAAGCCTTTCTATTTGAATAATAAGAGTATTGTTTAAATAAAGCACTGGCCGGTCAAGTGAATACGTATTTTTCAGAATAATGAAGCGATTCGAGCATGTGTTTTACCATTTCAGGAAGTGCCAGTGACTAACACCGCCGATCATGCCTGGCACTGGGGGCCGGAGTTGCCGCAGTCTCAGCGGCTATTGTGCCACTGGCTACAGGATACCGGCTCTCTGACCGAACGGTTGCGTCGTCATTGCCGGCAGTTTCGGGTTCAGTTACAGCGCACCACCGCCGAAATATCCCTTACCCCGACTCAGGCCGCATGGATTGGCGCCGATCGTGCCTTTTGCCGTGAAGTGTTGCTGCTCTGCGATGAACAGCCCTGGGTTTATGCCAGCTCCCTGTATTCTCCCTCGACCCTGAATGCGGTGCCGGCGCTGGGCGGGCTGGGTCAGCGGGCGCTGGGCGAATTGTTGTTTGAAGATCCTCAATTACTGCGCAGCGAGTTCGAATTTGCCCAACTGACGACTCCGCAGTGGCAGCAGTTGACTCAAATGCAGGACATAGTGCCGTCAGCAAAGGATTATTTGCCCTGGGCCCGGCGTTCGCTGTTGTCTACCGGCAGGGCCGGTGTCTTGGTGACCGAGCTGTTTTTACCGCAGGCGCAGGCCTATCAGGAAGGAAATAAATGACTGCCATGACTACCCCATCCCGACCTCGCTGGCGTGCCTATATGGCGCTGGCCCGACTCGACAAACCCATCGGCACCCTATTGCTGCTGTGGCCGACCCTGTGGGCGATCTGGATAGCCGGTGAGGGCCGGCCTTCGTTCTGGCTGCTGCTGGTGTTTGTTGCCGGGGTGTTTTCGATGCGCTCCGCCGGTTGTGTAATCAACGATTACGCGGACCGTCATATCGACGGGCACGTCAAGCGTACCCATGCCCGGCCGCTGCCGAGTGGCGAGCTGACCGAAAAGCAGGCGCTGGGCTTTTTCGCCCTGCTGGTGGGTATCTCCTTCCTGCTGGTGCTGACCACCAACGCCCTGACCATACAACTGGCGGTGGCTGGCCTGGGCTGGGCGGCGCTTTATCCCTTCATGAAACGCTACACCAACCTGCCGCAGCTGTTTCTGGGCATCGCCTTTTCCTGGGCCATTCCCATGGCCTTCGCCGCCCAGAGCAACAGCCTGCCGCCGGGACTCTGGCTGCTGTTCGCCGCCAATCTGACCTGGACCATCGCCTACGACACCATGTATGCCATGGTGGATCGAGACGATGACCTTAAAATCGGCGTCAAGTCGACCGCCATCCTGTTTGGTCGTCGTGACAAGCTGGCAGTCGGTCTGTTGCAGCTAGTGACCCTGATGTTGCTGGTGGCGGCCGGCCAGGCCTTTGCCCTTGGCCCCATTTTTTACTGGAGCCTGCTGGGTGCGGCCGGCCTGTTTGTGTACCAGCAGCGGCAGATCCGCGACCGGGAGCGCATGGCCTGTTTCGGCGCCTTTCTCAACAACAACTACGTCGGCATGCTGGTATTCGCCGGCGTGGTACTGACGTTGCTGTAACCACAGCGGGTGGTGGCTGATGCAAGGATACCGGTCGCAGGAAGGGCTCGGATTTTATGCTTGCCCTGTCGGATTTACTGGATATACTGACAGTTAACTGTATAAAAAAACAGGTCCATTATGAAAGCCCTTACGCCTCGCCAGTCTCAGGTACTGGAGATCATCAAAGAGCATATTCAGCAGACCGGGATGCCGCCGACCCGCGCCGAAATTGCCCGGACGCTGGGCTTTAAATCGGCGAATGCCGCCGAAGAGCACCTCAAGGCGCTGGCTAAAAAAGGCGTCATCACCATGATGCCCGGCACCTCTCGTGGTATTCGCCTCGCCGAGGAAGAAGAGGAATTGGGGCTGCCGCTGATCGGACGCGTTGCCGCCGGTGAGCCCATTCTGGCCCAGCAGCATATCGAGAGCCACTACAAGCTGGATCCGTCCCTGTTTCATCCGTCGGCCGATTTTCTGCTGCGGGTAAAGGGCATGAG
Source organism: Oceanisphaera sediminis (assembly GCF_039539745.1). Classification (NCBI taxonomy): domain Bacteria; kingdom Pseudomonadati; phylum Pseudomonadota; class Gammaproteobacteria; order Aeromonadales; family Aeromonadaceae; genus Oceanisphaera; species Oceanisphaera sediminis. Next base: position 199,879 of record NZ_BAABDS010000026.1, read on the forward strand.
CATGAAGAACATCGGCATCATGGACGGCGATCTGCTGGCGGTACATAAAACCCGGGAAGTGCGCAATGGCCAGGTGGTTGTCGCCCGGCTGGACGATGAAGTCACGGTCAAGCGCTTTCGGCGTCAGGGCAGCAAGGTCAGCCTGTTGCCCGAAAACGAGGAACTTGCTCCCATCGAGGTGGACCTGCGTACTCAGGAGCTGACCATCGAAGGCCTGGCCGTCGGGGTGATCCGCAACGCCGACTTCTGATTTCCCCTTGCTCTGAACAGCGCACTCCGGGGCAGTTGATCTGCCCCGTTTTTCGTTTCCTTCCATCAACTCCATTAAGTATCTGATCATATTTGTGCCTCAGACCAGAGGCAACACAGCCGCCTCCCTCGACACGCCACTGGGCTAGCCATCTTTGCTGGGTAACCGGCTGCGAATATTCACTGGATACTCGGTCCATTACCCAACAAAGATATACGGCAGCAAGCTGCCCCATGGGGGCTCGGAAATGCCGTCCATAGCATTTCACGGTCGAGGGGGTCGTTCTCTGTTGCCTCTTCTTGAGCACCGAGTAGCCAGAAGGCGGCGCCAACAGGCCATGCCGGAGTATCAAGGAGGACAAAGGGATCTGCTCCAGCGGCCATCACATGACAGGGATGTCATGTGCTGAGCGTCACAAGGAGGTGCTTGAAGCGGGCCGGTGGAGTGGGCCCTTTGTCCGATGTTTACACAGCGATGGAATAGACCACTGTTCATGGGATCGGCCTAACTTCCTTTTTTACTTCAATTTTTTACTTTTTCATTATCAGTGCTTTACTTAGTGAGTGCCGGGCCGAGGGATGTGGTAGCCCGACAAGCACTGACTCGTTAGACGAGTGCACCAAAAATACAGGAAGAACTTTTGGGGGTGCGTGTGAAGCCGATTATTCTGCTGTTGTCCCTGCTGGCAACGCTGCCTGCAAGAGCGCAAGCTCGTTTGAACATGACCGAAGGGGTCACCGATATCAGCCAAAAGGTGTATGGCCTGCATATGACCATACTGATTATCTGCGCGATTATCGGCCTGCTGGTATTCGGGGTCATGTTCTGGGCCATTATTCACCATCGAAAATCCAAGGGTGCCCGGGCGGCGCAGTTTCATGAAAGTACCAAGGTCGAGATCCTCTGGACCCTGATCCCCTTTATCATTCTGATCGCCATGGCGGTGCCCGCCACTCGTACCCTGGTGGCGATGGAAGATGCCTCAGAATCCGATCTCACCGTGCAGATCACCGGGTCTCAGTGGAAGTGGCATTACCGGTACTTCGATCAGGGGGTCGAGTTCTACAGCCTGCTGGCCACCTTGCCGCAGCAAATTCAGGGAACGGTCGCCAAGGGTGAAAATTACCTGATTGAAGTCGACCAGCCGCTGGTGCTGCCCACCGACCGCAAGATTCGTTTCCTGATCACCTCCGATGACGTTATCCACTCCTGGTGGATGCCGGCGTTTGCGGTGAAGAAAGACGCCATTCCCGGTTTTATCAACGAAGCCTGGACCCGCATCAATCAGCCCGGTCTGTATCGCGGTCAGTGTGCCGAGCTGTGCGGCAAGGATCACGGTTTCATGCCGATAGTGGTGGATGCCCGAACGCCCGAGGAATTCGACGGTTGGCTGGCTGACACCCGGGCCGAGCAGGACGCAGCCAAGGCCGCCGAACAGCAGCTGTTGGCGATGGAAATGACCCAGGACGAGTTGATGCAGCTTGGTGAGCAGGTTTATCAACGCCACTGTGCCGCCTGTCACCAGGCCAGTGGCGAAGGCATACCCGGCGCCTTTCCGGCACTCAAGGGCAGCGAGATGGTTCTCAACGACAGGGCCGCCCATATCGATATCGTGCTGTACGGCAAGGCCGGCACCGCCATGCAGAGTTTCGACAAGCAGCTGGCGCTGAAAGAGCTGGCCGCGGTGATCACCTATGAACGCAATGCCTGGGGCAATGATGCCGGCGATCTGGTGCAACCCGGCGACATTGATCAGGCCAGGCAGGGACAATAGGGGGCAGGGATGACACAGCTAAACGTAACAGACACCGCCGATGAACATCTGGGCCATGACGAGGCGCATCACGGCCCGGCCAAAGGCTTGCGGCGCTGGCTGTTTACCACCAACCACAAAGATATCGGCACCCTGTATCTGCTGTTCAGCCTGTCCATGTTCTTTGTGGGCGGCGGCATGGCCATGGTGATTCGGGCCGAGCTGTTTCAGCCCGGCCTGCAGTTGGTGGAGCCGAACTTCTTCAATCAGATGACCACCATGCACGGTCTGGTGATGATTTTCGGCGCCGTGATGCCGTCCTTTGTCGGCCTCGCCAACTGGATGATTCCGATGATGATAGGCGCGCCGGACATGGCGTTGCCGCGCATGAACAACTGGAGCTTCTGGATACTGCCCTTCGCCTTCGTGTTGATGCTGTCGTCGCTGTTCATGCCCGGCGGCGGTCCCAACTTCGGCTGGACCTTCTACGCGCCGCTGTCTACCACCTATTCACCCGACAGCACCGCGCTGTTCGTGTTTGCCGTGCATATCATGGGCATCAGCTCCATCATGGGCGCCATCAACGTCATCGTGACCATCTGGAATCTGCGGGCGCCGGGCATGACCTGGATGAAGCTGCCGCTGTTCTGCTGGACCTGGCTGATTACCGCCTTTCTGCTGATTGCGGTCATGCCGGTGCTGGCGGGAGCGGTGACCATGGTGCTGACCGACAAGTACTTCGGTACCAGCTTCTTCGAAGCCGCCGGCGGCGGTGATCCCGTGCTGTTCCAGCATATCTTCTGGTTCTTCGGGCACCCCGAGGTCTACATCATGATACTGCCGAGCTTCGGCATTATCTCCGCCATCATCCCTACATTCAGCCGCAAGCCGCTGTTCGGTTATGCCTCCATGGTGTATGCCACCGCCTCCATCGCGGGTCTGAGCTTTCTGGTGTGGGCGCATCACATGTTTACCGTGGGCATGCCGGTGGCGGCCGAGCTGTTCTTCATGTATTGCACCATGCTGATTTCGGTGCCGACCGGGGTCAAGGTGTTCAACTGGGTGGCGACCATGTGGCGGGGCTCGCTCAGTTTTGAAGTGCCGATGCTATTCGCGCTGGCCTTTATCGTGCTGTTCACCATCGGCGGCTTCAGCGGCCTGATGCTGGCCATCACCCCGGCCGATTTTCAGTACCACGATACCTATTTCGTGGTGGCCCACTTCCATTATGTGCTGGTCACCGGCGCCATCTTCTCGGTATTGGCGGCGGTGTATTACTGGCTGCCGAAGTGGACCGGGCATATGTTCAATGAACGGCTGGCCAAGTGGCATTTCTGGTGTTCGGTAATATCGGTCAACGTGCTGTTCTTCCCCATGCATTTTCTGGGTCTCGGCGGCATGCCTCGGCGGATTCCCGACTATTCGCTGCAGTTCGCCGACATTAACGCCCTGGTCAGCATCGGTGGCTTCGCCTTCGGTTTGTCCCAGCTTATCTTCGTGGTGGTGCTGATCAGGTGTATCCGCGGGGGAGTAACGGCGCCGGCCAGCCCCTGGGAGGGGGCGCACGGGTTGGAATGGACGGTACCGTCACCGGCGCCTTACCACACCTTCAGCACACCACCGGAGATAGAAGGCAATGGCTCACGTTAACAGGATAGCGGTTCGACTGGGCCTGCTGGCGGTGGCCATGTTCGGGTTCGGTTTTGCCCTGGTGCCGCTGTATGACGTCTTCTGCGACATCACCGGGCTGAACGGTAAAACCGCCACCCGGGCGGTGGCCGAATCCCGAGTGGTGGACGAGCAGCGATGGGTAACGGTGGAGTTCGTTACCTATCAGAGCAGTGGGCTGCGGGGGAGGTTCGATCCCTCGGTGCACCGGTTGCAGGTACGGCCGGGCGAGATGCATCAGGTGGACTTTACCGTCAATAATCCCGGTGGCGATGCCCGGGTGCTGAGAGCCATTCCCTCGGTATCACCGGGGGTGGCGGCGAGCTACCTGCGCAAGACCGAGTGTTTCTGCTTTCAGGAGCAGCCGATAGCGGCGGGGAGCGAGGCGGTGATGCCGATGCGTTTCTATGTGGATCAGGCACTGCCGGCCGACATAGAGGTATTTACCCTGTCCTACACCCTGTATGACATCAGCGAGCAGGCTGCCGCAGGCAGCGGCGCTTAAGGAGACGAGCATGGTGGTCAAGACGCAGCAATATTATGTGCCGGCCCAGAGTCCCTGGCCGATAGTGGGTGCCCTGGGACTGTTTCTGCTGGCCTCCGGTGCCGGTCTTTGGGCGGCGGGCATCGGGGGCATTGCCGGGCCGGTGGTGTTTGCCGCCGGCACCCTGGTGATGACGGTGATGCTGTTTGGCTGGTTCGGCAACGTGATCAAGGAGTCTCACGCCGGACTCTACAGCGACCAGATGGACAGATCTTTCCGTCAGGGCATGAGCTGGTTCATCTTCTCCGAGGTGATGTTCTTCGGTGCCTTTTTCGGTGCCCTGTTTTACGCGCGGGTGCTGGCGGTGCCCTGGTTGGGCGGGGCCGGTAATAACGCCATGACCAATGCCGTACTCTGGCCCGACTTCAGTGCCAGCTGGCCGCTGTTGCAGACGCCGGGCGGTATCGAAACCACCGCCATGGGCTGGTTTGGCTTACCGCTGATCAACACCGTGATTCTGCTGACCTCGTCCGTGACCGCCCATCTGGCCCATTTGGCGCTGTTGCAGGAACGGCGCCCGCGTCTCAAGCAATGGCTGGGCCTCACCGTGGTGCTGGGCCTGACTTTTCTGACGCTGCAGGTGTGGGAATACGTGCACGCCTATGAGGAGCTGGGGCTGCGGCTGGACTCCGGCATTTACGGCAACACCTTCTTCCTGCTTACCGGCTTTCATGGGGCCCACGTCACCCTGGGTACCCTGATGCTGTTTATCATGTGGCTGCGGGTACGCAAGGGACATTTTACCCCGGCCCAGCATTTCGGCTTTCAGGCCAGTAGCTGGTACTGGCACTTTGTCGATGTGGTCTGGCTCTGTCTGTTTGTGTTTGTCTATATTCTATAAAGGCTCTTATGGAGCCTCTACCCCGGCGTGGGATTGGGCACCAGCAGGCCGGTGGCCAGCGCCACGAGCAACAGCAGCACTATGATGACGGCAAACAGCAGGCGGCGGCCGATATAACGACTCATCAGCACGGGATCCTGCCGGGAGAGCATGGCCCTTAGCCCTAACAGCAGGTTGCCGATCATACACAGCAGTAGCAATACAATCAGTAGCTTGAGCAGCATGGATGCGTTCCTGGAGAGACTGGATGTTGAGTATAGGAAAAAGTGGCGGTTTGCTGGCACTGACCGGGGTGATGAGTCTGTTGATGATCACCATGGGGGTATGGCAGTTGTCGCGGGCCGACGAAAAACGACTGTTGCTGCAGGAATGGCAGCAACGTCGAGATATCGGTCTGGCGTTGCATGAGGCACTGGCGATGTCGTCCCCCTATGGCTACCGGCTGAAGGCGAACGGTGTTTATCTGAGCGGTGGCGATCTGTTTCTCGATAACCAGATAGCGTCGGGCCGGGCAGGCTATCGGCTGATACGGCCGCTGCAAACCCGCCATGGTCTGCTGGCGGTGGACACCGGCTGGTGGCCGGCCGATCCGGATCGGCGCAAGCTGCCACCGATACCGCCGCAAAATGAGCCGGTGCAGCTATCTGGTAACCTGGTTCGCCCCTCCATCCCCCCCCTTTCCTTAGGCGAAGTCCGGTTCGACCCCGGCCACCCGCTTGTCTCCAGTCTGGAGACGGAACAACTGGCGCAGATATGGGGACAACAAGTACTGCCTTTCGTGCTGAAACTCGGGATTGAACAAGGCGACTGGCAGCCGGTGGTGATGGGGCCGGAGCGGCATATCGGCTATGCGGTGCAGTGGTTTGCCATGACGCTGGCCATCTGGGGCGCGGCAGCATGGTGGTATCGGAGGCAACATGAAGCATAAAACCCGTACAAGCCATAAAACGATGCTGGCCTTGCTGGCGGCTTTTTTGCTGCCGGTGGTGCTGGCCTGGCTCATTCTTACCCTGGGTTGGTTTACTCCCGGCGTCAAGGCTCATGGTGAGTGGGTACAGGGGCAAATCACCGAGGATACTCAGTGGCGGCTGGTGTTGCCGGTCCCCCCGGAATGCGAGTCCTGTGAGCTGGCCGAGCCCTTGCTGGAAAACATCGATCTCGCTCTGGGGCGGGACAGCAACCGGGTGGCGGTGCTGCGGCTGCCGGCCGGTAACGGCTTGGAGGCCGGCTTTGTCTATATTGCCGATCCGCCGGGCATGCTGATCATGCGTTACTCCCTGAGCGGGGAGGAAGCCAGCGACCGGGCCACCGGCAAGGCGTTGCTCGGCGACTTGCGTCGCCTGCTCAAATTTTCCCGGGCCGGCTAGTACCGGATGAACAGGAGGACGTTATGCGCCGACTCTGTCTTTTTGCCTTTGGGCTGACCCTGGTGGTGGTGGTGCTGGGCGCCTATACCCGGCTGACCGATGCCGGGCTGGGTTGCCCCGACTGGCCCGGCTGCTATGGCTTCAACTATGTGCCCGGCTCGGCCCAGGATCATGCCACGGCGGCACAGCGCTTTCCCGACAGTCCACTGGAAGTCACCAAGGCCCGCAACGAGATGGTGCATCGCTATGCGGCGGGAACCCTGGGCTGCACCATATTGCTGATGGCACTCTGGTCGCTGCGCACGTCGCTTCGTGCCTATCGGGGCTTTGCCTGGGGGCTGTTGGCGCTGGTGTGTGGTCAGGCGACTCTGGGCATGCTGACGGTAACGCTCAACCTGCTGCCTTTTGTGGTAATGGGGCATCTGCTGGGCGGATTTACCATACTGGCATTGCTGTTTTTGTTGCTCTGTAAGACTCGGCCCCCTCGAATGCCCTACCGTGGCGCTGGGTTGGGCGGCTGGTTTTTGCTGGCGCTGGGCGCCTTGCTGCTGCAGATAGCACTGGGTGGCTGGACGGCATCCAACTACGCGGCCATGGCCTGCCTCGAGTTACCTGTGTGTCAGGGTGACTGGGTGAGTCAGTGGCAGTGGAGTGCCTTTCACCCCCACGGTGTGCCGGCACAAAGCTACCAGTATGGGGTGCTCAGTCAGGATGAGCGTGTCACCATTCATGCGGCGCACCGGTTGTGGGCCATGGTCACCGCGGGCGTGTTGCTGATACTGGCCTGGCGCCTGTGGCAACAGCCGGCGCTGCGGCGCTGGGGAAGCTGGCTGGCGTTGGGCGTTCTGATGCAGCTGGCGCTGGGGGTGGCCAATGTAGTATTGCACCTGCCGCTGGCAGTGGCGGTGGCCCACAACGCCGGTGCTGCTCTGTTGCTGCTGATAATGACGGGAACGGGAGAGCGTTTGTGGCGAGCCAGCACCAATCCGGTGCCTGTGCATGGCCTGGTTGCCGCAATACACAGAAACTGACGGAAAAGACCCGATGGAGGCTATATGGCTGGAAGCGCGCTGTTATCCGGAAACTGGACATCAAGCTGGCGGGATTATTTTGCCCTCACCAAACCCAAGGTGGTGGCGCTGATCCTGCTGACCGCCGTGGTGGGCATGTTTTTGACCGACACCCTGCCGACGCCGTGGCGGGTGCTGGCGGCCACTCTGGGAATTGGTTTGATGGCCGGAGGTGCGGCGGCCATCAATCATGTGCTGGACCGGCGCATCGACCTCAAGATGGCCCGTACCTATCACAGACCCGTGGCTCAGGGGCGGGTGCAGGGCGGACCCGCACTTGCTTTTGCCTTTGCTCTGTCTGGCGCGGGGCTGGCCATACTGTTGTTATGGGTCAATGCGCTGACCGCCTGGCTCACCCTGGCATCTCTGCTGGGCTATGCGGTGGTGTATACGGTGTGGCTGAAGCGGGCCACACCGCAGAATATCGTGATTGGCGGCCTGGCCGGTGCCATGCCGCCGCTGCTGGGCTGGACCGCGGTGACCGGCGAATTTCATGGTCATGCACTGCTGCTGGTGATGATTATTTTTGCCTGGACGCCGCCGCATTTCTGGGCGCTGGCCATTCATCGGCGCGATGACTACGCCAAGGCGGAAATCCCCATGCTGCCGGTGACTCACGGTATCGAGTTCAGCAAGACCTGTGTGCTGCTCTACACCCTGCTGCTGACCCTGGTCTGTCTGTTGCCCTGGGTCGTCGGTATGTCCGGCCTTCTCTATCTGACGGGAGCGACGCTGCTCAACCTGCGTTTTATTCAGTGGGCCTGGCGGTTGAAGTTTAGACCTGAGCCGCAAACCGCATTACAATGTTTCCGCTTTTCAATCAGCCATTTAATGTGGCTTTTTGTCCTCATACTGGCGGATCACTGGATAAATTATGGCTAAAACACGCAGTTGGACATGGATACTGGTCGCCGCCCTGGTGGCGACGGCGGGCCTGGGGGGTGGCATCTGGTATGCGAGTCAACAAAACAGCCTGACCGAGGCGGTGGTACTGTACCCGGAACCTCGTGCACTCAAGGCGTTCGAGCTGACCGATGCCGACGGCCAGCCGTTCACCGAGCAGGACCTGCTCGAACACTGGAGCCTGGTGTTTGTCGGTTATACCCATTGTCCCGATATCTGCCCCACCACCCTGTCGGATCTGGCACGAATCTATCCCGAGCTGACCCGGCTGAGCGACAAGGTGCAGGTGGTGTTTGTGTCGGCCGATCCGGCTCGCGATACCCCCGAGCGCCTGAAGGCCTATACCGGTTACTTCAATCCCGATTTTGTGGCGGCCACCGCCGACCATGAGCGGTTGACACCCGCGGTGCAGCAGTTGGGGCTGATTTACGGCATCTTCGAGCGGGACCAGGCCGAGTATCTGGTTGACCACTCCGCCTCCATCGCCCTGGTTAACCCCAAAGGGCAGCTGCACGCCTCCTTTCGGCCCGGTTTTGATGAGCAAAACCCGGTGCCGCTGGTCAACGGTGCCGAGCTGGTGAAAAACTTCTCCGGCATAGTGGCCCTCTGGGGTGAGTAAACGATTAAACAGTGAGGGGTAAGGTGTGAGGCGTGAGGGGGCAATACACCCTCACGCCGGGACCCTTGTCGGGTTATTGCTGCTCTCACCTTACCCTTTACACCTCACCCCTCACCCCTCACCAAGTCATCAAGAGTTGTTTATGTGGTCATCTTTTCTTAACGGGGCCCGTCACCGTCAGGTGTTTGCGCTGGCCCTGCCCATGGTGCTGTCCAATATTACCGTCCCCTTGCTGGGGCTGGTGGACACCATCGTCATCGGCCACCTCGAACATGCCTATTACCTGGGCGGGGTGGCGGTGGGCGCTACCATCATCAGCCTGATCTTCTGGTTACTCGGTTTTCTGCGCATGTCGACGACCGGGCTGGCGGCTCAGGCGGTGGGCGCCGGTGACGGCGAACGCCTGCTGCAGGTGCTGGCGCGCGGCCTGCTGCTGGCCTGGGGGCTGGCGCTGGCCATTTTGTTGCTGCAGCAACCGCTGATGGATCTGGCGTTCTGGCTGGTCGGGGGCAGCAGCGAGGTGCAGCTTTATGGCCGCGAGTATGTGACGGTCAGGATCTGGAGCGCGCCGGCGGCGCTGACCAACCTGGTGCTGCTGGGCTGGCTGCTGGGCAACCAGAATGCGCGGGCGCCGATGTGGTTGTTGATCCTGGGTAACGGGGCCAATATCCTGCTCGATATCTGGTTTGTGCTGGGGCTGGGCTGGCAGGTCAAGGGGGCGGCCGCGGCGTCGGTAGTGGCGGATTATCTGGCCATGGCGCTGGGCGCCTGGCTGGTATGGCGTACCCTGCAGGCAAAAGGCCTGATGCCGTCGGCGGGGTTCTGGCAACGAACCCTGCACCTAGTGGCCTTCAAGCGGCTGCTGGGGTTGAATCGGGATATCTTCATTCGTGCACTCTGCCTGCAGCTGTGCTTCGCCTTCATGACCTTTCAGGGCGCACGACTGGGTGATGAAGTGCTGGCCGCCAATGCGGTGCTGATGAACTTTCTGATGTTCATCTCCTTCGGGCTGGACGGCTTCGCCTATGCGGTCGAGGCCATGGTGGGCAAGGCGGCAGGGGAGCGTAACCGCAGCGGGTTCCGTCTGGCCTGTGGCCTTAACCTGTTCTGGGGCGGCGTGGTGGCCCTGTTGTTCACCCTGGTCTTTGCCCTGGCGGGTGAGCCCCTGATTGGACTGATTACCGATATTCCCGCCGTGCGGACCCAGGCCTCCCTGTATCTGCCCTGGCTGGTGTTGATGCCACTGGCGGCCTGTTGGTGCTTTATTCTCGATGGTATCTTTATCGGCACTACCCGGGGGCGCGAGATGCGCGACATGATGCTGTTGTCGACCGCCGGGGTGTTTTTTCCGGTATGGTGGCTGGCGCAGGAGCTGGGCAATCACGGCCTCTGGCTAGCCATGCTGTGTTTCATGCTGGCCCGGGGGCTGACCCTGGGCTGGGCCTGGTGGCGACTGGACCGCCGGCAGGGTTTTATAACGACTACATAAAAGTGACTTACTTTATTTTCGTATGAATGCAGGGCAAAGGGCCTGCTCCACCGACACGCTACAAGTACATCCGTGTATGGCTCACACATGCCATCCATGGCATGTGAAGGTCGGTCGAGCAGATCCCTTTTCCCTGCTCGAGGCATTGGATAATGTCTCCCTCGACCGTGATTACAAGAGAATGTAACGATGTTTGATATTGCGCTTTACGAGCCGGAGATAGCCCCCAATACCGGCAACATCATGCGGCTGGCGCGTAACAACGGCTGCCATCTGCACCTGATTGAACCGCTTGGCTTTGATCTGGAAGAAAAAAAACTGCGCCGGGCCGGGCTGGATTATGCCGACTTTGGCCGCATCAGCGTGCATAAGGACTATGCGACGTTTTTGCAGGCGGTGGCGGGGCAACGCCTGTTCGCCTGTACCACCAAGGGCAGCCGACCCCATCATGAGCCCGACTATCGGCCCGGTGATGTGCTGCTGTTCGGACCCGAAACCCGGGGGCTGCCGGACGAGGTGCTGGCGTCGGTGGCACCGGCCCAGCGTATTCGCATTCCGATGCAGCCGGACAGTCGCAGCCTGAATCTGTCCAATGCGGTGGCGGTGATCAGTTACGAAGCCTGGCGCCAGCATGATTTTGCCGGGGCGCAGTGAGGCGATGGCGGGTGATGAGCTCTTCTCGGTACCAACATAGGTGCGGGACAGGGGTATACTGGAACAAATTTAATTTAGCGGCTGACGCATGACAAATTCCACTTCTTATTCTCGTCTGGTTACCACGGCAGCGGTGGCCGCCACCGTAGTGGCCGGAATGATGATTCTGGCCAAGTTGCTGGCCTGGTTTTATACCGGTTCGGCCAGCATGCTGGCCTCGCTGACCGACTCGCTACTCGATATCAGCGCCTCGCTTATCAACCTGATGGCCATCCGTTATGCGCTGGTGCCGCCGGACAAGGATCATCGGTTCGGTCACGGCAAGGCGGAATCATTGGCCGGACTGGCCCAGTCCGCTTTCATCAGCGGCTCGGCCATTTTCCTGATTATCAACGGCATCTCCCGCCTGTTTAACGCTCAGGAAGTGACCCATGCGGCGTTGGGTATCTGGGTGATGCTGTTTTCGCTGGTGTTAACCATCGGTCTGGTGATGTTTCAGGGCTATGTGATCAAGCGAACCGACTCGGTGGCGATTCGTGCCGATCAACTGCACTATCGCTCGGATATTCTGCTCAACGTCGGCGTCTTGGTGGCGATAGCACTGGCCTGGTTTGGCTGGCACTGGGCCGATGCGGTGTTTGCGCTGCTGATCGGGGCTTATATTCTCAAGGGGGCGCTGAAAATCGGTTATGACGCGGTACAGATGCTGCTTGACCGGCGGTTGCCGGAAGCGGAGCAAAAGCGCATTATTGAGACCTGCCTGGCGGTAGAGGGCGTCTACGGGCTGCATGAACTGCGTACCCGACAGTCGGGCCAGACCCGATTTATTCAACTGCATCTGGAGCTGGACGACAAGTTGCCCCTGGTGCGTGCCCATCGTATTGCCGATCAGGCCGAGCGGGAGCTGCACCAGTTGTTCCCCGATACCGACGTTATTATTCATATGGACCCTATCTCGGTCCTGCCTCGAGAAGCCCATTCTCAGGATATGAGCGAACATAAATTCATCGAAGACAAGGTTTAACCCATGGAAGACGGCATTCAATCCAGCACCTGGTTGCGCATCCGCGAAGAAGCCCAGCGGATGATTGCAGAAGAGCCGATGCTCGGCAGTTTTTATTATTCGACCATCCTCAACCACGACACGCTCAAATGCTCGCTGAGCTTTATTCTGGCCAACAAGCTGGAAAGCTCGGTGATGCCGGCAATCAGCCTGCGGGAAGTGATCGAAATGGTGGTGGATGCCGAGCCGACCATTCTGGATATGGCCGCCATGGACATTTGTGCGGTACAGGAGCGGGATCCGGCGGTGGAGCTGTTTTCCACCCCGCTGCTCTATCTGAAAGGCTTTCATGCCTTGCAGGGCTACCGGATTGGCAACTGGCTGTGGCGGCATGGCCGCCGAGCCCTGGCTACCTACCTGCAAAACCAGATTTCGGTGGTGTTCGGGGTCGACGTACACCCGGCGGCGCGCATCGGAAAAGGCATCATGTTCGATCATGCCACCGGCATAGTGGTGGGCGAAACAGCGGTGATTGAAGACGATGTCTCCATACTGCAAGGCGTCACCCTGGGCGGTACCGGCAAGGAATGCGGCGATCGTCACCCCAAGATTCGCGAAGGCGTCATGATCGGCGCCGGCGCCAAGATTCTGGGCAATATCGACGTGGGTGTCGGCGCCAAGATTGGTGCCGGCAGTGTGGTGCTGGAGCCGGTGCCGCCCCACACCACGGTAGCCGGCGTACCGGCCCGGGTGGTCGGCCGTCCCGGTTCGGACAAGCCGTCACTGGATATGAGTCAGAATATTTGAGACTTTTGTTGACGCAACCGGCATAAATTTGCGGTAAACGGCATCGTGATACACGGGGCCGCTTGTCGTCTTGCGGTGGCCGGGGTATCCTCGGCGCTGTGGGGCCTGCGGGCCGGATAACCGTTATTTAGGGGTGAGTGCATGTCTTTTGATGTATTGGAAAAACTGGAATCCAAAATCCAGGCGGCAGTGGACACCATTTCCTTGTTGCAAATGGAAGTGGACGAGCTGAAAGATCAAAACGGCCAGCTGGGCGAAGAAAACCAGCAGCTGAAGCAGCAGCACGATGCGTGGCAAGAGCGCCTGCGGGTGTTGCTGGGTAAAATCGATCAGGTTGAAGAAAGCGCCTGAACCATAACGCCGGCATGACCGGCGTTATTCGTATCAGCCGTTACCATTGGCCGATAACGACAAAAGGCCAGCCCTCGGGCTGGCCTTTTTGTATTGTGATGGTGCTGATTATTCGATATCCAGCGGCTCGGGAGACAGAATAATGCCCGTGGTGTCGGCATAGAGATGATCGGCCGGCAAGAAGGTGACGCCACCGAAGTTGACCGGAATTTCCCGATCGCCGATTTCGCTGTCATCGGCACCGACGGGAATGGAGGCCAGGGCCTGAATACCGATATCCAGATCTTCCAGCGCATCTACCTCGCGGACCGAACCATAGCAGACGATGCCTTCCCAGCCGTTTTCCGCCGCGGTTTCGGCGATGTCGGCATCAAGCAGTGCCCGGCGCAGTGAGCCGCCGCCGTCGATCAGTAATACTCGACCCACACCATTTTCTTTTACCGCCGCCATGATGAGGCCACAGGACTCGAAACACTTGATGGTGGAAATGGTGCCGCCGAAGGAATTACGGCCGCCAAAGCTGGAGAACATGGGTTCGACCACGTCCACCATGTCAATATAGGTATCGCACAGTTCTGAAGTATTGTATTCCATGGAATCAGCCACATCTGGAAACAAGGTGATCCCAAGTATAAAGAGGCGGGAGCGGTTTTCAATCACAATCGTGTGACCGCTCCCGTCTGCAGGTTGGGTTAGAGGATATAGCGGCTCAGATCTTCGTCTTCGACCAGGTTCTTGAGGTAACGATCCACATAGTCTTCGTCTACCAGAATGGAGTCACCGGACTTGTCGGACGCCTCGAAGGACAGCTCGTCCAGCAGCCGCTCCATGATGGTGTGCAACCGGCGAGCACCGATGTTTTCGGTGGTCTCGTTCACGCGCCAGGCGGCTTCGGCCAGACGGCGAATACCGGCCTTGGTGAAGTCGACGGTCACGTTTTCGGTGGCCAGCAGCGCCTTGTACTGCTCGGTCAGCGAGGCGTTGGGCTCGGTGAGAATGCGCTCGAAGTCATCGGTATTCAGCGAGTCCAGCTCGACCCGAATGGGCAGGCGACCCTGCAGCTCGGGGATCAGATCCGACGGCTTGGCGACCTGGAAGGCGCCGGAGGCGATAAACAGCATATGATCGGTGCGCACCATGCCGTGCTTGGTGTTGACGGAGCTGCCTTCAATCAGCGGCAGCAGATCCCGTTGCACCCCTTCACGGGACACATCGGGGCCGGAGCTTTCGCCGCGTTTACAGATTTTGTCGAACTCGTCGATGAACACGATGCCCTGGTTTTCCACCGCGTGAATGGCCTGTTCTTTCAGCTCTTCCGGATTCAGCAGCTTGGCGGCTTCCTCCTCGATCAGCAGCTTGACGGCGTCCTTGATTTTCATCTTGCGCTGTTTGCTGGTGTTGCCGGACAGGTTCTGGAACATGCCCTGCAGCTGGTTGGTCATCTCTTCCATGCCGGGCGGCGACATGATCTCCACGCCCATTTGCGGGGCCGAGACATTGATTTCGATTTCTTTGTCGTCCAGCTGGCCTTCACGCAGCTTCTTGCGGAAGATCTGCCGGCTGCTGCTGTTGTCGGCCTTCTCTTCTTCGCCCCAGGTGTTGCGCGGGTTGGGCAGTAGGGCATCCAGCACCCGTTCTTCCGCCGCCTCTTCGGCGCGGTGACGGAATTTTTCCATCTCCTGCTCGCGGGTCATCTTCATGGCGATATCGGTCAAATCGCGGATGATGGTGTCTACTTCCTTGCCGACGTAGCCGACTTCGGTGAACTTGGTCGCTTCTACCTTGATGAAGGGAGCGTTGGCCAGCTTGGCCAGACGACGGGCGATTTCGGTTTTGCCGACCCCGGTCGGGCCTATCATCAGAATGTTCTTGGGGGTAACTTCCTGGCGCAGATCGGGGGTCAGTTGCATACGACGCCAGCGGTTACGCAGGGCAATGGCCACGGCGCGTTTGGCCGCAGCCTGGCCGACGATATGGCGATCCAGCTCGTGGACGATTTCTCTTGGGGTCATATCAGACATAATCAAATCCTGTGGTGCGGGCAGGCTTGCCACCTGCCCGAAAGCAAATCAGTGGCCGTAATCCAGCTCTTCGACGGTCAGGTTACCATTGGTAAAGACGCAGATGTCGCCGGCAATGGTCAGCGCCTTTTCGACGATGTCATGCGCTTCCAGCTCGGTATTTTCCAGCAGGGCGCGAGCGGCGGACTGGGCGAAGGAGCCGCCGGAACCAATGGCGATCAGATCCTGTTCGGGCTGCACCACGTCGCCGTTACCGGTAATGATGAAGGAGTTCTTGTCGTCGGCCACCGCCAGCAGGGCCTCTAATCGGCGCAGGCTGCGGTCGGTTCGCCAGTCTTTGGCCAGCGCCACGGCGGCGCGTTCCAGGTTGCCCTGATGCGCCTGCAGCTTGGCTTCAAAGCGTTCCAGCAGGGTAAAGGCGTCGGCGGTGCCACCGGCAAAACCGGCCAGTACCTTGCCGTTAAACAGGCGGTGTACCTTGCGGGCATTGCCTTTCATGACGGTGTTGCCCAGGGAAACCTGGCCATCGCCGCCGATAACCACTTTGCCGTTACGGCGAACTGAAACGATCGTTGTCACTAAAAACCTCACTTGACGGTGTAGCCAGCCTGGCTGGCAGAAATGTCATTAACAACGAAATGGGGACGGCAGCGAGCGAGATCAACCCTCCCAGAACCAGATTGCACAATCACTCACGGCTTTTGCCTTGATCAGCTTGTGTTTGTGCTGCTCTGCCAGTCGTTTGCTATCGTAAGGCCCCAGGATCACGCGGTGCCAGGAGCTGCCGCTTTTATGGCGAACCTGAGCCACCAGCCCCTGAAAGGCAATTTTGGCTTTCAGTTGCTCGGCCTGGGCCGAGGAGCGGAAAGAGCCGCATTGCATCAGGTAAGGCCGGGTCGACTCTTCCGCCTCCGGCACATTGACCACCACTTCCTTGTTTTCCAGCTGCTCGATATAGCGCCATTTTTCCACCGGTTTCTGATCGATGGGATTCACCGGTTTGGGCGGTGCCTGGGTATGAGTAACAGCCGGAGGCGGCTCCGGGCGGCGATGGTCGGCGGCGCCCTTGATGATGGAAATCAGGTAGCCCAGGGCGCCTGCCAGCATCAGTATCAGTATGATGGCCAGCCAGGGAACGCGTCGCTGTGGTGCGCGGCTGCGACTGCCGCCCCGGGCGGGGCGGCTGTTGCTTTTGCCTTTACTTGTGCTTTTGGGCTTGCTGCGCCGGACGTAATCCCTGGGCATGGGTTACATGCGCTCCATGGTGTCGATGCCGAGCAGCGACAGGCCCTGCTTCAGTACCTTGGCGGTAGCCGCACACAGGCGCAGGCGGCTGGCCCGCTCTTCGGCGCTGACACCCTCCTTGTTGATGGGGCAGGCTTCATAGAAGCTCATGAAGGCGCCGGACAGCTCGTACAGATACAGACACATCAGGTGCGGCAGGCCCTTGTCGGCCACCGATTTCACGGTGTCGTTGAACTGCACCAGTTTCTGGGCCAGGGCTTCTTCGGCCGGGGCCTGAATGCTGATTTGGCCCTGCAGGGCATCGGCGGTGACGCCGGCCTTGCGGAAGATGGACTGCACCCGGGTATAGGCATACTGCAGATACGGCGCTGTATTGCCCTCGAACGACAGCATGTTGTCCCAGTCGAAGATGTAATCGGTGGTGCGGCTCTTGGACAGATCTGCGTATTTCACCGCGGCCATGGCGACCCGGCTGACGACCTGCTGTTTTTCTGCGTCGCTGAGGCCGGTGTCTTTCTTCGCCAGCAGGGCGGCGGCGCGTTCTTCCGCCTCGTTGAGCAGGTCCACCAGCTTGATGGTACCGCCGGAGCGGGTCTTGAACGGACGACCGTCCTTGCCCAGCATCATGCCGAAGGCGTGATGCTCCAGGCTGACCGAGTCGGGAATGTAGCCGGCCTTGCGCACTATGTTCCAGGCCTGCATCAGATGCTGGTGCTGGCGGGAGTCGATGAAGTACAGCACCCGGTCGGCGCCCAGCTGCTCGTAACGGTATTTGGCACAGGCGATGTCGGTGGTGGTGTAGAGGTAGCCGCCGTCCTTCTTGCGGATGATGACGCCCATGGGGTCACCGTCCTTGTTCTTGTACTCGTCCAGATAGACCACGATGGCGCCTTCGTCTTCTACCGCCAGCCCTTTTTGCTGCAGATCGGCGACGATGGGTGCCAGCATGGTGTTGTACATGCTCTCGCCCATGACGTTGGCCGGGCTCAGCGACACGTTGAGTCGGTCGTAAACCTGCTGGTTATGCAGCAGGGTAATGTCGACCAGTTTCTGCCACATGGCCAGACAATAGGCGTCGCCACCCTGCAACTTCACCACGTAGCCCCGGGCACGTTCGGCAAAGTCCGGATCCGCGTCATATTGCTGCTTGGACTCGCGGTAGAACTGTTCCAGATCCGACAGGCCGGAAGACAGCACGTCCGGATTTTCCTGCTCCAGTTTTTCCAGGTAGGCGATCAGCATGCCGAACTGGGTGCCCCAGTCGCCGATGTGGTTGGCCCGAATCACCTTGTGACCGAGAAACTCCAGGGTGCGCACCACGGCGTCGCCGATAATGGTGGAGCGCAGGTGACCCACGTGCATTTCCTTGGCCACGTTGGGGGCCGAGTAATCCACCACCACGGTTTGCGGCTGCTCTACCACCGGTACGTTGGCGCGTTCGTCGGCGACCATGGCGTCTATCTGACGTGCCAGCCAGTCGCTGTCGAGAAAGAAGTTGATGAAGCCGGGACCGGCCAGCTCGGTCTTGGCCACCAGCTCGGAGGTGGGCAGGTTGTCGACCAGCAGCTGGGCCAGGGCGCGGGGGTTTTGTCCGGCGGGCTTGGCCAGCAGCAAGGCCAGATTGGTGGCCAGATCTCCGTGAGCCTTGTCTTTGGTTCGGTCTACCTGGATGCGGGGAGCCAGTTCGGCAGGCAGCTTGCCTTGCTGTTTCAGGATAGAGACCGTCTGCTCAAGCAGCGCTTGAATATGTTCTTTCATTATCAGTTCACCAAATTTAAGACAAGGTTGGAGATAACCCGGGGGAAGAAATTCTACTCATAACGGGTGCAGAAAACTACCGTCAAGGCAAGGCGAGAGTGCCGATTGAAAGTGGAGCGGATAAAAAAGGGTCTTTATGGCTACTTCATAAAGGAGGGATCTGCCATGAAACTGGCGCTGTTACCCCTGACCCTGCATCTGATGCCCGGCGGCAAGGTGCCGCTGCGTATCTTCGAGCAACGTTATATCCGAATGGTAAGCGAGGCGAGCCGAAGCGGAATCGGTTTTGGCATCGGCATGCTGGACGAACGTGACGAGACCGGTCAGAGCGATCTCTTTACGCTCGGTACTCGAGTGAACATCATCGATTTCTATAACCTGGAAGATGGCTTGCTGGGACTGACGGTGGAAGCCGCAGATCGATTTCATATTCTGCAGCTCGAACAGGAGGAAGACGGTTTGTTGCAGGCCGAGGTGGAGTTGCTCGACAACTGGCAGCCCTGCAGCCTGTCACCGACCGAGCAGGTGCTGTCCGATAAGCTGCAGGAAGTCTTTGCCGAATATCCGGAGCTGGCCGAGTTGCATCCCGCGCCCCGGTGGGGGGACGCGGCCTGGGTCACCCAGCGCTGGCTGGAAGTGCTGCCGCTGCAAAGTCGGCAGGCCCAGCAACTGATGGCGGAAGACAGCTGCCAGCCAGCCCTGGGCTTTCTTATTTCGATGCTGACCGCGCCGTCGCAGCCGGAGCAGCGGCACTGAGGTTACCAGAGTTCCACCGGGTCGATATCCAGCGACCAGCGTACCTTGCGCGCCGAGGCCAGGGTGTCGATTAACGCCACCGCCAGGCGACAGGCCGCCGCCAGCTCGCGTCGGTTGCCGGCCTGCAGCAACAGCTGGTAGCGGTATTGCCCGGCCTTACGTTCCATCTGGGCACTAAGTGGCCCCAGACACAGCACCGAAGATGGCAGGCTGGGCAACAACTGTTGCACCAGTTGCTGCAAGAAAGTCTGTACCTGGTCCGCCTGAGTGGCTTGGGCCCGAAACAGTGCCTGAAAGCTGAACGGGGGCAGGGCGGCGGCCTGTCGTTCCTGCAGGGCACTGTGGGCAAAATGGCGATAGCCCTGATTGGCCAGATCCTGCAGCAGCGCGTGTTCCGGCTGATGGGTCTGCAGTACCACCCGGCCCGGCTTGCTGGCCCGTCCGGCCCGGCCCGCCACCTGAATATAAAGCTGGGCAAAACGTTCGGTGGCCCTGAAATCGCTGGCGAACAGGGCGCCGTCCGCATCCAGCATCGCCACCAGAGTGACATCGGGAAAGTGATGGCCCTTGGCCAGCATCTGGGTGCCGATTAAAATCTGATACTTGCCGTTGCGAATGCCTTCCAGATGTTGCTGAAAGCTGCCCTTGCGCCGGGTGTTGTCCCGATCGATGCGAATAATGCCGTACTGGGGAAAGAGTCCGCTCAGGGCCTGCTCGACCTGCTCGGTACCGAGACCGGTGCCCACCAGTTGCCGGCTGTTGCAGCTCGGGCAACTGGGGGGCAGGGGGCGCTGGTGGTCGCAATGGTGACAGTGCAGACGGGAGGAATGCCGGTGCCAGGTATAGTGGGCATCACAGCGTTCGCAGTCGGCCAGCCAGCCGCAGTCGTGACACAAGAGCGCCGGGGCATAGCCGCGCCGGTTCAGGAACAGCATCACCTGATTACCCTTGGCCAGTTCCTGTTCAACCAGCTGAAGCAGCTGGGGCGATAGCCCGGCGTTCATCTGTACATGTTTGCTGTCCAGCAGCAGGTGCTCGGCCACGGTGGCGGTGCCGGGTCGCTGGCTCAGGGTCAGCAACTGATATTTGCCTGCGGCCGCATTGTGCAGACTTTCGAAGCTGGGGGTGGCCGAGCCCAGCACGATGGGAATGTCGAGCTGGCGGGCGCGCAGTAACGCCAGATCCCGGGCGTGATAACGAAAGCCGTCCTGCTGCTTGAAGGAGGTGTCGTGCTCTTCGTCGATAATAATCATCCCCAGCCGGGCGAAGGGGGTCAGCAGGGCCGAGCGGGTGCCGATGACGATGGCGGTGCCGCCATCCCGGCACGACAGCCAGGCATCCAGCCGCTCCCGTTCGTTCATGCCGGAATGCAGGGTGCTGATCGGCAGCTTGAAACGCTGTTGAAAGCGCGAGATGGTTTGCGGAGTCAGGCCGATTTCCGGCACCAGCACCAGCACCTGTTTACCCGACTTTAGTATCGGCTCCATGATCTGCAGATAGACCTCGGTCTTGCCGGAGCCGGTGATGCCTTCCAGCAGAAAGGGGCTGAAACCGTGCGCACTCTGGATCAGGCTGACCGCCAGCGCCTGCTCGGTAGTCAGGCGGGGCTTGTTCTCGTCAGCCACCTCGGTGCCAGTCGTGCGCCAGTCGACGAGGTTCGGCAACTGCTCTCTTTTTTCGATCAGCTGCTTTTTGGCCAGCGCCTGCAGAATGGCACCACTGATACCCCGAACCTCCAGCTCACCGGCGGTCAAGGGCCCCTGGCGTAACAAGGTCAGCGCCTGTTGTTGCTTGACGGCCTGAGCGGAAACGCCGGCCTCGGCATCGAGCAGATGCCAGTAGGCGGTGCTGCGGTAGGCGGCGGCTTCACCCTTGCGCAGCAAGGTCGGCAAGGCCTGAAAATAGACTTCGCCGGGGGCATGCAGATAATATTGTGTCGCCCAGGCCAGCAGCCGGAGTTCGGCCTCGGCCAGTATCGGTTCTTCATCCAATACGGCGCCGATGGACTTGAGTTTGGTGGCATCGATGTCGGAATCGGCGGGGTGAGACAGTACCAGCGCCGTCATGGTTCTGTTGCCAAAAGGCACCGAAACCCGGCAGCCCGGAGCGGGCAACGGCAGGGGGCAGAGGTAATCAAATTCCCGCCGCAATGGAACGGGCAGCGTAACCCGCAGCAAACCTGACTGTGGCGGTATCGACATTGGTGATTTTTCCCCCGTTTGACCTTGCCTGTAAAAAGGCGATCCTATATTATTCGCACCCTTCACAAAACGTGAATCATTCGTGTGGTGTCTGGCACAGGATCAGATAGCGACACGGCCTACAAATTCAGAGGTTGTCCCCATGAAAAACGGTATTCACCCACAATACAGCGAAATTACTGCCAAATGTTCTTGCGGTAACGAGATCAAAGTCGGCTCTACCATGGGTAAAAGCCTGAACCTGGACGTTTGCTCCGCTTGCCACCCGTTTTACACCGGTAAGCAGAAAATGGTTGATAGCGGCGGCCGCGTTGACCGTTTCAACAAGCGCTTCGGCGCGCTGTCCAGCAGCAAATAAGCGATATTCATCGCAAGAAAAGGCGCCTCAGGGCGCCTTTTTTATTGCGCGCAACTTGTGAATGGCGCCGATGTTTCCCATGGTTATGGCAGTTTTTTGTGTCGGGAAGCGAAATGAAGCCATGGCTCTGGCTGTTGATCATGGGAGGGTGGCCGCCGATGGTGGTGGCAACATGCCCCAAACCACCGGCAGACGAAACCGTAACAGTTCGGCATATTGTAGATGGTGACACTGTCATATTGCAGAACGGTAGAGTAATCCGCTTTATCGGCATCGATACGCCAGAATTCAATAAACACAGTAAATTAGCGGCGGAATTCGGGGCCGATGCAGCCCGGCGCTGGCTGCAGAATAAAATCCCGAAAGGGAGTCGCTTGAAACTGGTTTTTGGTGTTGAAAGGCGTGATGATTATGGACGCTGGCTGGCTCATCCACTGACGGTTAACGGCGATTTGCTGGTAACCGCCATGCTCGAGCAGGGGCTGGGGCCCCTGCTGCTGATTCCGCCCAACGATGATTACTGGCGGTGCTGGCTGGCAGCCGAGCAGCGGGCTCGCCAACACCGTCTGGGAGTATGGCAAGCGCCGTTGACCGACGTTTCCTCCGGTGGCTGGCAACTGTTGCAGACCAGGGTGGTACAACCCTGGCCAGGCTCGGGGCGACTGAAGCTCGAGCTGGAAGGCCCGCTGACCGTGATGGCCGGCAAGCAGTTGCCGGCGGCGGCACGCGCTAGCTTGAAGAAGCTGCGGCGAGGAGACCGGCTGTTTATTCGTGGCCGGGTTCGTGCCAGCCCCGGTGGTCGACAACATGGCCGACAGTTATTGTGGTTGAATCATCCCTGGCAATTTTACCAGGTAGAGCAATGAATTTTTGCTAGGCAAGGGTGAATAAGTTGACTACTATCACATTGTATAAACATTGTGATAAACTTGTTCACACTTAAATCGTATAAATGTCAACAATCGCATCAGGGTACTCGTAGAATGACCGACTTCCGTCAAAAAGCGCTCGATTATCATGCCTTACCTACACCGGGTAAGATCTCCGTTGAAATCAG
Organism: Oceanisphaera sediminis; assembly: GCF_039539745.1. NCBI lineage: Bacteria > Pseudomonadati > Pseudomonadota > Gammaproteobacteria > Aeromonadales > Aeromonadaceae > Oceanisphaera > Oceanisphaera sediminis. Next base: position 222,594 of record NZ_BAABDS010000026.1, read on the forward strand.
CAAGCCGGCTGAAACCGCCAAGGATCTCGCCTTAGCCTACAGCCCGGGTGTGGCCGAGCCGGTGCGCGAAATCGCCGCCGATCCCGACAACGCTTACAAATATACCGCCAAGGGTAACCTGGTTGCCGTTATCACCAACGGTACCGCCATTCTGGGGCTGGGTAACCTGGGCCCGCTGGCCTCCAAGCCGGTAATGGAAGGCAAGGCGCTGCTGTTCAAGCGTTTCGCCAACCTCGACTCCGTGGATATCGAAGTCAAGCACCGTACCACCGAAGAATTTATTCAGACCGTGGCCGCCATTGCCGATACCTTCGGTGGCATCAACCTGGAAGATATCAAGGCACCCGAGTGTTTTGAAATCGAAAAGGCGCTGATCGAACGCTGCAACATCCCCGTGTTCCACGATGACCAGCACGGTACCGCTATCGTGACCGCGGCCGGCATGATCAACGCCCTGGACGTTCAGGGTAAAGACATCGCCGAAGCACGCGTGGTGTGTATGGGTGCCGGCGCCGCCGCCGTTGCCTGTATGGAACTGCTGATCAAGTGTGGCGCCCAGCGCGAAAACATCTACATGCTGGACCGCAAGGGTGTGATCCACACTCGTCGTGACGATCTGAACGAATACAAGGCGCTGTTTGCCAACAACACCGACAAGCGCACCCTGGAAGACGTGATCACCGACGCCGATGTATTCGTCGGTGTTTCCGGTCCCGACGTACTGCCGGCCGAAGCCGTTGCACTGATGGCGCCGAACCCGGTTATCTTTGCCTGCTCCAACCCGGATCCGGAAATCAAGCCCGAGCTGGCTCATTCCGTACGCCAGGATCTGGTGATGGGTACCGGTCGTTCCGACTACCCGAACCAGGTGAACAACGTGCTGTGCTTCCCGTTCATCTTCCGTGGTGCCCTGGACGTTCGCGCTTCCTGTATCAACGACGAGATGAAAGTTGCTGCCGTTGACGCCATCCGCGCACTGGCCAAAGAGCCGGTACCGCAGGAAGTGCTGAATGCTTCCGGTTACGATGCGCTGACGTTCGGTAAGGACTACGTGATTCCCAAGCCGATGGACCCGCGTCTGCTGCCTCGCGTCGCCCGCGCCGTGGCCGTGGCTGCCGTGGAATCCGGTGTGGCTCGCATCAGCCTGCCAGAAAACTACATGCTGGATTGATTCCGGACATGACATGAAAAAGGGGAGCTTCGGCTCCCCTTTTTGCTGTTCAGGCTGTAAGGAGTGAAACGTGAGGGGTAAGGAGAGCCTCCTTACCCCTCACTCCTCACCTCTTACCCCTCACTTGCGAGTCAGGTAGACCCCGGCTTCCATGTGATGGGTATAGGGGAACTGATCGAACAGGGCGAAGCGACTGATGTCGTGCGTCTGTGACAGGGTGTCCAGATTCTGGCGCAGAGTGTCGGGGTTGCAGGAGATGTAGACGATGTTGTCGTATTCCTGCACCAGTTTGACGGTTTCCTCGTCCAGTCCGGCCCGGGGTGGATCCACCAGTATGGTGTTGCACTCATAGCTGGCGAGATCGATGCCCTGCAGGCGGCGAAACTCGCGCACGCCGCGCATGGCCTGAGTGAATTCTTCCGCCGACATGCGCAGTATGGTCACGTTGTCGATAGTGTTGGCGGCAATGTTGTACTGGGCCGACTTGACCGAAGAGCTGGAGATTTCGGTGGCCAGTACCCGGCGGAAGTTGGCGGCCAGCGCCAGCGAGAAGTTGCCGTTGCCGCAATACAGCTCCAGCAGATCGCCGCTGGCTCCCTGGGTGGCCTCCACGGCCCAGCTCAGCATTCGCTCGTTCATGCGGCCATTGGGCTGAGTAAAGCTGTTCTCCACCTGCTGGTAGACCAGTTCCTTGCCGGCTACCTGCAGTTTTTCCACCACATAGTCCTGGCCTACCACCCATTTCTGTTTCTTGGCCCGGCCTATGATGCTGGCGGTGATGCCCTGCTGTTGCAGTTGTGCCTGCACGCCCTGTACGGCGCTGTGCCAGGCATCGTCCAGCTGGCGATGATAGAGCAGGCTAATCACCAGCTCGCCGCTCAATGATGACAGAAAGTCGACCTGAAACAGCTTGCGGCGCAGCGCGGGATCGGGCTTGAGCGCGTCCAGCAGCAGCGGCATGGCCCGGTTGATCAGGGTTGAAGCGGCAGGAAACTGGTCGACCCGATATTTCTCTCGAGTGGCCTGATCAAACATGATGTAGTAGAGATCTTCATCCTGATGCCAGACCCTGAACTCGGCGCGCATGCGGTAATGTTCGGGCTCGGAGGCAAACACGTCCAGCGTCGGTGCGGTAAAGGGCGCGAAGATTTCCCGAAGCCGGTCGGCCTTTTCATCCAACTGTGCCTGGTAGGTTTGCGGGGTGACCACTGTGCTCATGAGTTGCCTCTCTGTAAAACGAAGCGCAAATTCTACGGCCTGCGGCGAATTTGTCCAGTTATCGGGCGGCGGTCTGGTGCTCGCAAGGAGCTTTTGCCAGACTGCAGCCTTTGCTAACGGAATGAAACAAAAGGAAATGGCGATGCGCCGTAAAAAACCGGAAGATCTGCGGGAATGGTGTTATCCCTTTATCTTCGAGACCCGACTGACCTGCGATTATGAAATTCTTACCGACGAGCTGTGCTGTCATATCGGTGTGGTGCTGTCGATGCTGCCTCAAGGGTTTGACGACATTCGACATGATCTGGAGCAGCTACAACCGCTGATCTATAACCTTAACGGTTCGGTCAGGGGCAAGAACGGCATTTTCGAGCGGGATATCGAGTGGCTGAAAGCGCGATATAGTCACTATCAGCAGGAAACGGCAGGGCGAGTCACCGGCTTCGTGCTGCCGAGAGGACCGGCCCCGGTGCCGCAGTTGCATTTGTGTCGTTGTACCGGCAAGAAAATAGTGCGCATGCTGGTAAGGCTGGAACAAGAGGGCAGGACGTTCGATGAAACCCTGCCCCGTTTTGCCAATGTGCTGGCCAACTTCTTCTTCGTATTGACCGTGGCCATCAAGGATCGGCTGGGCACCGAAGAGGTGCCCTATATCAGCATCAATTACTGAGCGGATACCGATGTTATCTGTCGGGTTATAGCTGGCCGCTATCGATGGTTGTTATCCGGCCAGCGCCTGAGCCAGTTGCTGATCGAAGTCCCGCCGCTGCTGGCTATCGAGCTTTTCGCGGATTTGCTGTTCCAGACGGCGGACCTTGTGTTCAAAGCCCCAGCGACTCAGGGTATTCAGATCTTCAACTGCCTTTGGCAATTCCAGTTTGTCGCCGTCAATCTGCTGATACTTGGCCATCAGTTGTTTGGCCTGCAGCAGACGGACAGACAATTTGCGCGTCAGCGGAAATTCATGGCTCACCTGCTCTCCACTGGCGTTGACTGCACTCAGGGTCAGCATGCCTGGTGCCGTATCGCCATCCATCAAAGACAGCAGGTCTACCAACAACAGACCGTTTTCATCCGTTTCCAGCGAGGCAATGTTGGCATCAAGGGCGGCCGTCAAGTTGAACTGGCGTAGTGGCGACTCGATTTTCTCGATCTTTTGATCGATCACCTCACGCTCGGGTGTGCCCAGCATCTTTTTCTCGCTTCGGGCCTGGCTTTCGATATTCATGAAGGGGTTGATGCCGGAGACTCCATTGGCCAGCAGATCCTTGGTCATCACGTCTGGCAGCATGCCAAAGAAAGGCAGCACATCGGCTATCGACAAGACGATGCCGCCTGCCGTCATGATGATGCCGCCCGGAAACTCATACAGCTCGCGCAAGGGCTGGTAGGGAGTATAAACATCGAGTGTTTTATTGACCGAGTAGGTGGTGACATTAAAGGACTCCTGCTCGATCACGCTGAAACCGGGCGATGGTTGATCAATAAACCTTTGGTTAACTCCTTGAACCTGAAAGGAATAGTCCTGACGAGCCGACTCCCGATCCATATCCATGGAGTTAACGATTTCTGCGGGTAAATGGTTGGCGCAACCGGTCAGCCCGGCGAGCAGCATGCCGGCGGCTGCCGTTTTTACCAGAGTATGTGATGACACGTCATGTTCCTTTTTTATATTGGTCAGTGCTTATATGTCTTGGCGGCAACAGGATAAGCCTAAGTAACCCCGCATAACTTGTGTGGTTCTGTCGTCATTCCCGCGCGCCCTCTCTTGTCATTCCCGCGAAGGCGGGAATCCAGGGCCTGTAGCGCAGATTTGCCAGCCTGCGCTTCTTCTGTAAAGACACTGGACCCCCGCCTTCGCGAGGGTGACGAGAAAGAAAAACCAGCCCCAGCATCCACATAAGTTATGAGATATTGCTTATGATGAAACACCGGCCGTGCCGGCCAGCACCGGGGCGATAGCGTTAATACATTCCAGGTGCTGCCCGTCAAGGCGAGTTGCCAGCGAGTGCGTTTTTGAAGCGACTGTTGCCGGAAAATTCGAAGGAGTATATCGGCCCAGGCGCCGGGTTTCTTTAGCGCCAGAAGTGGGATAAAACGAATAGCCAAAACAAAAAGGCCGCCGGGCCATGGGGCGCGGCGGCGTTGTTTTTGGTTACCGGTATTCGCCGGGTGGCGCTTGCGTGATTAATCCGCCTTGGCGGGTTGGCTATAGGGGTTTTCTGGCCGTTGATCGGCTCGTAGCGGTGGGCGACGCGCGCCTTCTTTCGGACCGTATGCGCTACTCAAGTAAGTCAGAATAGTGTCCTCGGTATTGGCATCGAACGGCCACAACCCCTGCTTGTCCTGCATCCAGCGGATCAGTGACAGCCAGTGTTCGCGGCTGCCGCTGTTCTGGGTGACCAGTTTTGCGGAGTGGCAGGCGGTACAGTTGTTGCGTACCGTTTCCCAGCCGGGGGCGATAATAAAGCCGGTTTGCGGATCCAGCTCGGCGGCCAGCGCCGGCGTAGAAGACAGACCCAGCAGTAACAAACTCAAGGCAACAGGATGTGCCATCACGTCCTCCTAGACAATTTGTACCGCGATACGGTGACAGGCGTTGTTGAGGTACCCTCTGGGGTTCCAGCCCGGTACCACCATGGGTTGTGCCTTGCCTTCGCTGTCGACGGCTCTGGCCCAGATTTCGTAATAGCCTTTTTCCGAAAAGCTCAGCTCGCTGTTCCAGTGTTGCCAGGCCAGACGATTGGCCGGGGCTTTTAGATCCGCCTTTTGCCAGGTAACGCCAAAGTCGATGGAAACATGCAGCTCGGTCACTTCCAGATCGCCGGCCCAGGCGTGGCCGCGCACCAGCAGAGACTCTCCCTGCGGATGGGTGATGCCGGTTTTGGGGAAGGTGATCAGCGATTTCACCGGCATGGATTCGATGATTTCCATGTCTTCATTAGGTACCTGGGTGCCCGGAGCCACCGGATATTTGGGCACACTATAAGACGGGGCCGCCATCTTGTTGCCATCATGCACCTGATTGCGAACCACGATTTTCTTCAGCCATTTGCCCGACACCGAGCCGGGCCAGCCGCCGCAGACCAGCCGCAACGGGTGACCATTCAGCACCGGAATATCTTCATCATTCATGGCCCAGGCGATCAGGGTTTCGTCTTCCAGTGCCTTTGACATGGGCACGCCACGAGAGATGGCGGCTTTGGCCGGGTCGCCGCTGGGATGAAGATCCGCACCGTAATAACCGATATAGACCGCATCCTGCTTGATGCCGCAGGCTTCCAGCACATCTCTCAGCCGAACACCGGTATAGCGGGGGCAGGCAATGGCCCCGGTTGTCCACTGGTTGCCGCTGGCGGCAGGCACAAATTCACTGCGGCCATTGCCACCACATTCCACCACCAGCTGATAGGTATGATGCTTGAAGCGGGATTTCAGCTCGGCCAGGGTGAAGGTGGTGGGTTTTTCACAAGACTCACCGGCGATCTCCAGGGTCCAGGTGGCCGGGTCCAGCGCCTTCACATTCGGCAGCAGCCCGTTGTTGCGTACAAACATGTGCTTGGCCGGAGTCACCTCGTCATCCAGCAGATGAGGGGGAGTTTCGGCGTTGATCGGTCGGTCGTTGAGAATGGTCAGGCCTTCCTTGCCCGGTATGGAAAACGGTTCGTCGGACTGGGCAAAGGCGGCGGGAATCAGCCCGGCCGGCATGTTGTTGGCGAAGGGAATGCTGGCACCGATGGCGGTGGCCATGGCCAGCAGGCCGCCCCGCTTGAGAAAGCCCCGGCGGCTGCCCGCATCGGTTTCTCGATCCCACACCAGCTCATCGGCTTTGATGGGGTCTTCGGCGTAGAGTTCGTGCAAGCCTCGGCTGGGCTGCTTGTTTTTGCTGTTTGGGTCGTTTGCCATTGTTTCTCTCCTTGGGCGCTGTTGGCGCCGAGCCTGATCCTGAGTGACTGCAGCCTAACAAATAGCCGCATGTTGCCGATATGTAAATCTTGTTTGGTTGCGATCCGCATCATATTAATTTTTATGATGAATTATGCGTATTTGACTACTGCGTGTGCATATACAGTCAAGCCCCCTTTTCCTATAATGCCCCCGCTTTGGTGCCGACAGGCATAAACGGGAATCCGGTGCAAATCCGGAGCTGGCGCGCAGCGGTAAAGAGGAACGAACACGACACGGGTTCATCCCAGGCACTGCCCAATCAAAAATGGGTGGGAAGTCGTCGTCTAGGTGGGCATGGCCCGAGCCTTCAAGCCCGAATACCTGCCAAAGAGCCAATAGGAATGGCCTGTTGGCGATCACTACGCGATTTAGGGAAGAACATGTCCAAAAAGTTGTTGGCAGTAGCCTTGCTGCCATGGGCCGCCTTTGCTCAGAATTCATCAGACTCCACCAATATCACCATCTACAACCGGGTCGAGCAGCCGCTCACCAGCGCCCTGGCCCCGGTTGAAGTGATCACCAAGGCCGAGATCGAACGCCGCCAGCCCCGTTCACTGGTCGACTTGCTCGAAACCCTGCCGGGCATGCAGTTTGGTAGCCAGAATGGGGGTATTGGCCAAAACAGTAGCCTGTTTGTACGCGGGACTAACTCCGATCATGTGCTGGTGCTGCTCAATGGCCGTCCCATGGCGCAGATGGTCAACTCCAACGTTGACTTCAGCCAGTTGCCGGTCAATAACGTGCAGCGTATCGAGTACATTCGTGGCCCCCGCGCCGCCATCTATGGCTCCAAGGCCATCGGTGGCGTGGTCAATATTATTACCACCTCCCAGGTTAATACTGCCCAAGTGGGCGTAACCACCGGCAGCAACGACTACTATGCCGCCGATGTCTCCATTAACCAGTGGGTAACAGACGCCACCCGCCTGCAACTGGCCACCGGTTACAGGGATACTCGTGGTTATGATGTCAAGCCAGCGAATTCTCAGACTGATCGGGATAGCTTCGATAGCAAAAATCTAACTTTAGGGATCGAGCATCAGCTGAATCAGAACTGGACTTGGGATGCCAACTTTAATGGTTGGGAAAATAATCTTGAGTATGATTTCTACGAGCCTGTATGGGGAAGCCCGGGCTCTGATTCCAATCAGACAACAACCTATCAGGTTGATACCGGCATTCGTTATCAGGATGAGTTGCTGAACGGTCAACTGAATGCCAGTTATGGTGAGTACGAGGCGAAAGACTGGAATAAGTTCGCAGGTCACCAGACTACTTCCAATACCAGCACTGCTACCACTCGTATCGATGGTCTGATTCAGTACAGCTATTCCGAGCGCGGCAACGTGCTGGCAGGTATGGATTGGCAACAAGATCACCTACTAGCACGTTCAACGGCAAATATTTCACCTATGCGAGATAACACTGGCGTATTTACTTCGGTATTCCATCGCTGGTCGCCGGTTTCACTGGAGTTGACAGGTCGGGTAGATGATAACGAGCAGTTTGGCACTCATGGTACCTGGCAAAGCGCCATTGGGGTTGAATTACCGGGACAGCATAAAGCATCAGTTAGCTATGGAACTGCCTTCAAGGCACCAACCTTTAGTAATTTGTATGGCTTTGGCGGTAACCTTGAGCTGAATCCTGAAGAATCTGAAAACTGGGAGTTGGGGCTGGGTGGTAATTATAGTCTGCTGGATTGGCAACTGAATTTTTATCGTAACGAAATTGATAATCTGATCGTTTATCAAGGTGGTAACGTTAACTCAACGAAAAACACCGATGCCTTGATCAAAGGGATAGAAGTGGTAGTGAAAGCCGAAACTGGCCTTGTGCATCATACCCTTAGTTACGATTACACCGATGCAAAGGATGGAAATAATGAAGGGCGGCAACTGGCTCGTCGTGCCAAGCGCAAGGCCAGTTGGACCGGCGATATCGATGTAGCCGGCGCCAATTTGTTTGCTCAGGCTTTGTATGTAGGTGAGCGTAACGACAGTGCCTATAGTGACGTTGTAATGCCTTCTTACACCATCTGGAATATCGGCGCCCGTTACCCGCTGACACAGCAACTGACGCTGAACGGCAAGATCAACAACCTGTTCGATAAAGATTATCAGGTGGTAGATGGCTACGACGCCCCAGACATGGAATTCTACGTCGGTGCCGACTATCGCTTCTGAATCTCCAGTCAGCGTGAATTGCTGCCGAATTACCGGTGGCGTGATAGTTTGACAGGAGGGCAAAGGGAACGGCTTCACGACCGAACAAATGCCATGGATGGCATTTGCCGAGCGTACATGGAGCGAGTTCTGCTCGCCGTGACGAATTAAAAAATTTGACCGAACATTGAGTATGTTCGCAGCAGATTTTTTAGTGAGTGGCATTCAGTGAAGCGCGTCGTGAAGTTGGCCCTTTGTCCGACATGCCCTGTGTTGATAGACAGCTTTACTCTATAGCCGGCCTCTGTGCCGGCTTTTTCATGGCCGCTTTTGGCGTTATCATGACGTCCTTGCATAGCGAGGGCTGTCAGTGGCAAACATTCTTATTTTCGACTCCGGTATGGGCGGCCTGTCCGTCTATCGTGAGGTCAGCAAAACCCTGCCGGGTCATCAATACCTGTACCTGTTCGATAACGCCTGCTTCCCCTATGGCGAGCTGAGCGAGTCGCGGCTGGTCGAACGTGTCGTCGAGCTGTTCGAAGCCTTCGTGGCGCGCTACCCCGTCGATACCGCCATTATCGCCTGCAACACCGCCAGCACCCACGTGCTGCCAACACTGCGCGAGCGACTGCACATCCCTGTGGTCGGGGTGGTGCCGGCCATCAAGCCCGCCGCCGAATACAGCCGTCGGCTTCATCAAACTCACTCCTTAGCCGGCGAACCGGGCCATATCGGCCTGCTGGCCACGCCGGGCACCGTGTCTCGCCGCTATACCGCCGAGTTGATCCAGAGCTTTGCCGCCGATCTGCAGGTGTCTTTGCTGGGCACCACAGAGCTGGTGAAAATGGCGGAAGACAAGCTCTCGGGTCAGCCGGTCGACATGCGTCGCCTGGAGCAGATACTGGCGCCCTGGCGTGGGCCGAAAGGGCCGGACACCATAGTGCTGGGTTGCACTCATTTTCCGCTGCTGGCAGACGAAGTAAGCCTCTGTCTTCCCAAGGCCAGGCTTATCGATTCCGGAGCGGCCATCGCTCGTCGAGTCTCCACTTTGTTGTTAGAGGAGACATCTACTCGAAGGGGGGCGGGCTGTCATGATGGGAAGGGACTGCTTTTCTGTACCCGGTTAACGAAAAAGTCCCGGCAGCAGGCCGGGACTTTTACTAACGAAGGCTTCGGTGAGCTCGAGGAATTCAGGCTTTAGGTCTCTCAGAACTCACATCAGGTATCAGGGCTGAGCCTGATCATTACCCTCTTCTTCATCTTTACGCTCATTGGCTTCTCTGACCTTCAACGTACGCTGCTGAAACTCCGAATCGTTAAGCGCCTGCTGGGCGGAATGAGCCGCGTCACTGGGCATCTCCACAAAACCGAAGCCACGGCGCTTGCCGGTGTGTTTGTCTTTCATCAGCCGGACCGATAACACCTGGCCAAAGCCCTCGAACAATGCTCTTACCGACGCCTCGTTGGCCCGGTAGGGCAGATTGCCTACATATAAGGTAGTAGTTGGAATGACTTCAGGCTCGGGGGAGCGGGTGAGCAAGGGGACGATCAGCCCTCCCAGCAGCAAGCCAAGCGCAAAAAGGATGGCGGGAGTCAGTGAAGGCGCAGTCCAGGCAATAAAAAAATAACCGGCCAAGGCCAGCACAAGGGCAAACAAGGCAGACTGAATATAAACAGGATACTGGGATAACTTCATCGGCAGTCCAATCTCAAAGTGGATGAATATGTAGGGTATGTGAGCCTATGAACAATAGAGTCCATGTCATCGATAACAGCATAGCTTCAATTGAGCTATGTAGAGTAATGATGGAGTGCGGCAAGCGCCATAAATGTGATCTTGAATCCTTAAATTCCTCACCACTGCTCGATAAATGACCGCAAAGATAATTATGATGCCTCCCTGTGTGAGTAACTCTGTGGTTAAGCTGTGTTTTTGCTGGGTGTTTAGGCTGTTGGCCACCAAAGGCCTGTTTTTGTCAAAAAAGCCCTTGCGCAAAATCCGCGGTTCCCTATAATGCGCATCCACTGACACGGGGCAACACGCCAACGGTCACAAGGGTTTGAGAGACAGAAAATTAAGTCGCTTTAAACGCTTGACGAACAACACGGAATGCGTAGAATACGCATCCCTGACCTGGACAAGGTCAACGCTCTTTAACAATATATCAAGCAAACTGTGTGGGCACTCGCAGGCAGTTGGGAAACAAAAAATATTGTTTTTCAATGTCTTGTCGAAGTGCACTAGAAATAGCAAAACTTCAGTAAT
>NZ_BAABDS010000027.1:0-136728 GCF_039539745.1 Oceanisphaera sediminis
GCTCAATGAATTACTGAAGTTTTGCTATTTCTAGTGCACTTCGACAAGACATTGAAAAACAATATTTTTTTGTTTCCCAACTACCTGCGAGTGCCCACACAGTTTGCTTGATATATTGTTAAAGAGCGTTGACCTTATTCAGGTCAGGGATGCGTATTCTACGCATTCCGGTTTGTTCGTCAAGCGTTGAATCAAACTTTGTTTTGTTCGTTTCAAACCCTTGTAACCGTAGGCCGGTTGCCCCGTGTCAGTGGATGCGCATTATAGGGAACCGCGGATTTTGCGCAAGGGCTTTTTTGACAAAAACAGGCCCTTGGCGACCAACAGCCTAAACACCCAGCAAAGACACAGCTTAACCACAGAGTTACCCACAAAGGGGCCTCATTTCCCTCGCCAAATACGCTAACATGGCCGAATTAAGGTCTGCATTAAGGAAGAAACCATGACAACGCCACTCAAACACTACAACGGCATATACCCCACCCTTGGTAAAGGAGCCTTCGTAGAAGCCTCTGCCGTGCTGTACGGTGATATCACGCTGGGAGAAGACGCCAGCATCTGGCCGCTGGTTGCCGCCCGTGGTGACGTTAATGCAATCCGTATCGGTGCCCGCAGCAATATTCAGGATGGTAGCGTACTACACGTCACCCGCAAGAGCGCTGCCCTGCCCGATGGGTTACCCTTGCTGATTGGCGACGATGTCACGGTCGGACACAAGGCAATGCTGCATGCCTGCGTTATCGGTAATAGAGTGCTGATTGGCATGGGTGCCATCCTGCTGGATGGCGCCGAAATAGGCGATGATGTGATCATCGGCGCCGGCAGCCTGGTGCCACCGGGGAAAAAACTTGAAGCGGGCTATCTATATGTAGGCTCGCCAGTCAAACAGGTGCGCCCCCTTACACCAGCTGAGCGCGCCTTTTTGCCCGAGTCGGCGGCGAACTATGTCCGCCTCAAGAATGAATATCTGCAACAATAGTGAGGTGGAAGGCGTGAGGAGCACGGGAGAAAGGCCAGGCAGACCCGTCGACTTGTTTTAGTGACGGCATTGCACCTTGCACCTCATCCCTCACGCTTTTTCCTTCACTGTTTTACAGGTATAAGCCGCCGTCTGGAGCAAATGCTTCCTCGCCAACCAGCTCGGCGACCCGTTCTTCTATATCGAAACGCACCGCCTCGAATGCCAGCATGATATTGGCCTCATCTACCAGGCTCTGACCGGTCATGTGCTCGAGGTGGGCCAAAGCCAGAAAACAGTCGACTTTGCGGCCCTGCCAGTGAGCGGTAAAGGCGATGCCCTGTCGCTCGGGTTGCCAGTCGAGATCGTCGTCTACAATAATGTCCTGATTCATGTAGCTGCCTCCAGTTTGGCTCGCAATGATGTCAACACCGGCATAATGTCTGGCCGTACGCCACGCCAGAGATAAAAGCTTTCTGCTGCCTGCCCCACCAGCATGCCAAGACCATCATATCGATGTTCCAACCCAAGCCCTCTGGCCCAGGCGAGAAAGACGGTTTCTTCACGCCCATACATCATATCGTAGACTCGGGTCTCGGGATGGCAAACCGCCGCGTCCAGCGTTAGCGCCTCACCCTGCAGGCTGGCGGACGTGCTGTTGATGATGATCTCGAAGCCGATGCCAGGTGCTGCCAGCGGGGCACTGACAATGTTGCCCAGGTGACTAAAGCGCCGGGCCAGTTCATTGGCTCTCGCGGGAGTACGATTGGCGACCACCAGTTGCGTCGGCAGCTCTGCCAGTAGAGGAGCAATAGCACCACGGGCCGCGCCGCCGGCACCCAGCAGTAATATTCTGGCACCCGCCAGGGTCACGCCCAGTCGCTTGAGATCCAGCACCAGGCCGGCGCCGTCGGTGTTATCTCCCAGCCAGCGTCCATCCGGTTGCAAACTCAAGGTATTAACGGCGCCAGCCAGCTCGGCACGCTCGGTCAAGACCGCCGCCAGCTCAAGAGCCTGGGTTTTAAACGGCACCGTAATATTACAACCCTTACCACCGTCGTCGGCAAAACGGTTAAGTGTGCCGGCAAAATCATCGAGCGGAGCAAGCAGGCGCCGATAATCAAGCGGCTCACCGGTCTGTTCGGCAAAGTGGTGATGAATAAAAGGGGACTGGCTGTGCTTGATGGGGTGACCGATGACGGCATATCTGTCCATGAATTCTGCTCTCATAACTGGGCGTAAACGCCGGTACCGAATAAGACCTGCAGGCACCGACAGCAATAATGATAATATTGCCATCACCGGCACTTTTTTGGTTGCATTAATTGCTGAAACGAATAGATTTTGCGCTAACGAACAAAAATTTTGTGGCTAGCCTTGGATACTGAACTGTTAAAAACCTTTCTTGAAGTTTCTCGCACTCGCCACTTCGGCAAGGCGGCGGAGCACCTGTACCTGACTCCTTCTGCGGTCAGCTTTCGCATCCGCCAGCTCGAAAGCCAGCTGGGGGTCACGCTGTTTACCCGCTTGCGCAACAATATTCAGCTGACTTCTTCCGGTGATGCGCTGATCCCTCACGCCGAGTCCATGCTGCTGGCCTGGGCCCGGGCTCAGCACGAGGTAGCCCTGAGTGAACGCCAGACCCAGCAACTGGCGGTCGCGGGTACCGCCAACCTGTGGGATGCCTATCTGCAGGAAGGTCTGCACCGGCTTTACTGTGAACTACCGGCGCTGTCGCTGCGGGCCGATATTCGCACTCCGGAGCAAATGACCCGCGCCCTGTTGGGTCGTACCCTGGATCTGGCGTTTCTGACCGATCCGGCTCGTATCGAAGGGGTTAGCCATGTCGCCATCCACACCATGGAGCTACAGCTGGTATCCAGTTACCAGAACCTGGATACCGCCAAGGCCATGGCCCAGGACTACATTCGTATCGACTGGGGAACCGCCTTCAATACCCAGCATGCCAAGCTGTTCAATACCGCGACCCCGCCTCTGCTGCACACCGGCTCGGTACGCATCGCCCTCGAATATCTGCTGCACCATGGCGGCAGCACCTTTCTGCCCAGCTCCATGATCAGCAACTACCAGCAGCAGGAGCAGCTGTTCATCGTGGCCGACACCCCTTCAATCAAGCGGGAAGTCTATGCCGCCTATCTGCCGGGCGGGGAACGCCAGGGGCTGATCGATCAGGTTATTACCCTGTTTGGCCCCCAGACCGTCGAAATTTAAACCCAGTCTCTCGGAACCAGAAAATCATTGAGTCGGGCTTCAGCCGTCCCCGGCTCCGGCTGCCAGTCATATTCCCAGCGCGCCAGCGGCGGCATCGACATCAAAATGGACTCGGTGCGGCCGCCGGTTTGCAGGCCAAACAGGGTGCCCCTGTCATACACCAGGTTGAACTCCACGTAACGTCCGCGCCGATAGAGCTGGAATTGCCGCTCGGTATCACCAAACGCCGTGTCTTTGCGCCGCTCGATAATGGGGACATAGGCATCGAGATAACCGCGACCCACGGCCTGCATGAACTCGAAGCATTGTTCGAAGGGCCACTGGTTCAAATCATCGAAAAACAGCCCACCCACACCCCGGGTTTCATCTCTGTGTTTGAGGTAAAAGTAACGATCGCACCAGGCCTTGTATTCCGGATACACCTGCTCACCGAAAGGCGCGCACAAATCCCGGGATACCCGATGCCAGTGCTCGCAGTCCTCTTCCACCGGATAAAACGGCGTCAGATCGAAGCCACCGCCAAACCACCAGACCGGATCGGCACCCTCTTTTTCGGCAATGAAAAAGCGTACGTTGGCATGACTGGTGGGAACATGGGGGTTATGGGGGTGGATAACCAGTGAAACCCCCATCGCCTCAAAGGAGCGACCGGCCAGCTCGGGCCGGTGCGCCGTGGCCGAGGCCGGCATGGCGTCCCCATGAACATGAGAGAAATTGACCCCCCCCTGCTCAATCACACTGCCGTTACGCATGACCCGGCTACGACCGCCGCCGCCTTCTTCACGGGTCCAGCTGTCTTCTTCAAAGCGGCCCTTGCCGTCCGCCTGTTCCAGCCGGGCACAAATGTCATCCTGCAACTGCAACAGGAAGGCTTTCACAGCCGTGATATCCGGTTTACCGCTCATGTCTTTTCCTCTGAGATTTATATTCAGGCCGGGCGTACCACGGCGCCGGTAATACCATCCCGGATCAACGACGGATTGGCTCGTCCATCCGTCTGCCCGGGCAATATATAGTCGAGCGCAGCACCCATGTGCTCCGCCAACTGCTGTTCGGTTCTTGCCGGCTGCTCGCCGGTTTTATTGGCACTGGTTGAGACCAGGGGCTTGCCGAAGGCCAGACACAAGTCATGCACCTGCCGATGCGCCGTGACCCGAACCGCCAGCGAGCTGAATTGCCCCCTGAGCCAGGTCGGTACCTCGGGCCGGGCCGGAATAATCCAGGTATAGGGTCCGGGCCAGCTGTTCAGCATGACTTCGAGCCGCCCCTCCGGCAGCGCCGCCAGATCCAGATAAGGCAACAGCTGGCTGAAATCGGCGGCAATCAATACCAGCCCCTTGTCGACCGGCCGCTGCTTTATTTCGAGCAACCGCCGTACGGCGTCCCCATTATCGGGATCGCAGCCCAGGCCAAACACCGCCTCGGTGGCATAACCGATGATACCGCCCTGGCGTAATTGCTCGAGCGCGACATTCAATGCTTGCGGATTCATTAACGGATGATTTCCTTCATAAAACGACTCAATGCTGGTAGCCACAACCCTTGTTGGGACAATGCAGGCCACCCTTGCGCTCCACCAGAATGCCAAAGCCGCACTCGGGGCACGGCTCGGCCACCGGCCGCTCGTTAATCACGTAACGACAGGTCGGATAGTGGTTGCAGGCGAAAAAGCGTTTGCCATAGCGGGAGGTCCTGGCCACCAACTGCCCCTTGCCACAACGGGGGCATGGCGGATCAATCTGGCCCTGATCGTTGATATCGGCCACATGGTGACAGGCAGGATAATGGGTACAACCGATAAAAAGGCCGTAGCGGCCTTTTTTGATGGCAAGAGGATGATCGCATAGCGGACACTGGCTGCCTTCCAGCACTTTTTCCACGTCCTGATCATGTTCGATGACCTTGAGTGGGCGCAGATAATCGCAGGCCGGATAAGACGCACAACCGACAAAAGCGCCATGCTTGCCATGACGCAATTCCAGGGTACCGCCGCACCGCGGGCAAGGCTCATCAGCCCAATCGGGGCCATGATCTTGGGTGTTAAACAGACTGGAATCGATTTTCGACATACCGCGCCTCCGAATTCATTGACCGAATTCTATCAGCGCGGCCGCCTTCAGTGAACCGCCCCTTCCGGCTGTTCGAAAATCAGCTCTTCCAGTTGTTGATAGGCCGACTCGCTACCGGGCACATTGAACAGCACCATCATCACCACCCATTTGAGGTCATCCAGCTCGATTTCCGGTGGATCCAGCTCCATCAGCCGATCGATGACAATCTCGCGGGTTTCGGCATTCAGCACCTTTATCTGCTCGAGGAACAACAGAAAACCACGCCCTTCGGCGTCGATCTTGTACAGCTCTTCCTGGGTGTAGATACGGAATGAATCCGGCGTAGAGCAAGCCCAGGACGGCGCGGCTTCCGCTTCCTGCAATTCGGCCAAACGCTCCAGCCAGGCCAGCGCCTTGAGGATTTCTTCCTTGTGAAAACCCGCCTGGGTTAATTCATCGGCGAGAGCATCCTGTTCCACCATGGCATCTACATCGGTATGGATGTAGGTTTCGAACAAGTACATAAGTACATCGAACATGCTCAGCTCCTTCTCGCTCTGACATAACCCCCGGGGACGGACTCCACCCAGCCAGCCAATTCCAGCTCGACCAACCGGGTAAGCACCTCCTGCACCGGCTGTTGACAACGGGACGCGATCAAATCTACCGCCGTTGTCTCTAAACCTACGTTATCCAACAACTCGGGATAAGGCAATAATTCCTCGGTGGCCGCAGGCCGAACTTTGATCGCCGCCACCGAAAATGCCACCAGTTCTTCGAGAATATCATTGGCATTGGAAACCAGTTTGGCCCCTTGCTGGATCAGCCGGTTACAGCCGCTGGCCTGCGGATTTTGCCGGGCACCGGGAATGGCAAAGACTTCCCGCCCCTGCTCCATGGCGTAACGGGCGGTAATGAGTGAGCCGCTGCGCTCGGCGGCCTCAACGATTAACACCCCCAGGCTCAAGCCACTGATAATGCGATTGCGACGAGGAAAATGATGCGCCAGCGGACCTTCCCAGGGGTAGCATTCGGATAACAGGGCGCCGCCGTTCTCGATAATCTCTGCAGCCAGGCGCAAATGACGCTTGGGGTAACATCGGTCCAGCCCCGAGCCCAGCACCGCCAGCGTGAGCCCACCGGCATTCAGTGTCGCCCGATGGCCGAGGCCATCGATCCCTATCGCCAGACCGGAAGTGATAACCGCCCCCGCCTCCACCAGCGGCGGCACCAGATTGTTGGTGTTTTCTCGACCGACATAAGAGGGATGGCGGCTGCCGACCACCGCAATTTGCGGCCGCGACAACATCGAAATATCTCCTTCCACAAACAGCAGCAGCGGCGCAGCGGACACGGCCCTGAGTAACTCCGGATACGCGGGATCATCCCACGACAAAATATGACGATTAGGCGCCTGCTGCTGCCATTCCAGCAAGGGCTCCAGCACCGATGTGTGCGGTGTCTGCAGTTGCTCCTGCTGTTCTTCGCTCAGGCCTCGGGCATGCTGCAAAGAGTGGTACCACTGTTCGCCGAGTTGAGTTCGCAGCCGAATGGCCCGCACCGGCCCTATGCCCCTGGTATGCTGCAGCGCCAGCCAGGGCAGCAGCGGATGCTGCTCAAGAGCCGAATTCGACATCTCTCACATGCCCCAGCGGATAATGGGTCTGCACCAGTTCGCTGTTGTCCAGTACCAGGGCGGCACTGGTTTGACTGTTCACCTTGAATACCATGATACGAGCTATCGCCTCTTCCGGCAGCTGCTCCGGCCGCCCGCTGGTACGCAGATAGGCACCCGCGCTGTCCGCATAGCGCAGCCTGCCGAAAGAGCCGGGAGTGACGTCATAGACACCGGGTCCGGGTTTCATCACCGCATAAAGATCACCGGCACGAATCCCGTCCGCATGCCCCTTGTTGATAAAAACAACCCCATGGCGTCCGGTAACGCTGCCCTCGGTACCCATGGCCAGAACATAACCCTGGTCGAGCGCCGGACCCGGTCGGGGGTAGTGAAAGGCGGCAATCCCCCCCGCCATGGTCAGGGGCAGTACCTTGTCGCCCTGACGCATCTCCTGCTTCATGCTGCTGACCCGGGCCTCGGTCACCTGATGGCCGCGTTGCTTTCCTGCCAGCAGGGTGCCGACCAGTGCCGCCTTCTGCCCAAGCTCGGCATGACTGAAGCGGTCGGTGAGCATTTCTCCCGGGCGATAAACCCCATAAACGGTGCCCGGGGTCAGCTGGCCACGAACATAGACCGACGAGTCTTTCACCATGGCCTCGCGACCTTGCTGGTCACCGAGAATGTAAGACGCCTGCTCAAATACCGCCGGTGACATGACGCTGTGGCTGTCGACGAAGTTCAGCATCGAAGCGAGCGGAATGGTCGCCACCGCGGAGTCGGTGCGCACCCGGGGGGAAAGGCGCACCACCTTGTCACTCTCTTCTTTCACCAGCCGGGGCTGACCGTCCACCCAGATCAGCCGCAACACATCGCCCGGATAAATCAGATGAGGATTGGCTATCTGTCGGTTGGCCTGCCACAGGGTTGGCCACAGCCAGGGCGATTTCAGGAAATGGGCGGAAATATCCCACAGGGTGTCACCCTTGCGCACCGTGTAACGCTCGGGGTAACTCTCGTTCAGTTCAAGGCCGTGGTTGTTAGGTTCAAGACTGTTGGCCTGCAGATTAAAACAACACCCCGCCAGCAACCCGAGTAAAAATCGACCTCTGCGTTTCATCACATCCGTGTCCTCAAGTTAACTCTGCTGTTTTTTATGCGCTTAAATGGCTAAAATACTATCAGTATCGATACAGTAACAAGCAAGGTAGTCATGGCAAAAGTCTTAGAAGTATTACGTTTTCCCGATGAGCGACTGCGTACCGTCGCCAAACCCGTCACCGAGTTCACACCGGCATTACAGCAAATTGTAGATGATATGTTTGAAACCATGTACGCCGAAGAGGGCATAGGCCTGGCGGCGACTCAGGTCGACTTTCATCAGCAGTTGATCGTCATGGATGTGTCTGAAGACCGGGAGCAACAGCTGGTGCTGATCAACCCGGAAATTATCGAGCGCAGCGGCAGCACCGGTATCGAAGAAGGTTGTCTGTCGGTGCCCGGCGCCCGCGCCCTGGTGGAAAGAGCCGAACGCGTCAAGGTTCGCGCTCAGGATCGTCATGGCCAGACCTTTGAACTGGAAGCCGACGAGCTGCTGGCCATCTGCATTCAGCATGAAATGGATCACCTGATCGGCAAGCTGTTTGTCGATTACCTGTCGCCGCTCAAGCGCCAGCGCATCCGCCAGAAAATGGAAAAGCTTGCCAAGCAAGAAGCACAATAATAAAGGACGCCCCTTGAGCAAACTCAATATCATTTTTGCCGGTACGCCGGATTTCGCGGCCCGTCACCTGCAGGCACTGCTCGGCTCCGAGCACAATGTGGTTGCCGTTTACACCCAGCCGGACCGACCCGCCGGTCGCGGCAAGAAGCTGACCCCCAGCCCGGTCAAGGTTGCCGCCGAACAGGCCGGCATTCCGGTGTTTCAGCCCCAGAGCCTGCGCAACGAAGAAGCGCAGCAACAGCTTGCCGCCCTCAACGCCGACATCATGGTGGTGGTCGCCTATGGTCTGATCCTGCCGCAGGTGGTGCTGGACGCACCGCGTCTGGGCTGCATCAATGTGCATGGCTCCCTGCTGCCTCGCTGGCGGGGTGCCGCCCCCATTCAGCGCGCCATCTGGGCCGGCGACCGGGAAACCGGCGTGACCATCATGCAAATGGACAAGGGACTGGATACCGGCGACATGCTGCATCTGGCCCGCCTGCCGATCACCCCTGAAGATACCTCCGCCAGCCTGTATGACAAGCTGGCCGGCATAGGCCCACCAGCACTGTTACAGGCTCTGACCCACATTGCCGATGGCAGCATCAACGCCGAGCCTCAGGACGACGCGTTAGCCAACTATGCGGAAAAACTGTCCAAGGAAGAGGCCCGCATCGACTGGCAACTGCCGGCCGAGCAGATCGAGCGCAACGTGCGCGCCTTCAATCCCTGGCCGGTCAGCTATTTCATGGTGGACGAGCACAACATCAAGGTCTGGCAGGCCCAGGTACTCGATGAACACAACGACCAGGCGCCCGGTACCCTCATTCGTGCCGGCAAGGCCGGTATCGACGTGGCCACCGGCAAGGGTGTGCTGCGTCTGCTCAGCCTGCAACCGCCGGGCAAGAAAGCCATGACCTGTCAGGATCTGCTCAACGCCCGCAAGGACTGGTTCCAGCCCGGCAACCGCCTGGCGTGAACACACTTAACTTATTGGTAATCATATGAAAACCCGTGCCGCCGCGGCCAACATCCTTCATCAGGTACTCAACAAGGGCCAGTCGTTGTCTACCCTGCTGCCGCGTTATCAGCAGGAAGTAGCCGCCAAAGATCGCGCCCTGCTGCAGGAGCTGTGTTTCGGCACCCTGCGCTGGTACAGCCGACTCGACGCCATCGCCAAGCAGTTGCTGGACAAGCCGCTCAAGGGCAAGTATCAGCCGGTGCACTCGCTGCTGCTGGTAGGCATCTATCAGCTGCTTTATACCCGGATACCGGCTCACGCCGCCCTGGCGGAAACCGTCAACGCCTGCAAGCTGCTGAAAGCCGATCCCTTCAAGGGCATGGTCAACGGCGTACTGCGCAACGTACAGCGCCAACAGGACGAACTGACCGCCAAGGTCGACGCCCTGCCCCAGTTACGGCTGGCGCACCCCAACTGGCTGGTCAAGCGCCTGCAAAAGGCCTATCCCGAGCAGTGGCAGGACATTCTCGAGGCCAATAACCAGCATCCGCCGATGTGGATTCGGATCAATCAGAGCCATCACTCGCGTGAAGACTACCTGACACTGCTGCAACAAAATGGTCAGGAAGCCGAGCCCGACAACCTGGCCGACAGCGCTCTGCGTCTGGCTCGCCCGGTCGATGTGGCCACCCTGCCCGGTTTCGAGCTGGGCCACAGCTCGGTACAGGATGCGGCGGCACAAATGGCCGCCCAGCTGCTGGACGCCGCCCCCGGCGAAACCGTGCTCGATGCCTGTGCCGCCCCCGGTGGCAAGACCGCCCATATTCTCGAGCGTCAGCCGGCGCTGGCACAGCTGGTGGCCGTCGACATGGACGGTGAGCGTCTGAAGCGAGTACACCAGAACCTGGAACGCATCGGGCTGCAGGCCACCGTGCTTCAGGGTGACGCCGCCCAACCCGCCGACTGGTGGCAGGGTACTGCCTTCGATCGCATCCTACTCGACGCCCCCTGTTCGGCCACCGGCGTGATTCGCCGCCACCCGGACATCAAGTGGCTGCGCCGCCCGGACGATATTGCCCAGCTGGCCGCCCTGCAGGCGCAGATCCTGGACGCCCTCTGGCAGCAACTGAAGCCCGGCGGCACCCTGCTCTACGCCACCTGCTCTATTCTGCCGGACGAGAACAGCGCCCAGATCAAGGCGTTTCTGCAACGCACCCCGGATGCCCGTCATCAGCCCCTGCACCCGGACGAGTCGGTCGAGCAACCGGGCTGGCAATTGCTGCCGGGCGCCGAGCAGCGGGATGGCTTCTACTACGCCAAGCTGAGTAAGTTGCCATGAAAATCATCATTCTGGGCGCCGGTCAGGTAGGCGGAACCCTGGCGGAAAATCTGGTGGGCGAGAATAACGACATCACCATCGTCGATACCGACGGCGAACGCTTGCGCGAGCTGCAGGACAAGTACGATTTGCGGGTGGTCAACGGCCACGGTGCCTACCCCAACGTGCTGCGCGAAGCCGGTGCCCAGGATGCGGATATGCTGGTGGCGGTGACCAGCAGCGACGAAACCAACATGATCGCCTGTCAGGTGGCCTATTCGCTGTTCAACACCCCCAACAAGGTGGCGCGGATCCGCTCGCCGGAGTTTCTGGCCGAGCGTGAACGGCTGTTTCTCAACGAGGCGCTGCCGGTCGACAACCTGATTGCGCCCGAGCAGCTGGTCACCGAATACATCTACCGGCTGATCCAGTATCCGGGCGCGTTGCAGGTGGTCGACTTCGCCGAGGGCAAGGTCGGTCTGGTGGCGATCAAGGCCTATTACGGCGGTCCCCTGGTGGGTAACGCCCTGTCTACCCTGCGCGAGCACATGCCCAGCATCGACACCCGGGTGGCGGCCATCTTTCGTCAGGACAGGCCGATACGCCCCCAGGGCACCACCATTATCGAGGCCGACGACGAGGTGTTTTTCGTCGCCGCCAGCGGCCATATTCGTGCCGTGATGTCGGAACTGCAACGACTGGAAAATGACTACAAGCGCATCATGATCGTCGGCGGCGGCAACATCGGTGCCGGTCTGGCCCGTCGGCTGGAGAAGCACTATTCGGTCAAGCTCATCGAGCACAATCCCAAACGCGCCGAGCAGCTGTCCGAGTTGCTGGAGAACACCATCGTCTTCTGCGGTGACGCCGCCGATCAGGAGCTGCTGCTGGAAGAGCATATCGATCAGGTCGATGTGTTCATCGCCGTGACCAACAAGGACGAGGCCAACATCATGTCGGCCATGCTCGCCAAGAAACTGGGTGCCAGAAAGGTAATGGTACTGATCCAGCGCGGCGCCTACGTCGATCTGGTGCAGGGCGGCAGCATCGATGTGGCCATCTCACCGCAGCAGGCCACCATTTCGGCGCTGCTGACCCACGTGCGCCGGGCCGACATCGTCAACGTCTACTCCCTGCGCCGCGGTGCGGCCGAAGCCATCGAGGCCATCGCCCACGGTGAAAGATCCACCTCCAAGGTGGTCGGTCGTCAGGTGGGGGAGCTCAAGCTGCCGCCAGGCACCACCATAGGTGCCATAGTGCGGGGCGACGAGGTACTGATTGCCCACGACAGAACCGTGATCGAGCAGAACGATCACGTGGTGCTGTTTCTGGTCGACAAGAAGTTTATTCCGGAAGTGGAACGGCTGTTCCAGCCCAGTCCCTTCTTCCTTTAATCGGCCGCCCGGCCGCCGGGCAGGGAATGCAACGACCCTTCCTCGGCGGCGCGGGCCTGCAGGTGTTCGGGTAACGGCTTGGTGACTTCCACCCCCAGCTCGCGAAAGGCCTCGGCCTGTCGGATCAGGTTGCCACGACCGCTGCTCAGCTTCTTCATCGCCCGCTGATAGTTATCGTCGGCCCGCTGCAACGACTGGCCCACGGCTTCCATGTCTTCCGTGAACAATCGCAGTTTTTCGTAGATCTTGCCCGCCGACTCGGCAATTTTGCGCGCATTCTGGTTTTGCCGTTCTATCCGCCACAGGTTCTCGATGGTACGCAGCGCCACCAGCAGATTGGTGGGGCTGACCAGCAGAATATTATGGTCGAGGGCATATTTTACCAGCCCCGGCTCCGCCTCCACCGCCACCAGAAAGGCCGGCTCGACCGCCACGAACATCAGCACATAGTCGAGGGTTCTCACCCCCTGCAGGTTCTGATAGTCCTTGCGCCCCAGCTCGCGAATATGGCCGCGTACCGAGGTCACGTGATCGCGCAGCGCCTGCTCGCGTTCTGCGGCATCGTCACCGTTGAAATAGCGCTCGTAGGCGGTGAGCGACACCTTGGCATCGATGATGATGTCTTTTTCCTGCGGCAGGTGCACCACCACATCCGGCTGATAGCGCTTGCCCTCGGCGTTGTTCAGGCTGAGCTGGGTGCTGTATTCGTGGCCTTCGCGCAGCCCGGACTCCGACAGCACCCTGGAAAGCACCACTTCGCCCCAGTTGCCCTGCTGTTTGCTGTCGCCCTTCAGCGCCCGGGTCAGGGCGGCGGTATCGACGCTCATCTGCTGGTGCAGCTCGGCCAACCGCTCAATCTCGAACTTCAGGCTGTGGCGCTGGCGGCTTTCATCGGCGTAGGTTTCCTGCATGCTGCGGCGAAAGCCTTCCAGCTGCTCGCGCAGCGGCGACAAGACGCCGTCCAGGCTGTTCTGATTCAGTTCGCGGAAGTTGTGCGTTTTCTGCTCGAAGATACGCTGGGCCAGGTTTTCAAACTGCTGCCCCAGCCGGGTTTCACTGGCTTCGAACTGAGCCTGCTTTTCCGCCGCCCACTGCCGCTCCTGGCGCAACAGGGTCTCGTATTCCTTGAGCCGACCGTTCATTTTCAGCACCAGTTGCTGCTGCTGATCCAGCCGTTGCCGGGTGTCCTGCAGCTCGCCGCCCCGCTCCTCCAGCTGCGCCTGCAACTGCCGGTTTTGCTGGGCCAGCAACTGCAGGCGAGTACCCAGGCCGAGCCGGGTCAGCCCCCAGCCGGCCAGCGCGGTTGCCGCCGCCAGCCAGTAAGGCCAGCTCGTTGCCAATAACGACGTCATCAGCGCCTCCGCTGTTCAAGCATGGCCAGCACGCGGCGGTTGAAGCGCAACCAGAGCAGCACATAGAGCAGGTACAACAGCATGATCAACCACTTGTGCTGATTCACGCCATTGTCGAATTCGGCCAGCGGCAGCCCCGTCAGCTGGCAGTACAACCACAGCAGCAACGGAAACATCAGCAATACCGACCAGCGCCAGCACTGGCCGAGCAAGGAAATAAGAAAGCCGTTATCCAAAATGTATTCCAACCGTCTGATAATCAGGCGCCAGCTTAACAGCGAGCGCGCGGGAAATCAGCCAGAGCGACGCAGATAACTCCTTAACTGCTCCGACGGAATCGAACTGCTGGAAGACAGGGTGTAGGCCGCCCACTGCCCGGCCTGGATCAAGGTTGCCGACATCGATAGCCCGGATACCAGTCCGTGGATCAGACCGCCGGCAAAGGCGTCACCGGCGCCGGTGGCATCCACCACCGACACCGGCCGGCTCGGCACCCGAATATGCTGATCGGCCGAAAAGGCCTCGGCCCCCTGCTCGCCGTGGGTGACTACCAGCCATTGCAACCGCTCACCCGCCAGTTGCCGGGCGTGCTCCCAGAGATTGGGTTGCGGCGTCAGATCCGCCGCCGAGGCGATCATCACCTGGCAGGGCCGGGCCCAGCGCCCGCCCTTGGGGTATTGGCTTACCACCAGGCTGTGTTCCGCCATCTGCGCCATATACGCTGCCACCTCACCGCCGTCATAATTGACATACAGGCAGTCCACCGGACCTATGGGCAGGTTGCCGGGCAAGGCCGGTCGCCGGTGCTGGCGCAATATGGTGCGTTCGCCCAGACTGTCCACCAGCACCAGCAGCTCACCGGTTTCACCGTCAAACTGCTCCACCTGCTTCACGTCCAGCCCCAGCTTGGCTGCCTGCCGGCACAGCCAGTCACCGGTGTCGTCGTTGCCTACCCGGGCGGCAATGCTCACCTGATGCCCGGCCCACAACAGCCCGACGCCGGTATTGGCGCCGCCGCCGCCCAGCCGCCGCCCCTGATCCCGATATAACAGACGCCCTCCGGCGGCCAGGGGGTCATTCAGCAGCACATGATCACAATTCAGGTTGGCCAGCAGCCGTATTTTTGCCATTCAGGCTCCTCAATGAGAATGGCGCCCACGTCGGCGCCATCCTGGTAATCGATTGTCGATGATACGGGGGTGATGAGTAAGCAGCCTACTCCACCGTCACTTGAATGAGTTCAGACATGATCGGTGGCTGATGCGGCGCATGTTGCGCATCGCCCAGCACCAGTTGCAAACGATATTGTCCCGGCGGCAGACTGAGCCGGGTTTCGGTCTGACCACCACCAAAATGGCGCACCTGATCGCTGGCCGGTAGCGGCTGGGTCAGATCCGGCATGGGATCGGCGTTAATCAGCAGGTGATGGTGACCGGTGTTTTCCTGTTCCACCCCGGCCGGCGCCACGCCCATGCCTTCCAGGCCGAAGCGCACGGTAAACTCGCTACTCAGGGTGTCGCCATCGGCCGGACTGAGGAAATAGACCCGAGCGCCTGAAGGCGCCGGGGTGGCCGATACCGATAACGCCGCCAGCAGGGCGGCAGTACCGAACATGCTCGTTATTCTCATCATTGTCGGTCTCCGTGGGGATATCAGTCCCAAGCATAGCAGCGCTTTTGGGCTGATGGCGCATCTTGGCCAAGGCCGGACGCCGACACCATCTTCGATATCGATTTAAAAACCGGCATGGCAAATACACCTCATACGACTCCTTATTGCCATGACAATTATCAATAAATTCACGATTTTAGGCGTATCGCTTTCCATATGGCGCTGATAATCTGATACAAGCTGGCAACACTTTCGCATCATGCATTAGCCAGCCTGAATATAACAAGCACGGGACGCTGCAACCTGATGTCTGGAACACCGGCACAGCCATGGCTGTTGTCGGCATCATCCAATGGTCACGGCTCATCCCCCACCCGGAATTCAACAGCAATAGCCAGTGGCGACCCGTCACTGGGAGGATGGACATGCAATTTCTGAATAATCTCAGTCTGCGTTACAAGCTGCTGGCCATGGTCGCCAGCCTGTTTATCGGCATTCTGCTGGTACAGGGTTCGGCCATGATCGGCCTGCGTCACGAGTTGCTGGATGCGCGCAAGGAAAAGGTACAAGAACAGGTAGAAACGGCGGTGTCACTGATCGGTTACTACTATGGCCAACGCCAGACGCTGGGCGAAGAGGAAAGCAAGCGCCTGGCCAAACAGGCGGTAGGGGCACTGCGTTATGGCAGTGACGGCTACATGTGGATCAACGACATGCAACATCGTCTGGTGCTGCACCCGATCAAACCCGACGCCGAAGGCAAGGACATGACCCAGGTGCAGGATGCCGATGGCCAGTACCATTGGCAGGCCATGGTGCAACGGGTCAAACAACAGCAGGCCGGTTTTGTCGAGTACAGCTATATCGGCCCGCAGTTCGACTCGCCGCAGCAGAAGGTGTCTTATGTGCAGGGCTTTACTCCCTGGGGTTGGGTCATCGGCAGCGGCGTTTACCTGAGTGACGTCAACACCCTGTTCTGGCAGCAAGCCACCAAGTCGCTGCTGCTGATGGCGCTGGTCATGGTGCTGGCGCTGATTATCGTGGTACTGATCAGCCGCTCGCTGACCTTCTCGGTGGCACGGGTGCTGGAGGTGGTGCAGCAGTTCGGCAAGGGGGATTTGAGTGTTCGCACCGACTCGACCCGGGCCGATGAAATCGGTCAGCTGTCGCGTGGGGTCGATACCATGGGCGAACAGCTGTGTACCTTGCTGCAAAAGGTCCGCAATGCCTCGACCACCCTCGATGATGAAGCGGAAGGACTGAGCGTCAAGAGTCAGCAAACTCGTGCCAGCATGCAGGCACAGTTTTCCGAGGTGGATCAGGTCGCCACCGCCATGAACGAAATGAACGCCACCGTGCATGAAGTGGCGCGCTACGCCAACGATGCCTCCCAGGCCGCCGATCACGCCAACAGCGAGGCCCGCATGGGGCACGACGACGTGGCCCGCAGTATCGATACCATGCTGCAGCTGGCCGAGTCGGTGACACAGGCCGACAACGCCATGCGCGAACTGGAAAGCCAGACCCAGAAGATTGGCTCCGTGGTCGAGGTCATCCGCACCATTTCCGAGCAAACCAACCTGCTGGCGCTGAACGCCGCCATCGAGGCCGCCCGGGCCGGTGACTCCGGCCGCGGTTTTGCCGTGGTAGCCGACGAGGTTCGTTCGCTGGCGCAACGCACTCAGGACTCGACCGGTGAAATTCAGCGCATGATCCAGCAGCTGCAGAGCCATGCCGGCACCGTGGTCGAGCATATGCAGAGCAGTCAGGAGCAGGCCGGGATCAGCGTCGATGTGGTACGCGCCGCCGGCAAGGATCTGGAAAAGATTCTGGACGAAGTGCAGCGGATCAACGACATGAACGCCCAGATCGCCACCGCCTCGGAAGAGCAGTCTGCCGTGGCCGAAGAGATCAACCGCAACCTGCTGCACATCAACGAAGGCTCGCAGGAAGCGCTGCAGGTGAGTGAGCTGATTTCACAAACCAGCCACCGGGTGCTGGGTGCCTCGCGCGATTTGCATCAGCAGATAGCGCATTTCCGGCTGCAGCAAACCAATGAGCACGGGATCGTGTTTGATGCCGTCGAGGTCAAGACGCAACCCGCCTGATCCGGCACCAGCCACCAACAACAAGGCCGCCCGCGGGCGGCCTTTTTTTATTACCAGATTGCATCACCAGACGTCATCCTCGGCTCTATACCGTCTCCTTCTCCGGCTTAATCACCATGTTATCCCACCCCGCCGTCACCCCGTTCGGCAAGGTGTGCTGTTGCAACCAGACATGAAAATCATGGCCGATATGGGTCAGGATCATCTGCTTCGGTCGCAGGCTGTCATGCAGTTCCAGCACCTGTTCCAAGGTGTTGTGGTTACGGCCCTGGCTGCCGGGGGGAAAGCTGCAGTCAACCACTACCGCATCCAGCGTTGGCTGGGCATGCAGCCAGCGGCTGCTGTGTTCCGGCAGGCCCAGGGTGTCGGTCAGGTACGCCAGTCGACGCTCGCCGAGGCGGAAAACATAGCCCAGGGTCGGCCGGGAGTGCACCAAATCGAGCGGAGTAATGCTCAGCTCGCCCAATTGCCATTCCTGCCCGTGCTGCAGCGGCGGTTGAAAGTCCAGACAGCCGGGATGCTTGAGCAGATCGGCGCAACCGGACGAATCATTCGGGCACCACACCGGTATCGGCGCGCTCCGGCCCCAGCGCAGATGAAACAGCCCCTGCACATGATCGACATGAAAGTGAGTCAGCAGAATGCCCTCCAGGCTGCCCGGCACAAAGCGCCGGTGCAGATCCATCAGGCCACCGTCGATCAGCAGCCGCTTGCCCTGCCACTCCAGCAGGGCCGAGCACGGCGCCCGACTCAGGGCCGGGTCGTGCTCGGCCCGAGCACAATAGTGACAGTCGCAGCCATACAGCGGCATGCCCCCGGCCGCTCCCGTGCCCAGCAGGGTCAGCCGCATCATACGGGCAACGCCTGTCGATAGCGCCGAAACTGCTGCAGGGTATCGGTCAGGGCGCCACTGTTGTCCAGCCGCCATACGCCGTCCGGCAAACCGCGATTCAGGGCCGAGGCCCGCTCCAGCCGCCGGATGATGTCCGCTTCGCTTTCTCGCCCCCGGGCCCGCAGCCGCCGCTCCAGGGTCTTGGTATCGACGCTGATCATCACCGGCACCAGACATTCGGCAAACCTGGCCCGCGCCTGTGGCAGATGCTCGCGAGAACCATTGACCATGACATCCATACCCGAGCCCAGCCAGCTTTCAATCTCTCGCCCCACCGCATAATGCTGGCCGTTGGCGGCCCAGCTGAGGGCAAACAGCCCCAGTTCCTGACGCGCACTGAACTCCGGCTCGGACAACTCGATATGGTTCTCCCCCCCTGCCGAGGCGGCCCGGGTGATGTAACGGTGCGCCACCAGCAGGCCTTCGCCCCAGTGTTCACGCACCGCCTGCATAAAGCTGTCCTTGCCGGCGCCCGAGGGCCCCATCACATAAAACAGTCGTCCTGTTCCGCTGCTCATCCTCGCGCTCCTGTCAGTAGGCCAGCTCGCCCCGGCACCATACCCGGGTGGGATAAACCTGACCCTGATGCCGCTGCACCAGCACCAGATCGGCCCGCCGCCCTTCCGCCAGTATGCCTCTGTCTTCCAGCCCCAGCGACCGGGCCGGGTTTATCGTGGCCAGCCGGGAGGCGTCGGCCAGCCCCATGGTATTGCGTTCGTCGTCGGCCAGCTGGAACACCGCCTCGAGCAGACTGCCCGGATAATAGTCGGACGACAGCACATCCAGCACGCCCAGCGCCGCCAGTTCATGGGCGGCAACATTACCGGAATGGGAGCCCCCGCGCACCACGTTGGGCGCACCCATCATGACCATGAGACCATGCTGATGCGAGGCGGTGGCCGCCTCGACCGTGGTCGGGAATTCGGCAATCACCATGCCCAGCTGATGCGACTCCAGCACGTGGGCCGAGGTGGCATCGTCATGGCTGGCGAGGGAAATATTCCGCTCCCGGCACTGGCGGGCTATTTCCGCCCGGTTGGGCGCCGACCAGCGGGCCGACAACGCCAGCTGACTCTGCTCGAATTCCTGCATCTGCCGATCGTTGAGCCGGTACTTGCCCTGATAGTATTCCCGGTACTTCACCATGTTGACGAACTGACGCTGACCGGGAGAGTGGTCCATCAGTGACACCAGCCGAACCTCCGGCAGCTCGAGGTAATGCTCGAACAGGGGCACAGTGGTGTCGTGGGGCAGTTCACAGCGCAGGTGCAGCAAATGCTGGGCCCGGTTCAGGCCTTGCCGCTCGCTGTTCACCACCGTATGAATCATCTTGTCGAGATTATCCTGGCGGGTGCCGCCGTCCCGCTCGTCGCCGATGGCCACCGCATCCAGTACCGTGGTAATGCCCGACGCCACTATCTGGGCATCGTGGGCGCGCATGGCGCCAAAGGGCGGCCAGCTGACCTTGGGCCGCGGAGTGAAATGCTTGTCCAGGTTGTCGGTATGCAGCTCGACCAGGCCGGGCAGCAACCAGCCACCGTTGCCGTCAATGGCGCCCGGCTGCTGGCTCGGGCTGTCGGCCAGGGCGCGGATCTCGCCATCGATGACCTCGACCGATCCCCGCACCACTTCATGCTCCAGAACCAGGTTCACATTGGTAATAATCATGCGGAATGCTCCTCTTGCGCTGTGGCAGTCTGATGGTTGCTGTCGGGCTGGATTTCGTAGAGCTGGTCGGCGACCTGCTCACGCACGTCTTCATCATGAAAGATGCCGACGATGGCCGCGCCCCGGGCCTTGGCTTCCCGGATCAGTTCCACTACCACCGCCCGGTTGGTTGCATCGAGCGAGGCGGTCGGCTCGTCGAGCAGCAGAATCGGGTAGTCGGCGATAAAGCCCCGGGCAATGTTCACCCGCTGCTGCTCGCCGCCGGAAAAGGTCGCCGGCGCCAGCGCCCACAGATGCTGCGGCACATTGAGCCGGGTCAGCAGCCGCTCGGCCCGGGCCTGAGCCTCGGCCCGGTTGCCGCCCTGCTCTATCATCGGCTGCATCACCACCTCCAGCGCGCTGATGCGGGGGATCACCCGCAGAAACTGGCTGACCCAGCCAATGGTGTGGCGGCGCACATTGACCAGGGTGCGCGGCGGCGCCTGAGTCATGTCCAGCAGCTGTCCCTGATGCTGCACCTCGATGCGGCCGCTGTCGGTCAGGTAATTGCCGTACAGGGTACGCAGCAGGGTGGACTTGCCGGTGCCGGAGCGACCGTGCAGTACCACGCACTCTCCCTGCCCGACCGAAAAGGAGGCTCCGGCCAATACCGGCAGCCGGATGCCATTCTGGTTGTGCAAGACGAAGGTCTTGCGAACATTCGAAACGTTTAATGCGAAGGTCATGACCGCTCCTAGCTTTGCAGTACAGAAGACACCAGTAACTGGGTATAGGGATGCTGCGGATCGTCCAGCACCTGATCGGTGAGGCCGGTTTCCACCACCCGACTTTGCTTCATCACCATCAACCGGTGCGCCAGCAACCGGGCCACCGCCAGATCGTGGGTGACGATCACCACCGCCAGCCCCAGCTCGGACACCAGCCGGCGCAGCAAATCCAGCAGTCGCGCCTGCACCGACACATCCAGTCCGCCGGTGGGCTCGTCCATGAAAATCAGCTTGGGATGGGTCACCAGGTTGCGGGCAATCTGCAGCCGTTGCTGCATGCCGCCGGAAAAGGTCACCGGCATGTCGTCGACACGGTCGACGGGAATTTCCACGTCCTGCAGCCACTGCAGCGCCTGCTCGCGAATGCTGCCGTAGTGGCGCTGGCCCACCGCCATCAGCCGTTCGCCGATGTTGCCCCCGGCCGACACCCGCGGCCGCAGGCCGTCGAGCGGGTGCTGATGTACCACGCCCCAGTCGGTGCGCAGCAGTTGCCGACGCTGGCTTTCCGCCATTCGATACAGGCTGACCACCTGCTGCAGCTGGCTGTCGGCGCTGCCACGCAGATACAGCACTTCGCCCTCATCCGGGGCCAAGCGACCGGAAATAGCCTGCAGCAGGGTGCTTTTACCGGAGCCGGACTCGCCGACGATGCCCAGCACTTCCCCCGGATAAAGGTCGAAGGAGACATCGCTAAAGCCCTTGCCCGGCGCGTAGAGTCGGGTCAGGTTCTGTACCGACAACAATGGCTGTTCCTGCCGCTTGGGGGTCATCTCCGGCGCGGCCGATGAGTCGGCCAGAGGAGTGGTTAACACGTGCTGATTCATGCCTGTTTCTCCTGCTGCTGGCGGCAATAATCGGTATCGGAGCAGATAAAGACCCGCCCACCCAGATCGTCGGTCACTACCTCGTCGAGGAAGCTGTCGGTGGAGCCGCAGATATCACAGGGCTCGTCCCACTGCTGGATCTCGAAGGGATGATCCTCGAAGTCGAGACTCTTGACCCGGGTATAGGGCGGAATGGCATAGATGCGCTTTTCCCGGCCGGCACCAAACAGCTGCAGGGCCGGCATCATGTCCATCTTGGGGTTGTCGAACTTGGGAATCGGCGAGGGATCCATGATGTAGCGCTCATTCACCTGCACCGGGTAGGCATAGGCGGTGGCGATATGGCCGTAACGGGCGATGTCTTCGTACAGCTTGACGTGCATGATGCCGTACTCTTCCAGTGCGTGCATTTTGCGGGTTTCGGTTTCGCGCGGCTCGATAAAGCGCAGCGGCTCCGGAATCGGCACCTGATACACCAGGATCTGGTCCGGACCGAGGGCGGTTTCCGGAATGCGGTGGCGGGTTTGAATCAGCGTGGCCTCGGTGGTCACCTCGGTGGTGTTCACCTGGGCCACCTGCTGGAAGAAGGAACGAATGGACACCGCATTGGTGGTGTCGTCGGCGCCCTGGTCGATCACCTTGAGGGTGTCGTCGCGGCCGATGACCGCCGCCGTCAGCTGCACGCCGCCGGTACCCCAGCCGTAGGGCATGGGCATTTCCCGGCCGCCGAAGGGCACCTGATAACCGGGAATGGCCACCGCTTTCAGCAGCGCCCGACGGATCATCCGCTTGGTCTGTTCATCCAGATAGGCGTAGTTGTAGCCGTGATGCTGTGCATCGATCGTGGTCTGCTGAGTCATCATGCCTGCTCCCCTGCCCGGCCGGCTGCCGGGCCATGCGTTTGTTCGTGTTCCCGCCGCATCTTGCGCAGCAGCTCCAGTTCGGCCTGAAAGTCCACGTAGTGCGGCAACTTCAGGTGTGACACAAAGCCGGAGGCTTCGACGTTGTCCGCATGGGCCAGCACGAATTCCTCGTCCTGGGCCGGTCCGGCCACCTGCTCACCGTATTCCGGCGCCTGCAGCGCCCGGTCTACCAGCGCCATCGACATCGCCTTGCGTTCGCCAAAACCGAAGGTCAGGCCGTAGCCCCGGGTAAAGGCCGGCTTTTGCTGCTTGTCGCCGACAAAGCCGTTGATCATCTGACACTCGGTCAGCTCGATGTCACCGATATCGATGGCAAAGCCCAGCTCTTCCGGCACCAGCTCCAGGGTCACTTCACCGCAGCGGATTTCGCCGGCAAAGGGATGGTTGCGGCCATAACCGCGTTGGGTGGAATAGCCCAGTGCCAGCAAAAAGCCTTCGTCACCGCGCACCAGCTGCTGCAAACGGGCGGAGCGGTCGCAGGGGTAAGTGGCCGGTGCCATGGTGATATCGGCCGGCGTTTCGCCGTTGTCGGTTTCCGTTACCATCAGCTCGAGCTGTTCGAGAATACCGGCCACCTGGGGACAGGCTTCCGGTTCGATCGCCACCGGATCCGGTCCCGGATGCTCGCCCTCGGCCAGCAGGGTAAAGTCCAGCAAGCGGTGGGTATAGTCATAGGTCGGCCCCAGTAACTGGCCACCGGGCAGATCCTTGTAGGTCGCCGAAATACGGCGCGCAATGCGCATGGCGGCGGTATCGACCGGCTCGGTCGTCGCCAGTCGTGGCAGAGTGGTGCGATAGGCCCGCAGCAGAAAAATCGCTTCCACCAAATCACCCCCCGCCTGTTTGACCGCCAGCGCCGCCAGCTCCTTGTCGTAGACACCGCCTTCGGTCATCACTCTGTCTACCGCGCCGGCCAGTTGCTCTTCTACCTGAGCCACGCTGATTTCGGGCCTTTCGGTATTGCCCCGTCGTTTCTTCGCCTGCAGTTGGTGTGCTGCGGCAATGGCTTTTTCGCCCCCTTTCACTGCTACATACATGCTTATCTCTCCACTCGGGTGGTACGTGGAATGGCGACCAGTTCCCGGTCACACACCAGTATCAGGTCGATACCCAGCGGAAACGCCGCGTCCCGCTCGCTCAAAAAGCGCACCAACGCCTCGGGCACCTGTCCCAGACAAATGCGGCGGCTGTCCGGAATGCCCGGGCCCGACAGGGTGACTTCGACGCCCCGATCCAGCGAATCGGTTTCAATCAGCAGGGTGGCGCCGTTATCCGGGTATTCTTCGCTGCCTACCGGCAGGGCACGCAACAGCGCGTCGCACTCGGCCAGGTCGGCGCCGGCCAGCACGGCAAAGTCGGCCTCGGCGGCATTCGCACTCAAGGGCGCCGCCACATGAAAGCGAATATTGTCGAGCACGGCGTCGTCCTGCTGCAGCGCCGGCGATAACCAGAGCCGGGTGCCGCTGTCGGCCAACGTCAGCAGGGTCTGCACGCAACCGGCATTCATGGATCCAAAGCCGCCGGCGCGGTCCAGCTCCACCCGGGTGCCCGGCTCCGACATCGCCTTTAACAGTCGGCGAAAACAGACCTGGCTGTCGTGAATGGCATCCGAAAATGCCGTGGTGATCATGGTCATTCGTCTTCTCCCCGCACCATGGTAAAAAAGTCCACCTTGCTGGCTGCCGCTTCCCGGCGGGTGCATTCTTCCTGCTCCGCCTTCTGCGCCGCCAGCGGAGCAATCAGCCCCTTGTCCAGCACTTCATGTCCGCTGCGGGTTTGCATCAGCGCATCAATCAGCGCCGCCAACTCCGCATGGGGTTTGTTGCGACCGCGCAGGTAGCTGTAGCCCAGCTCGCCGCTGTCCAGTTTGACGACCGCCCGGGTGATGGTGACATCGCCGAGATTGAACGGCCGACCGGAACTGCCCATCCGGGCCCGAACCTGGGCCAGGCCAATCTCGGGGGCCCGAATCAACTGATAATCCGGTGCCAGCTGCAGGGCTTGCCAGCCGCGTTGCAGCTCCGAAAACGATGTGCGGGCCAATACCGACATCCATTGCTTGCGTTGTGGTGTATTCATTTAGTGCTCCACGACATATTCAATTAAATCGGAACGTGCCGAACTCACGGAGAACTCCGCTATCTGTTCCGAGCCTTTAAGCAGGTTTTTGGTTTTAATCCGCATCACCGGAATGGACTTGTTGATCTGCAGTAAACGACTTTCTTCACCGGAGGGTATTCTGGCCCCCAGGCGGGTCGACTTTCTTTTCAGCTCGATATCCAGCGTTCGCTTTAAAAACTCATGCAGGGAACCTTGCTGAAATTGTTTTAATACCGGCCACCACTCGGGATTACTCAAATAGTGATGAATCACCGAGCGAGGAATGTTTTCCGTTTTCCGCAGTGTTTGTATGTAAATAATCTTTTGCTCCTGCCCCAGCTGTAATTCATGCGCCAACCTGCTGGTGATCGGCATCAACCGGGAACGAATCACCTGGCAACTGGGAAACGAGCCCTGCTCCAGGAAATTGCCGGTGAAGTGGGCGCCATCGTGCAGCTTGTAGAGGTGCGGCTGGCGCAAGACCATGTTGCCCTTGCCCTGATGGCGCTGTATCAGGCCATTGGCTACC
The DNA here is from genome assembly GCF_039539745.1 of Oceanisphaera sediminis. Taxonomy (NCBI): domain Bacteria; kingdom Pseudomonadati; phylum Pseudomonadota; class Gammaproteobacteria; order Aeromonadales; family Aeromonadaceae; genus Oceanisphaera; species Oceanisphaera sediminis. The sequence goes on from NZ_BAABDS010000027.1 coordinate 25,006, forward strand.
AGCTCATCGATGGCGCGCCGTACCGTATGGCGATTGACCTGAAAGCGTTCGGCCAGCTGCATCTCTGGCGGAAGATAATCACCCGCCTTGAAATACCGATGAATATCCGCTTCCAGTTGCCGGTAAATAACCTGATAGACGCGCATGCTTTCCCCCTTCCCTCCGGCCGTTTTATTCGCCACTCTTGTCTAGACAAGTCGGGTTAAATAAATCAGATATACCGTTTGCGAATGGTCTGCGAGGCCACATCGAGCAGGCTCACGGTCACGATCACCACCAGCATGATGGCCGCCGTCTGTGCGAACTGAAAACTGCGAATCGCTTCCCACAGCAAGACCCCGACGCCGCCGGCACCCACCATGCCCACCACGGTGGCCGAACGTACGTTGGACTCGAAACGGTAGAGCGAATAGGAGATCCACAACGGAATCACCTGCGGCAGCACGCCGTAGAGAATCTCTTCCAGTTTGGTGGCACCGGTGGCCCGCACGCCCTCGATGGGGCCCGGCTCTATGGCTTCCACCGCCTCGGAAAACAGCTTGGCCAATACGCCGGTGGTATGTACAAACAGCGCCAGCACCCCGGCAAAGGGTCCCAGCCCTACCGCCACCACAAACAACATGGCGAACACCATTTCATTGATGGCCCGAGCCGCATCCATCAGCCGGCGCATCGGCTGACACACCCACTGCGGAAACAGGTTGTCGGCACACAACAAACCGAAGGGAACCGCCAGCACGATGGCCAGCAGCGTGCCCCACAGCGCCACCTGCAGGGTGACCAGGGTTTCTTTCAGATACAGCTGCCAGTGGGTAAAGTCCGGCGGAAAAAAGTCGGCGGCCAGCTCGGCCATGTTGCCGGCATCCTGCACCAGCACCGCCGGGTTCATTTCGGCGCCCTGCCAGGCCCAGGCCAACACCAGCGCCAGCAGCATCCACTTGACCATTTGCCCTAGGCGCGATCCCGATTCAGGCCGGGTAATGACGTCAGTATTCATTTTCAGTCTCCGCTGACCTCACGGAGCCGGTCACGCCGGCTCCGGGTCGGTCTTTAGTTGGTCATGGCTTCCAGGGCAGACATCTGACGGTTCAGCACCGCCAGTTCCATTTTTACCTGATTCATGTCGGCCGCATCGGCCTCGTTGTTTTCCAGCTCCTGCAGATCCTTGAACAGCTGCAGCTGACGGATGGGCAGCAGCTGCATGTCGCTGGAAGGAGAGAACGAGGCCCATTCAAGCTGTTCCAGAATCTTCTTCTGCTGCGGGTCACCGGACTGGCCGTATTGCATGAAGAAGTCGTACACCAGCTGCTTGGTGGCTTCCGGCAGGTTCTTGCGCCAGACGATGGGGTCGGCCGGAATCAGCGGTGACTTCCACAACACCTTGATGTTGCCAGCCTTTTCGGGACTGCGCTCGGCAAAGCGTTCCAGACTCTCGGTGTTGTTGGTGGCCACATCCACCTGCTTGTTGAGCACCGCAAACACGTTCACCTCGTGGCTGGAATTGAGGGTGCGCTTGAACTCCTGGGCAGAAACCTGATTCTGGGCAAACACATAGTAGGAAGGCACCAGATAACCGGAGGTCGAGTTGGGATCGCCGTTACCGAATGTCAGCTCCTTGCGCTGCGCCAGCACGTCGTCCACCGTGTTCAACGGGCTGTCCTTGTGGGCAATCAGCAGGCTCCAGTAACCGGGCTGGCCATCGGCACGCACCGTCTGGGCAAAAATTTCGGCGCCGGCCCGGTCAACCGCTTCCATCGCCGACTTGTTGCCTAGCCAGGCAATGTCGACCTTGTCGAAGCGCATGCCCTGAATGATGCCAGCGTAATCGGGCGCGAAGAAGGCTTCCACCTCAATTCCAAGCTGCTGCTCCATGTCGGCGAGGAAGGGTTCCCAGTGTTGCTTGAGATTCTGCTGGGATTCGGTGGAAATGATGCCGAAGTTGATGGTCGACAGCGCTGCGTCTTCGGCCAGCGCCGGAGTGGCCATCATGGCGGTCAGTAACGAGGCGCCGGCGAACTTCTTCAATGTACGAATCATGACGGTTGTCCTTGAATGGAACGGGATGCAAAAGCAGGGGTGGGCCGTAGCGGCCTGATGGCCGGGGCCGGCATGGGGTCGCTGGTCGGCGCCTTGGTATACAGCGCGGTCAGCGCCTGTTCGGTAATGTCGGCCGCCGCGCCCTGATAGAAGACTTCGCCTTCACGCAGGGCAACCAGTTGCTGGCAGTACTTCAGCGCGTAATCCACCTGATGCAGGGTCACGACGACGGGAATGCCTTCCCGCTCGTTAATGTCCTTGAGCAGCTCCATCACGGTGCGCGCCGACTCGGGGTCGAGCGAGGCGATAGGCTCGTCGGCAAAGATAATGCTCGCTTGCTGCATCAGCGAGCGGGCGATGGCCACCCGCTGTTGCTGACCGCCCGACAGAGTCGACACGCGCTGGTCGGCAAAGGCCGCCATGCCTACCCGCTCCAGCGCCGCCATGGCCTGCTGGCGCTGCTCTTGAGTAAAGCAGCCGGTCAGGGTGCGCCACTTGGCGGTGGAGCTCAGGGCTCCAATCAACACATTGGTCAGCACACTCAGGCGATTCACCAGATTGAATTGCTGGAAGATATAGCCGGCCCGCGCCCGGCAACGACGCACCTGTGGCGCCGCCTTGCCGTGGGATTGCACCAGCTCTCCCATCACTCTGACTTCGGTACCTTCACGGTGATCGGAAAACACCAGGCCACTCAGATGACGCAGCAGAGTGGACTTGCCCGAGCCGGACGGCCCCAGCAGCGCGGTGATTCCCGAATGGGCAATCTCCAGACTGATCTCTTTCAGCGCTTTTTTATTGTCAAAGGTCTTGCTCAGACTTCTGACCTCAATGATCTTGTTCATTGCTAGCAGCCTCACGATAGGTTCGCGAGCCATACTGGCGGCCAAAGATGACGGTTTTATTGAAGAATTAAGTCAGCCAGATGTATAACCGACACTGTTGCAGTGGAAATAAAAGCTGCAACGTACTGTGATTAAAGGAGTTATGGAGTAAGGCGGTATGATGAGGCGCACTTGTATAGACAAGGCTTTCAGAAAAGCTTCATCTTTCAATATGGCCGGAAGAACACTGCCATCGCCTATCAAGGAAATGACATCGGCGGCAAGGGCAACGGAAGGGTTATTTCAGAAGAGGAAAAGGCGCAAGGGTTAAAGCGAATTATCGGGATTCAGAGCCGAAAACAACAAGGCCGCCCGCGGGCGGCCTTGTGTTATTGGTTTATCGCGGGTGATCAGCCCTGCAGTACCTTGTTCAGCGCCTGCTCGAAGGTGGCGACGGTACGATCCACATCCTGCAGCTTGTCGAGACCGAACAGACCGATACGGAAGGTCTGGAAATCGGCCGGCTCGTCACACGCCAGCGGTACACCGGCGGCAACCTGCAGCCCTTCGGCGGCGAACTTGCTGCCGTTCTTGATCGCCGCATCGTCGGTATAGCAGACGATGACACCCGGCGCCGCAAAGCCGTCGGCGGCCACACTCTTGATGCCATGGTCGGCCAACAGGGCACGCACCCGGTCACCCAGCTGTTGCTGACGCCGCTTCATCTCGGCAAAGCCCAGACCATCTGTTTCATTGATGGTATCGCGGAACTGCGCCAGGGCATCGGTCGGCATGGTCGCGTGGTAGGCGTGGCCGCCCTGCTCGTAGGTTTCCATGATTTGCAGCCATTTCTTCAGATCACAGGCAAAGCTGGTGCTCTGGGTCTGCTCGATGCGCTGGCGGGCCCGCTCGCTCATCATCACCAGACCACAGCAGGGCGAGCTGCTCCAGCCTTTCTGCGGGGCACTGAGCAGAATATCGACGCCACAGGCTTCCATATCTACCCAGATGGTACCGGAGGCGATACAGTCGAGCACAAACAGACCGCCCACTTCATGTACCGCGTCGGCTACCCCCTTGAGGTAATCATCCGGCAGTATCATGCCAGCCGCGGTTTCCACGTGTGCGGCAAACACCATGCCTGGCTTGTTGGCCTTGATGCTGGCAACCACTTCCTCGATGGGCGCGGGAGCCAGCGCCGCCTGCGGGCCTGGCTCGATGGCACGGGCCTTGAGTACCGTCTCGGACGCCGGAATCTTACCGGCTTCGAAAATCTGGCTCCAGCGATAGCTGAACCAGCCATTGCGAATGATCAGGCAATCCTGCTCGGTAGCAAACTGACGCGCCACCGCTTCCATGCCGAAGGTGCCGCTGCCGGGCACCACCACCACCGAATGAGCCTGATACAGCTCCTTCAGGCTGGCGGAGATATCACGCATCACCTGCTGGAAACGCCGGGACATATGGTTCAGGGATCTATCGGTATACACTACCGAGTATTCCAGCAGGCCATCGGGGTCGATATTGGGCAGTAATCCGGACATAATCACCTCTTGGTCAAATAACTGATACAAAACATGCCGCGTAAGACAGTGGCCAGCGCCGGCAAACAGACCTTTCTGCACCAAGAATGGCACAGGTGAACCCGCAGAGGCGAGCTCATAATGAGTCTGAACGGAGTCTGGCCGGTATTGCAAGCCGGGGTGGCGGTCTGGGCGCGATGCCGCAATGATGCCCAATATGTTGGTAGATGACAAAGATCTAATGCAGTCAATCCGGCACTTTGCCTATTTCCAGCACAGTCAGCTGCAGCGGCGGCAAAAATCCAATATTTTAAACCAGAACAAGGACTCGCAATGAACGAACAATTCAGCCTGGAAGGTCAGCCCTTCATTCCTCTGCACAACCTGCTTAAGGTGCTTGGCTGGTGTGACTCCGGCGCCGTGGCCAAGATGGTGATCGACGACGGACTGGTGCAGGTCAACGGCGCAATCGAGCTGCGCAAGCGCTGCAAGATAGTGGTCGGACAGACCGTCAGCTTTAACGGCCAGCAGGTCGCAGTGACCGAATAATCGATCGGCGGGGCTCAGTTCGAGCCCCAAGCCGAAGCGTGCACATCGCGCACTGCAGAAAGATCACCAAAAGCGGAAAACAAAAAGGGCTCATCAAATGATGAGCCCTTTTTGAGGATTTGGTCGGCATGAGAGGATTCGAACCTCCGACCCCTTCGTCCCGAACGAAGTGCGCTACCAAGCTGCGCTACATGCCGTCAACGGGGCGAGAATTTACCGAAATGACGGTATTGTTGCAAGCTCTTTTTAAGTAAAACCCCTATTTAGACCCATGCTGGCGCCCACCATGGAAAAACCGCCTGTTTCTTCATCAGAAAGAGCATAAAGAGCCTGGATATACCCTTGATCTCAACGTGTCCGCCACACCGTCAGCCAGGCCGCTTCTGCCGGATTTTCGGATTACGTCTATAACAAGGTATGAGTTCACTCATTTTCCGGGATCATCAGGAAACAACCGCCATGAAGAGATTGCTGCTATCACTGCTTGCCCTGTTCAGCCTGTCTGCACAGGCAGCACTGACGGTCAGGATCCCCCAACCCGAGTCGCTTCCACCTATGTATTCCTACTACCGACAACTGCTGACCCTGGCGCTGGAAAAAAGCGGTGAGGAGTTTGTCATCAAGCAGGTAACACTGAACGAGCCCCAACCGCAGCTGGCGCTGAAACTACGCGATGGCAAGCCGATCAACCTGCTCTGGGCCGGCACCACCGGCGAATACGAGCGACAATTGCTGCCGGTGCGAATACCGCTGCTGCGCGGCCTGTCCGGATTTCGACTGCTGCTGATCAATCAGACCCGGCAACAGGAATTCAGCCAAATACAGAATCTGGCCGAGCTGGCGTCCTTTACCGGCGTGCAGGGCATCGGCTGGAGCGATGTCGACATTCTCAAACAGGCGGGGCTTAACATCAGTGCCGCCCCCTACTACACCATTCTGGACATGCTGAATCGCAATCAGCAGGTAGATTATTACCCACGCAGCCTGGTGGAAGCCCACGTCGAGCTGACTGTCGCCACCGCGCAGTACCCGCTGCTGATGGCCGAACCCCGCTTGTTGCTGTATTACCCTTTCGCCATTTATTTTTTCGTCAGTCCCGAATACCCCGAACTGGCCGACGCCCTGACCCGGGGGCTGGATCGAGCTTACCGGGATGGCAGCTTCATCGCCCTGTTCGAGCAGTACCCGCCGATCCGCGCCAGCCTGCCGGTGCTGCAACAGCCGCGCTTGCGATTGGATCTCGCTAATCCGGATTTGACCGAATCCACCCGCGCGCTGCCGGATCATTACTGGTATCCCGGCACCCGGCCTTGAAAAAGCGTCACCGGCTGTTCACTATTCTTGAACCACCCTCGTTTCTGGAGTCACCACCGGTGAAAATCGCCTTTTTCAGCAGTCAGCCTTACATGCAACAGCCCTTTACCGAGCACAATAAGGACTGTGGCTTCGATATCACCTGGTTCGAAGCCCGGCTGGAAGCGCACACGGCGTCACTCTGCCAGGGCTTCGATGCGGTATGCGTGTTTGTGAACGACAAGCTGGGCGCCGATGTCATACAGTTTCTGTCATCCGCCGGCGTGCGTTTCATAGCCCTGCGTTGTGCCGGCTACAACAATGTGGATCTGGAGGCGGCCAGGGCCGCCGGCATCAAGGTGGTGCGGGTGCCGGCCTATTCGCCGGAAGCGGTGGCCGAGCACACGGTGGGGTTGATGCTGACCCTCAACCGGCATATCCACAAGGCCTACCAGCGCACCCGGGACGCCAACTTCTCGCTAAACGGCCTGGTCGGTTTCAACATGCACGGCAAGACCGCCGGCATCATAGGGACCGGCAAAATAGGCATGGCCACGCTGCGCATACTGCAGGGACTGGGCATGAAACTGCTGGTCCACGACCCGGTCGAAAATCCCGACGCACTCGCCCTCGGGGCCCGCTACGTGCCCCTCGCACCACTGTTCCTCGAGGCCGACGTCATCACACTGCACTGCCCACTGCTACCGGAAAATTATCATCTGCTGCGGCGTGAGAGCTTCGAACAGATGAAAGACGGGGTGATGATCATCAACACCAGCCGGGGCGGCCTGCTCCACGCCCAGGATGCCATCGAGGCCATCAACAGCGGTAAAATCGGCAGCCTGGGGCTGGACGTCTATGAAGAGGAGGAAAACCTGTTCTTCAGCGACAAGTCCTGTGAAATCATCCATGATGACACCTTTCATCTGCTGTCAACCTATCCCAACGTGCTTCTGACCGGCCACCAGGCGTTTCTGACCCGGGAGGCGCTCGCCGCCATCGCCCGGATCACCCTGGACAACCTGCAACAACTGTCCCGCAACGAAGTTTGTGATAATCAAATCAATTAAGGAATCTTTATGAAAACCACCCTCGTCATGAAAACAACCATTGCCGCCGCCACCGCCCTGCTGCTGAGCGCCTGTAGCGGCGGCCTCAAGGTGGTCGAGTCCGACCTGCAGCATCACCACTGGAATCTGACCGCCATCAACGGCGTGGCCGTCGACCCGGAGATCAAGTCGGATCTGGAAATTGCCGAGCACTTCACCATCAACGGCATGGCCGGCTGTAACCGCTTCTTCGGCAGCGCCACCCTGGAGCAGAACCGGCTGAAAGCCGATCCCCTGGCCAGTACCAAGATGGCCTGCGACCCGGTAGCGCAAAAAGTGGAAACCGCCGTACTGCAGACGCTGGGCGAGGGCGCCACCGTCAATAACAAAGGCCAGCAGCTGGAGCTGGTTGGCGAGCAGTACACCCTCACCTATCAACTGGCCGACTGGATGAAATGATGAGCGACCACTTCCTGATCTGCCCGGCCTGCCAGGCCAAAAACCGGGTGCCCGGCGAACGGCTGCAGCAGGCACCGCAATGCGGTAAATGCAAAGCGCCCCTGCTGCCGCCCCAGCCGCTGACGCTGGACGGTCCACGCATGGACCGACTGCTGGCCAACGAAACCCTGCCGCTGGTAGTCGACTTCTGGGCGCCCTGGTGTGGCCCCTGCCAGAGCATGGCACCGGTGTTTTCGGCCGCCGCCGGCGAGGTGGCCGGTCAACTGCGGCTGGCCAAGCTGGACACCGAAGCCCATCAGGCCGCCGCCTCTCGCTTTGGCATTCGCTCCATTCCGACCCTGATCGCCTTCAAAAATGGCAAGGAAATTGCTCGCCAGTCCGGTGCCCTCTCCGCCGGCCAGCTCAGGCAGTGGCTGCAAAACCTGCCGGTATAAAGACGCCCTCGCAGAGTGCCGCCACCGTGCTCTGCGGCTTCATTCATATTTTTTGACCGAGTCCGGCGAATTTATCCGCTGTGATCCCTTGGTCGGTTTGCCCACACTAGACTCAGCATATTCATCCAGATGAGGAGAACGGTATGGGCAAGCTGGTTGAGGGCATCTGGCATGATGTCTGGTATGACACCGAGGAAAACAAGGGCCGCTTCAAGCGCAGCGAGAGTCAATTTCGCAACTGGATAACCACCGACGGAGCAGCCGGCCCCACCGGTAAGTCCGGCTTTGCCGCCGAGGCCGGGCGCTATCACCTGTATGTGTCGCTCGCCTGCCCCTGGGCGCACCGCACCCTGATGATGCGCAGCCTCAAGGGGCTGGAAGACATGATTTCGGTCTCGGTGGTACATCCGCTGATGGGCGAACACGGCTGGACCTTTAACACCGATTTCGAAGGCGCCACCGGCGATGCGCTTTACCGGCTCGACTATCTGTATCAGCTGTACCTGAAGGCCGACGCCGGGTATTCCGGCCGGGTCACGGTGCCGGTGCTGTGGGACAAGCAACAGGAAACCATCGTCAGCAACGAGTCCGCCGATATCATCCGCATGCTGGGCGGCGCCTTCGATCATCTCGGTGCCAGGGCCGATGATTACTACCCCAGCGAGCTGCGGCTACACATCGACGACATCAATGCCGAGGTATACGACACCATCAACAACGGCGTCTACAAGGCCGGCTTCGCCACCCGTCAGCCCGCCTATGACGACGCCGTCAGCGCCCTGTTCACCGGGCTGGATCGGCTGGAGCAACGACTGGACCAGCAGCGCTACCTCGTCGGTAACCGGCTGACCGAGGCCGATATCCGGCTGTGGACGACCCTGGTCCGCTTCGACGCCGTCTACCACACCCACTTCAAGTGCGATCACCGCAAAATAAGCGAATATCCCAACCTGTACGGTTTTTTACGCGACCTTTATCAGCACGCGGGCATCGCCGATACCCTGAACATGAATCATATTCGCCATCATTATTTTTGCAGCCACCCGAGCATCAATCCCCATGGCATTATCTCCATCGGGCCGGCTCAGGACTGGTCAGCCGCTCACGACCGAGCGAGCCGCTTTGCGTAAGGAGTTGAACATGAACAACAGAACAATCATGGCGCTGTATCCGGCAAAGGCCACCAGCGACGGCGCCGGGGTCAAACTCAAACGCGCGCTGGGCCAGAGCCAGCAACAGCGCATGGATCCCTTTCTGATGATGGATAACTTCTCGTCGAATGAAGCCGACGACTACATTGCCGGTTTTCCCGACCATCCACACCGGGGCTTTGAAACCATCACCTACATGCTCGACGGCCACATGCTGCATCGGGACCACATGGGCAATGAAGGCCACCTTTGCGCCGGTGATGTGCAATGGATGACCGCCGGCCGGGGCGTGATTCATTCCGAGATGCCCCAGCAGGAATCCGGCCGTATGCGCGGCTTTCAGATCTGGCTCAACCTGCCTGCCGCCCTCAAGATGCAGCCGGCCCGCTATCGGGATATTCCCGCCGCCGAGCTGCCGAGAATGGCGCTGGACGATGGCGGAGAGCTGGTGCTGCTGGCGGGCTCACTGAGCCTGAACGGGCGAACGCTGAAAGGGCCGATACAAAGCGAACACACACAGCCGTTGATCCTGGATATTCGACTGGCGGCCGGTCAATGCCTGACGCTGCCGGTTCCCGCCGGTCTCCATGCCCTGGTGTATGCCTTTGAAGGCAGCCTCACGCTGGGCGACACCGCCTTGCCCAACGAGAATACGGCGCTGCTCGGCGACGGCGACCAGCTGCCGTTACGGGCCGGTGATGCGGGCGGACGTCTGCTGCTGCTGGCAGGCAAGGCGCTGAATGAACCCATTGCGCAGTACGGACCCTTCGTCATGAATACAGAACAGCAAATTGAGCAGGCGATCATGGATTATCAGGCGGGCAAGCTGGTATAAGGAGGTTTTTACTCCTGTGGAATGCATGATGGATCAACTCGAACAACAGCGCCTGGCGCACATCCTGAATCAGACTCGCAGCATTGCTCTGGTGGGCGCCTCCAATCGGCCTGAGCGAGCCAGTTATCAGGTAATGGAATACCTGCTGCAGCACGGCTACCAGGTGTACCCAATCAACCCACAGCTGGCCGGCGCCGTCATTCTTGGCCAGACCTGCGTCGCCGAACTGGACGAGCTGGATCAGCCGGTGCAGCTGATCAACGTGTTCCGTCGCGGCGAGTTTGCCGCCGACATTGCGCTGGAGGCCATAGAGCATGAGGCCCAATGCCTGTGGCTGCAGGAAGGAGTGCAGAGTGTGACGGCCGCCGAGTCCGCCGCCGAAGCCGAGCTGGAATACGTCGAAGACCTCTGCATCAAGAAGGTGCATAGGCAACTGTTGAGCTAAAGCCGCCCGCATCAACAACAAAAAAGGAGCCTGGGGCTCCTTCTTTCGTTTATCCCTTTAAAGGATCAACGTCGGTTAATGCTGATCGTGGCCGTGGCCCTGCGCTTTGGCCGGCTCGGCATCCACCGCCACTTCCACCTCAACGTCACCGGCCTGCTTGAAATGCAACGTCAGCGGAAAGCGCTCGCCGACCGCCGGCACCTGCTTCAGGCCCATCAGCATCAGGTGATGACCACCCGGCGCCAGGATCTGTTCGCCACCGGCCGGGATCACCAGCTCGTCCAGCTGGCGCATCTTCATCAGGTCGCCTTCCTTGATGTGGGTATGGATCTCCACTTTGTTCGCGACCGGACTCTCGGCACTCAGCAACACATCTTCCGCTGCGCCCTTGTTGGTGATCGTCAGATAGGCCACTCCCGTGGTGGCCACCGGCGGCAGCGGCCGGCTCCAGGGGTGGGCGATATCCAGATCACCGCCATGGTAGTCGTGGGCCGAGACTGCGGCCGAGGCCAGCAGCATGGCCGAGGCCAGCAGGGTGCGTAACGATGCCATTATGTTATTCCTTGTAGATAATAGAAGCCGCTTCATTGTAATCGGCGCCGACAAAAAGGCCAGAGCATCCGCCCCGGCCTGCCATATTCAGCACAATGTCTCTGTCGTGGACTAGCCGGTTATATCCACCGCCGTGGTGGCCGCGACAGCCGGTACTGCTTGTGCCCCCGGACTGTCTTCCGCCCGCTTGCCCAGTACGCGCAGTCCCAGCGCCATGGCTAGGGCACAGATGGCGATACCCAGCCACCAGGGCAGACCATAGGCCACCGGCACTATGCCGAACAGGGTGGCGATAACGCCCACGAACAGCGCGTAGGGCAACTGGGTCCGCACATGCTCGACCAGACCGCAGCCGGAGGCCATGGCGGCCAGCAGCGTGGTTTCCGCCAGCGGTGAACAGTGATCCCCCCACACGGCACCGGCCAGTACCGCCGCCACCGAGGCATAGAAGAGATGCATAAACTCGGGGTTACCGGCCAGACCATGATGCTGCAGCACCGCCCAGGCCAACGGCACCACCAGCGGCATCATGATACCCATGACGCCCCAGGACGAGCCGGTGGCGAAGGCGGTAAAGGCCGACAGCAGGAAGACGCTCACCGGGATCAGCTCGGGGGTCAGGCTGTCGCTCAGCACGCTCACCAGATAATCACTGGTATGCAGCGACTCGTTCACCGACGACAGCGCCCAGGCCATCATCAGTATGGTGATCGGCAGCAACATGGATTTCACCCCTTCGAACCAGTAATGAGCGGCTTCGTCCATACTCAGCAGTCGCTGCGCCTGGGTCATGATCAGCGCCACCAGGGTGCTAAGCAGAGAGCCCCACATCATGGCGGTAAAGGAGTCGCCGTTACCGAATACGTCACGCAGGCTGTACTGGGCGGGATGGCCCAGCTCTTCCATGCCGGTGTACCAGATGCCTCCCAAGGTGGTGAGCACCAGTACCGTCATCGGAATGATGGCGTTCAGCGCCCGGTGTGGTATGCCCGGCTTGGCATCGATACTGGCTTCTTCGGCGATGGCTTCCCGGTCGGTCAGGGCGTCGTCGGCGTCCTGCTGTTGCTGCACCGCCCTGATCTCGGCCTTGAGCATGGGGCCGAAATCGCGACCGCTGAGGCTGATCATGAACACGAACAGCAGGGCCAGAATCGGATAGAAGCTGTAACTGATGGCCGAGAGGAATACTCCGTAGGCCGAGCCCTCGAAACCATCAACCTGGCCCAGTGCCTCGTCGATCAGCCCCACCTGAAAGCCAATCCAGGTAGTCACCAGCAGAATGGCGGACACGGGGGCGGCGGTGGAGTCGACGATGTAGGCCAGCTTTTCCCGGGAGATACGCAACCTGTCGGTGATGTTACGCATGGTGTTACCGACGATCAGCGCGTTAGCGTAGTCGTCGAAGAAGATGGCGGTGCCCAGCAATCCGGTGGTGGTCTGGGCGCTGCGCCGGCCCCGCACGAAGCGGGTGATATGGTTGGCAATGCCGACGGTGCCGCCGTTGCGGGAGATGATGCCCACCATGCCGCCGATAAGCAGACAGAACAACACGATCGACATGTGCTCGGAATCGCTGGCGGCAGTCAGCACATGCACGTTAACCGAGTCCAGTACGCTGACCAGCGCCTTATTACCGGCCATGCCGTAACTGAGCCAGCCACCGGCACAAATGGCCAGAAACAACGCCAGTATCACCTGCCGAAACACCAGCGCCAGCACTATGGCCAGCAGCGCCGGCACCACCGACAGCCAGGCGGGAATGGCCGGGCTGTTCACCTCGGCCAGCACGGTGCCCGAGTCATCGATCAGGGTGAGCTCGGCGTTATCGGTGTTACTCAACAGCCCCTCCACCACCGCCTCGCCGCCGGTAAAGGTCAGCGCATGGCGCCGACCGGCGTGCTCCAGCCACAGCGGCAGCTCGGGTTCACCGCTTTCTCGTTCGACATTAAGAGTCACGCTGAAGGGAATGCCCTGCAGCACCAGGCCGGGCATATCGATGCTGGGGGTCTCGGCCCGGCTGATCGCCGGTGCCAGCAATAACAGCAAGGCCAGCAAGACGCCGCCCATGCCAAACAACTGTCGTGTTTTCATCTTGTTACCTTCCATGGTGATTGAATGTGTTACCGGATCATCAGACCGAACGCAGATACCAGTCGAATTCCTGCGGGCTGACATTGCGCATGAACAGCAATCGTTCGCCATGGCGGTTGGCGTGATACACCCGGCAGAACTCCCGTCCCAGGTAGTCCGGCAGCAGCTCGTTGCGCTGCCACTGCTCCAACGCCTGGATCCAGCTGGACGGCAGACTGGGCGGATGTGAGGCATAACCATTGCCCACCACCGGCTCGGGCGGAGTCAGCCGCTGGGTAATGCCGTAATGAATGCCGGCCAGAATGCTGGCCATCAGCAGATAGGGGTTGGCATCGGCGCCGGCAACTCTGTGTTCCAATCTCCGGGCCTCGTCACTGCCGCCGGGAATACGCACCGCTACGGTACGGTTGTCGGCGCCCCAAGTCTGGCTCATGGGTACATAGAAACCGGGCTGAAAACGGCGATAGCTGTTGGCGTTGGGCGCGAAAATCACCATCGACTCCGGCATCATCCCCAGGGTGCCGGCGATGGCGCTTTTCAGCACACTGCTGCCCAGCGGGTCGTCCGCCTCGCCCTTGAACACATTGTTGCCCTGCTCGTCCAGCAGGCTGACATGAATATGGGTACCGCTGCCCGCTTCCTGGTTGTAGGGCTTGGCCATGAAGGTGGCGTCCATCTGATGACGCGCCGCCACCCCCTTGATCAGCCGCTTGAGCAGCACCGCCTCGTCACAGGCCTGCATGGCGTCATTTCGGTGCTTGAGGTTGATTTCGAACTGTCCCGGCGCGCACTCGGCGATGGCGGTATCCACCGGCAGGCGCTGAGTCTGGGCGGCCTCGTGAATGGCTTCGATAAAGTCGCAGTGATCATCCAGATCCGACAGCGAATACACCTGGCACTGGGTGTCCCGTTTGCCGGTCACCGGTGATACCGGCGGTTGCAACTGCTGCCACTCGTCCCGCTCCCTGTCAACCACGTAGAACTCGGTTTCCACCGCCACCACCGGGGTCAGCTTCAGCTCGGCAAAGCGGTCCAGCACTCGCTGCAACACATGGCGCGGATCATAGATAAAGGGAGCCCGGTTGTTTTCAAACATGCTCATCAGCACCTGGGCGCAGGGCCTGTCTTGCCAGGGAGTGCGACTCAGGGTGCCGGGCACCGGAAAACACAGCCGATCACTTTCCCCCTGATCCAGCCCCAACCCGGTTTCTTCTATGGTGTTGCCGTTGATGTCCAGCGCAAACAGCGAGGCCGGCAGGCAGATTCCGTCTTCATAGGCCTTGAGCAGGCTGTCTCGCGGAATGCGCTTGCCGCGGATCACGCCGTTGATATCTCCAATCATCAGATCGACGGAATTGATATCCGGGTTCTGTTCCAGAAATTCCCGGGCTTCTTGCAGTCCGGCTTCCATTCCCACTTCATCCATCACGACCTCCTTGTTTGGTCCTGGCAAATTGTTGTTCGCTTTTAATAAACATCAAAAACAAATATCGTTATAGAATAATCACCACAACAACACAATCACCACCACCCAACCAAGGTTGCATTAATGTTAAAAACAGCGACCCGCATCACAAAAACCTCAAACAACCCCGCAACTCATCGCTGACTCGCTTGGCTTCACCGTCATGACTGTGCTCTTATTCTTTACAAACATAGCATCGAAAACGTTAAATATATAAACCAATCAACTTATCGGGTAGCTACATGGAAAGAGCAACGCACACCCCCCTGATCGGGGTGACCGCCTGTCAGCGGCACATTGAAGGCCATGACTGCCACATGGTGGTCAACAAGTACGTGAATGCACTGCGCCAGGCAGCCGGTGTAGAGGTGGTACTGCTGCCGGCACTGGAGCAGGGGTTGGCGCCGGGCATTCTGGAGCGACTGGATGGACTCTGCCTGACCGGCAGCTACAGCAATGTCGAGCCCCGTCATTTCGACCAGGACGCCTGGCCCGACGACTGCCGTTACGATGCGGATCGGGATGGCAGCGCCCTGTCGCTGATCAACCAGGCGCGACAACTGAAATTGCCCATGCTCGGCATCTGCCGCGGGCTGCAGGAAATGAACGTCGCCTACGGCGGCAGCCTGCGCCACAAGCTGCAGGAAGATGCCGGCATGCTCGATCACCGGGAACCGGCTCACGACTGGAAAGACAGCCACTATGCTCCGGCCCACGGCATCAGCCTCAACCCGGACGGCCTGCTGTATCGGCTCACTCAAGAGGCCGACTTCGAGGTCAACTCCCTGCATCAGCAAGGCATAGGCCGGCTGGGAAAAGGCCTGATTGCCGAAGCCCTGGCGCCGGACGGTCTGATAGAAGCCATCAGCGACCCGGCCCTGCCCTTCGCCCTCGGAGTGCAATGGCACCCCGAGTGGCAGCCTGATCAGCATCCGCTGTACCAGGCCATTTTTACCGCCTTCGGCGCCGCCTGCGCCCGGCATCAATCGACTACCTGCGCCTGAATGGCACCGAACGAAAAGGACATCATCATGCCAAAATACGATACCCAGGAATTACGCCAGCAAGACGGCCGTCATCACCTCCATCCCTTCACCGACACCAAGGATCTGGGCGACAACAGCCGCATCATCACCCAGGCCGACGGTATCTATATTTACGACTCGGAAGGGAACCGGATTCTGGATGCCATGGCCGGCCTCTGGTGCGTCAACCTCGGCTACGGCCGTCAGGAACTGGTAGACGCCGCCCGGCAGCAGATGCAGGAACTACCCTACTACAACAACTTCTTCAAGACCGCCCATCCGCCGGCGATCAAGCTGGCCAGGAAGCTGACCGAGCTGGCGCCCGAGCACATCAACCATGTGTTCTTCACTGGCTCCGGCTCCGAGTCCAACGATACGGTGGTACGCATGGTGCGTCGCTACTGGCAACTGAAGGGGCAGCCGGACAAAACCGTAATCATCGGCCGCCGCAACGGCTATCACGGTTCCACCGTGGCCGGCGCCAGCCTGGGCGGCATGGCACCGATGCACGAACAGGGCGGCCCCATGCTGGCAGATATCGAGCATATCGCCCAGCCCTACTGGTTTGGCGAAGGTCGGGAAATGGACCCGCAGGAATTCGGCCTGCTGGCCGCCCGCTCGCTGGAGCAGAAAATCAAGGAAGTCGGGGTGGATCGGGTCGCGGCCTTCATTGCCGAGCCGGTACAGGGCGCCGGTGGCGTTATCATTCCACCGGAAAGCTACTGGCCCGAGATTCAGCGCATCTGTGATCACTACGGCATCCTGCTGATCGCCGACGAAGTCATTTGCGGCTTCGGCCGGGTCGGCCAGTGGTTCGGCAGTCAGCACTTCAACATCAAGCCCGATCTCATGCCCATCGCCAAGGGCCTGTCTTCCGGCTATCTGCCCATCGGCGGCGTGCTGGTCGGCGACCGGGTGGCGGATCTGCTGATCGAGCAGGGCGGCGAGTTCTACCACGGCTTCACCTATTCCGGTCATCCCGCCTGCGCCGCCGTGGCGCTGCGCAACCTGGAGCTGCTGGAAGAAGAAGGCATCATCGATCGGGTACGCGAGACCACAGGCCCCTACTTCGCCAAACAGTGGGCCAGCCTGGCCAGCCATCCGCTGGTGGGCGAAGCCCGCAGCCTGGGATTGCTCGGCGCCCTGGAACTGGTGGCCGACAAGGACACCATGGCCCGCTTCGAGCCCGGTATCGGTGGCCAGTGTCGGGATAACTGCTTCAAGACCGGCATTGTGATGCGCTCGGTGGGCGAAATCATGGTGGTCTCACCGCCGCTGGTGATCACCGAAGCCGAGATCGATCAGCTCGTTGCCCTGGCCCGCCAGAGCCTGGATCTGACCGCCCGCCAGCTGGGCATCATGGACTGAGGAGAAGACAATGCGCCAATTATCGCTTGCCGACTGGCAGGCCCGGAGCGAACAGCTGCGGCCCCAAGGCCGCGCTTTTATCCAGGGTCAGTATTGTGATGCGGTCAAGGGTGACCGCTTCGCCACCCTCAATCCGGCCAACGGCCTGCCGCTGGCCGAAGTAGCCAGCTGTGACGAGCAGGATGCCCAACTGGCGGTCGGTCACGCCCGTACCGCCTTTCGCCGGGGCGACTGGTCGACACTGGCGCCGGCGGCCCGCAAAAAAGTCATGCTCAAGCTGGCCGACCTGGTCGAACTGCACGCCGAAGAACTGGCGCTGCTCGAGACTCTGGACATGGGCAAGCCCATCGGCGACAGCCTGAATGTG
This sequence comes from Oceanisphaera sediminis, assembly GCF_039539745.1. Taxonomy (NCBI): domain Bacteria; kingdom Pseudomonadati; phylum Pseudomonadota; class Gammaproteobacteria; order Aeromonadales; family Aeromonadaceae; genus Oceanisphaera; species Oceanisphaera sediminis. Next base: position 42,473 of record NZ_BAABDS010000027.1, read on the forward strand.
GACATGCCCGCCGCCATCAATTGCCTGCGCTGGAACGCGGAAGCCATCGACAAGGTATACGGCGAAGTGGCCCCCACCGGCCTCGACAACCTGGGGCTTATCACCCGGGAGCCGCTGGGGGTAGTGGCCGCCATAGTGCCGTGGAATTTTCCGCTGATGATGGCCTGCTGGAAAATTGCCCCGGCGCTGGCCGCCGGCAATGCGGTGATCCTCAAGCCGTCGGAAAAATCGCCGCTCAGCGCCATCCGGCTGGCGGCCCTGGCCAAAGAAGCGGGCATTCCCGACGGCATCTTTCAGGTGTTGCCTGGCTTTGGCCACACCGTGGGCAAGGCGCTGGCGCTGCATCCGGACGTCGACGCCCTGGCCTTTACCGGCTCGACCCGGGTCGGCAAGCTGCTGACCCAGTACGCTGGCGAGTCCAATATGAAGCGCACCTTCATGGAATGCGGCGGCAAGAGTGCCAACATCGTCTTTGCCGATGCCGGCGATCTGGACAAGGTGGCCAGAGAAGCCGCCCAGGCCATCTTCTTCAACCAGGGCGAGGTGTGCATCGCCGGTTCCCGCCTGCTGGTGGAAAACAGCATTCGCGAGGAGCTGGTCGAGCGTATCATCGCCCACGCACAATCATGGCAACCGGGCAATCCGCTGGATCCGGCAAGCGCCATGGGCGCCATCGTCGACGCCACCCAGCTTGATGGCATTCGCAGCCACGTGGCCAGAGGCATAGAACAGGGTGCCCGCCTGCGCCTCGGCGGTGAGGCGGTGCTGACCGACGGCGGCGGTTGCTACTTTCCACCGACGGTGTTCGATGAGATCGACAACCGCTTGGCCCTGGCCCGGGAAGAGATTTTCGGCCCGGTACTGGCGGTGATCGGCTTCGACAGCGCCGAAGAAGCGATTGCCATCGCCAACGACTCGCCCTACGGCCTGGCGGCGGCGGTCTGGACCCAAAACCTGGACAAGGCGCTGAACACAGCGCGGCGACTGGAGTCGGGGCAGGTTTATGTCAACAACTACGCCGGGGGCGACATGACGGTGCCCTTCGGCGGGGTCAAGCAGTCGGGCAACGGCCGGGACAAATCGCTGCACTCACTGGCGGAATACAGCCAGACCAAGACCACCTGGATAGAATTAGGCACAAACGCCTGACCGAACCTTTCTCTTAACAGGGCGGGATAAATACCAAGGGCGCCACTTAGGCGCCCTTTTTTTGTTTGTTCCCGGTTCAATCCACCCCCAGTTGGTGCAAGAACCGCTGAAACAACTCGGCCTGACTGTTGATACCGAGCTTGGCATAGATGTTTTTCCGGTGATTTTTCACCGTGCCGGGGCTGATACACAGCTGATCGGCAATGGCCGCCGCACTGTGCCCCTGCAGAAACAACCGAGCCACCTCTTGCTCCCGATCGCTCAAGCGCTCATCAACAAACACCCCTGACGATGCTACCGCGTCATTCAGCAAGGAGGCCGACGCCTGCCAGTGATGCTTTTCCAGCAACGCCTGGAGCAAGGGGAAAAGATAGGTCATTTTGTCACTCAGCAGGTCGCCGTCCCGCTCCGGCGGGGGTTGATAAAATCCAAATGAAAAGGCCAGGGTCGTGTCGGCACTGGATGATACGAAACACATCAGCTCGTCGTGCAGACCCAGTCCGGTGTAATAGGTCAGAAAATATTCGGTGCGCCGAAACTCCGACGGGGCTATCTCGTCCAGACGAAACACACCGGCAGTAGGACGACCGAGCCAGTGCTGGTAAAACGGGTCGAGCTGGTACATGCCGGAACAATAAGGATGCAGGGTCGCAGCCTCCTGCTTCTGGCTCAAATTATGTAACACAACTTCGGGACTGCGATAACGGTGAAACCGACACAACACCAGATCGATACGCGGAAAGTAAGTTTCCAGACAGGTTTTAAGCTGAGGCAAAAAGTCTTTTTTATCAAGGGATGAAAGCAAAAACGCCAAAGGTTCTAGAGAGTGGGGAGCAATATCCTTTTGCATCAATTTTAGCTACCACCGAAATATAAAACGGTGAATAAAATGTAACATCCAAAAACCTCCCTGGCCAGTTATTGCACCGTGCCAGGGCGGTTATTTGTTAACGAATATCCTTCAACAGTGGCAGTAGGCTTTCCAGTAGCGCCGCCTGGTGGGGTTGCAGCTCCTGCTGGCCCCAGCGGGCAATGTCATCGCCGGCCGGGTCGGGTACATGGATCTCGCTTTGGCTAAGGGTTTCGATCACCCGGTGACCACAGAAGGGGACATAGCCTTGCGAATACCCCCCTTCATGCACCATGACCAGCCGACCTTCGCACAAGCGTTCGGCGGCCGTCATGACCTTTGCGGTCAACTGGCCAAAGGCATCGGCATTGAGCAGCATGCAGCCGAGCGGATCCATGGCGCTGGCATCAAAACCACAGGCCACCACGACAAGCTCCGGCTTAAAGCGTTCCAGCGCCGGGATCACCAGTTGATCCATGGCCGCCAGGTAGGCGCCGATACCGGAGCCGGCCGGCAGCGGCACATTGAGGTTATATCCAAAACCGGCACCACTCCCCCGCTCTTCCGCACTCCCCGAGTCGATGGGGTAATTGTTGTCGTGGTGCAATGAAATGGTCAGCACCTCGTCGTCTTCATAAAACGCCTGCTGGGTACCGTTGCCATGGTGTACATCCCAGTCGATTACCGCAACCCGGCGCACCAGACCCTGAGCCTGGGCAGCCCGGATGGCGATGGGTATATTACCCAGCAGGCAGAACCCCATGCCCCTGTCCGCCTCGGCATGATGGCCGGGCGGGCGCGACAGGCAGTAACCATTGTAGATTTCTCCCCTGAGCACCGCGGTCACCGTGGCCATGGCCAGGCCGGCGGAGCGACAGGCGATGGGAAAGGCATCCTGGCGAAAGGGCGCATACTGGCCGGCATCGCCGTAGCCTTGTTCGCTCATGGCGCTGAGTTCATCAATGTAACGCGGGGTATGAAAGCGCAACAGGTCTTCGCGCATCGCGGGCGTACCATTCACCGGTGTCAGTTGTTCCAGCAAGCCACTGACCGCCAGCAGGTTGCGCAATCGGCGCTTGGTTTCCGGGTGTTCAGCGGCGGCGGCAGGCTGGATGAATCCGCCGGGGCGGTCAAACACCGAGCAGGGGCCCGCATCGTGCCATAGGCAGTGTTCGTGAAAGGCGAATCCGGTTCGTTTCATTTTGCTCTCCTTGTTCAGTATCAGGCCATCAGCCACAGCAACAGGGTGGTCACGGTGGCGGCAATCAGGGTATAGGGCAGTTGACTCAGGGCATGTTGCATCGGGCTGATGCCGCATCCCCTGGCGGAAATCACGGTCGAGTCGCCAAAAAAGCAGGCATGGCTGCCAAAGGCGCCGGCGGAGACCAGGGCACCCAGGGTCAGCGCCATATTGGCATCAAGGGCCTGAGCCAGAGGGATCATGATGGGAAAGGCGATGGCATAAACGCCCCAGAACGAGCCGGTGGCAAAGGTCAGACCGGCAAGTACCAAAAAGCTGAGCGCAGGCAGCCAGCGCGCATTCATGTAGGGCGTAATGGTATCGATAAGATAGGGTGCCAGCCCAAGTTGCTCGTTTACCGCCTGCAGCACAAAAGCCGCAAACACGATGCCAAGAGGCAGCAGCATGGTAGCCATGCCCTGAATAATTTCATCAAACAGCCGGGGCAGGCTGGCCAGCCCCTGCAGCCGGTAAAGCACCAATGAGACCACCAGGGCACAGCCAACCCCCATCAGGGCATCAATATCGAAATACCAGGTGGCCAACAACAGGGTCAGCACCGGCATAATAAAGTTCACCAGGCGTGGAGGCTGAAGGTGGCCCGGCTCGTCTTCCTCCACCGGTGCGTTTTTCCCCTCCAGGCACTCCTGCTCCGCCTTTTTCATGTAGCCAAACAGCGGAATCACCCCGTAGGCCACCAAGGGCACCATCAGCAACGCTACCCAGGGGTACACCAGGTAGGGCAGCAGGCTCAGGTAGTAGTTAAACCCTTCCCCTTTGGGTACCAGGCCATTGGCTTCTATCAGCCCGGCCAGATAAATCACCCAGGTCGAAAACGGGATCAACAGGCATACCGGCGCCGAGGTGGAGTCCACCACGTAGGCCAGCATGTCCCGGGATATTTTCAGCTTGTCCGACAGCTTGCGCATGGCGGTACTGACGGTCAGGGCGTTAAGGTAGTCGTCAATAAAAATGGCAATGCCCAGCAGCCAGCTCGCAACCAGTGCATGGGACCGCCGTTTGACATATTTTCCTAGCGCATCACTGAAAGCCAGAGTCGCGCCGGAAAACTGCAGCAGCGCAATCAAGCTGCCGAGCAACCCACATACCAGGATCAGCCAACCCATGATGGGCCCCTGCATTACCTCCAGTGTACTGGCCACAAAGTTATGCAGTGTCCGCTCCGGTTCAATCAGGGCAAACCCGGCCAACGCCCCGGCCAGTAGCGGTTCCAGGGTTCGCCGGGTCAGCAGCGCCAGCCCCAATACCACCAGCGTCGGCACCAGGGCAAAGAGCCCGAATTCGCCTTCGGTTTTTCCCGTCCCGAGTGATATCACCAACAGGAACACGCCACTCAACATCACCAGCCGAAGCCAGCCGATGGGCAGTTTTTCCACCCGGGGGGTCAGTATCTTTTCCATGCCATCTTCCTCGTCGCTCCATTGACGCTTCATCATAGAAGGAGGTGGGAAGAGGCTGACATGTCCCTTGGGGGATATTCTACGTGATCAGAGTCACATCAATGGTTAACCTTCAGGATACAAAAGCGAAACATCGTGGAAACACAGGCATCAAACAGAGGGCGATACGCCCTCCTTAGTGATCAGAAATGCTTGGCGGGGGTCGAGCAGCTCACTATTCGGCAGGGACGGTCGCCGTTGTTGCGAAACCGGTGCGGCTGGGTGGTGGAAAAATAATAACTGTCGCCTTCCTGCAGCACCCGCACCTGACCGCCCACAATCACCTCCACTTCGCCTTCGATCACCACGCCCGCTTCTTCGCCCCGATAGGCCATCATGTCATGGCCGGTATCGGCGCCGGGCGGGTAGGTCTCGATGATAAAGGACATGGCGCGGTTTTTGCGGTTATAGCCGACCAGTTTCAGCGACAGATCATTCGAGCCGACGTCCTTCAGCTCGTCGGCAGCGTAGAAAATCTGATCGGTATTCTGCAAATCCAGGGTAAAGAATTCCCCCACCGTCATGGGAATACCATCGAGGATTTTCTTCAGCGAACTGACCGAGGGGCTGACCTTACCCTGCTCGATCAACGACAGGCTGGAGTGAGTCACACCGGTGCGCTTGGCCAGCTCTCGCTGGGAAATATTACGCAAGGTGCGCACCGCCTTCAGCCGGACACCCACATCGTTGGACATATCATCACTACCTTGTTGTTCCGCTGTCGTCATATGGTTACGCCAATAAAAAGGGGGGACTTTGTGCGCCTCGCATTCTACAGCAAGGTCAAATAATCCGTAAGTGAATGACTGTCGGCGAAGAGAAACTGGCGTTTATTCAGGCGGTAATCAGCAGCTCAAGAAAGTCATCTACAGGCATGGGCTTGTGGTATTTGAAGCCCTGCAGATAATCGCAGCCCTGGTGCTGCAGCCAGGCTTCCTGCTCACCGTGTTCCACCCCTTCGGCCACCACCTTCAGCCCCAGGCCTCTGGCCATGCCGAGAATGGACAGGGTAATAGCGCAATCATCCGGATCTCCGGGCAGATCCTGAATGAAAGAGTGATCGATTTTCAGCTTGGTAAACGGCAGACTCTTGAGTCGCAGCAACGAGGAGTAACCGGTACCAAAATCGTCGATGGACAAGGTGATCCCCATGCGCACCAGCTCTTCCAGCGTGCAGCGCAACACTGTTGAGTCACCCTTGATGGCGTCTTCGATCACTTCCAGTTCCAGCTGCGTGCCCAGCACCTGATAACGCTGCAGACTTTCCCAGACTTTATCCGCCAGCAGGGGATCCATTATCGAGTCGGCAGAAAGGTTCACCGCCACCGGCGGCATCGGCAAATCCTGTTCACGGGCCCGCTGTATATCCCGACATACCTGGTTCAGCACCCAGAGATCCAGCGCGGCAATTAAACCGGTTTCGTAGGCCAGCGGCAGAAAATCCGCCGGCGACATAAAGCCCTGTGTCTCATGCTGCCAGCGCACCAGGGCTTCGGCACTGACCACAGCGCTGCCGTCAGCAGACATAATCGGCTGATAAAACACACTCAGACCATCGTGGGCGATGGCGTCGGTGAGCTGGCTTTCCAGCAGAAACCGCGCCTTGGCCGTGGTTGAAATATCCTGATTGTAATATTGCGCCTGACGCCGGCCACAGGCCTTGGCATGGTACATGGCCGACTCACTGTGCCGAAGCAGGGTGGACACGTCGCCGCCATCATCGGGGAACAGAGAAATACCGATACTGGCACTGACCTGGACTTTCTGCTCTCCGACGCTGATGGGGTAGTTGACCGTTTCCAGAATGGTCGCCACCGTCTCGTCCATGGTCGCTTCCCCCGCTGGAAACCGGTAGATCATGGCAAACTCGTCTCCACCGACCCGCGCCACCATCTCCTTGCCCGGTAGCAGCATGCCGCGCAACCGGGCCGCCACCTCGCTCACCACGGCGTCACCGACCTGCTGCCCCATGCCGTTATTGATGGCATTGAGCCGGTCGATGTCGAACCACAGCAGGGCAAACGATACCGGCGTCTGCTGCTCAATCTGCTGCTGAATATGATTGCGCAGCGAGCGCAGGTTCAGCAGGCCGGTAAAATCATCATGATGGGTAATGTAGTCCAGCTCTTTGCGGCTGTTCAGCCAGGCCTCGTGGGTATTGATCAGGCTGATGGTATCGGCGATGGCGGTCACGCAGGCGATATCGGCCAGGCTCCACTGTCGTGATTGCCGGTGTTCCAGGCAGATGACACCACTCAGGCGATTGCCATCGAAGATAGGCGCATCCAGCATGGAGACCACCGGCTGGCTTGCATCCGGATAATACGGATGAAAGGAGCGAGTGCGCGGGTCGCTACATACCTCTTCGGCACAGATGATATCGGCGGCATCCAGCGCCAGAAAATAAGCCGGGTGCCGATCACGGCTCAGGCTGAACCCCGGGTTCGGATCCGCCGAAAGCGGGGGATAAAGCACCTCACGCTCGAGGCGATGAGCACAGGGGCTCAGCGTCCAGATGCTGACGTTGTCGACCTTCAGCAGCTCACCACAGAGGGCGCTGAGAGCTTCCAGCTTCTTGCGCTTGTTCTGCCCGGTAAAGCCCCGACCGTGCAACAGCTGCGTCAGGGCCTTGTGATAACCGAAAAAGGTCTGAATTTGTTCCACAGATAGTCCGTTAGCCGTTGACATACCAACCCATAATGGCAAACCCAATTGACACTGTCCATGCAGATTCCGGCTTCAATCCGAAAACCGTCGCCCCCCGCAAATTTTTATAAGATTCTGTTTTATATAAGAATTATTGAATATTAATCTCATCGGCGAAACGACGGCTTAGCGCATGCCCGTCAAACAACATTCCCGTATCGGCAGGGGCCGACGCACTGGCGGTTACTCTTCACGCACTATGGTTACCTGACTGAAGCCCAGCTTGCGGAAATATTCTTCACGAAAGTCCTTCATGGTCTTGCGGTCGTTGCGGCTGACATTGGCCACCTGGCTTTCCATGCGATGAAACTCGGTCAGATCCACCCCTTCCGCCGTGGCGATGGCGTCATAGACGCTGTGATGCTTGTCATTGGCGAAACCGATTTCTTTTTGCTGCTTGTGATAGTGGTAACTGATACGAAAGGCCATGGTGGTATGTATTCCCCGGAAAAATGCCATTGTCGCCGCAACCACGGTGCCAACTCAAGCCTTCCCTGCGAAGACAGATTCCCATCCGCCCCTCGGCAGCGCATAATCGGGGCATGAAACGAATGGACTCTTTTCCGGCTTCTGCTGCAATGCGCGAGCGCAGCCCGCTCATTCTGCTGCTGTTGCTGGGCATGGCGCTGCTCGCCTTCGTGCTGACCAGCTCGGCACGCATGCAAGCCATGGAGCAAATCCGCGAGCAGGCCGATGCCAATCTCAGCCGTTATATCGTCAGCCTGCAGTATCAGCTCGACCGGCACCGGGATTTACCTCGCCTGCTGGCCAGTCAGCAGCAGCTGATCAGCCTGCTCGAACATCCCGGCAATGCGCAGAACATCGACACCGCCAACCGCTACCTGGCCTGGGTCAATGCCACCATGGGAGCCACCGACAGCTATGTGATCGGTACCGACGGCATCACCCGGGCGGCCAGCAACTGGGATCAACCCCACTCCTTTATCGGCAACGACTACAGTTTTCGCCCCTATTTCCAGCAGGCAATGGAAGGCGGTGCCGGTCGCTATTTCGCCCTGGGCAATACCTCCCGGGTACGGGGTTATTTCTTTTCCTACCCGGTGCTCCAGGCCGGTCAGATCATCGGGATCGTCGTGGTCAAGGTCGATCTGGAAGACATCGAAGCCGACTGGAGCGATCCTCTGCAGGATATTCTGGTGATGGATGAAGACGGCGTGATCTTCATTTCCACCCGGGCCTACTGGCGCTTTCGCACCCTGGGTTACTTGCCGGAAGTCGGCAGGCAGACACTTCGGCAGTCTTACGGTAATCATGAGTCACAACCCCGGGCAGGCCGCCCACCAGTCGGTCCGGCGGCGAGCCGGCTCACCGAAATGGATGTTGCCCGTATCAGCGCCAGTCGCCGTTACGGCCAGGCTCCGCTGCTGCCACTCGATATCATTCGTCGGGAAGTCACCGAACAGGGCGATCTGCTGCTGACGCTGGTTGATACCCCGGGCATTTCGTCCGACCGTCAATCCGGCCGAGCCGGCCATTACCTGCTGCGAAGCCGGCTACTGCCCGACGCCGGCATGCGGGTTGCGGTGCTGGCCAGCCTGCGTCCCTTGCAGAGCAGCCTTCTCAAAACCCTGGGCCTGGGCCTCACCTTCTACCTGATTCTGGCCGCGCTGGTGCTGTTTTTCAGCGCCCGCCACCGCATGAAGCAACGGCACCAGGCCGAGCTGCAGCAGGCGCACGAAGCCCTGGAGCTGCGCGTCAAACTGCGCACCCGGGAGCTGACCGATGCCAACCAGCGCCTGCAACAGGAAATAGAGCAGCATCATCAGACCCAGAACCAGCTGATTCAGACCGCCAAGCTGGCCGTCCTCGGCCAGTTGTCTGCCGGCATCAACCATGAACTCAGCCAGCCGATCACCGCCATCCGCCATTTCGCCGACAACGGTCGCAAGCTGCTCACCCGGGGCAGAGCCGAGGCGGTAACCACCAATCTGGCCGAAATAGCCGGACTGGCCGATCGCATGGCCTCCATTCTGCAGCCGCTCAGGGAGTTCGCCCGCCCACAGCAGGAGTCCGGGCGGGGCGTCAATCTGCAGCATCTGCGTCAGGGGGTCATGGTGATCATGGGCAGCCAGCTGGAGCAAAAACAGGCCGACATCAGCTGGCCAGAAGGACTGGAGCGGCTCTGGGTGACCGGCGACATCGGCCGGCTGGAACAGGTGCTGGTCAACCTGATCGGCAACGCCCTGCAGGCCATGATCGGACAGTCGTCTCCCCGCATCGACATCAGGCTCAACAGCCAATCCCAATGGGTACGGCTGAGCGTGCGCGATCATGGGCCGGGCCTGAACCCCGACGCCCTGACTCATGTATTCGAGCCTTTCTACACCACCAAGCCGACCGGTATGGGGCTGGGGCTGTCCATTTCCCACCGCATCGTCCATAGCCTTAACGGCAGACTGGAAGCCGCCAATCACCCGCAAGGTGGTGCCCTGTTCACCCTGACGCTGCCATCGTATTCACCTCAGGAGCATGCATGAACCATGACGCTACTGTCATCCTGGTCGATGACGATCCCCATGTCCGCCTGTCGGCCGGGCAAACCCTGGAGCTGGAAGACTACCAGGTGCTCGCACTGGCCGATGCCCGCCAGGCCCTGGCCCGGATCACCCCCGACTTTGCCGGCGTGGTGGTCACCGACATCAATATGCCGGGCATGAGCGGGCTGGAGCTGCTGCAACAGATCAAACAGCTGGACTCGGACATTCCGGTGATCCTGATCACCGGCTTCGGGGATATCTCGATGGCGGTCGGCGCCATCCGCAACGGCGCCTACGACTTCATCGAAAAACCCTTCTCCGCCGACCTGCTGCTCGATGTGGTGCATCGGGCGCTGGAAAAACGCACCCTGACCCTGGAAAATCGCACGCTGCGTCAGGAACTGCAGGCCCAGAGCGCCCCCGGGCCGCGCATCATCGGCAGCTCTCCCGCCATACTGCAACTGCGCCAGCTGGTACTGACCGTGGCCGACACCCCGGCCGATGTGCTGCTGATGGGAGAAACCGGTACCGGCAAGGATTTGCTGGCCCGCTATATCCACGAGCACAGCCCGCGCCGGGAGCGCAATTTTGTGGCCATCAACTGCGGCGGCGTACCCGAGACCCTGATCGAGTCGGAGCTGTTCGGCCACGAAAAAGGCGCCTTTACCGATGCCAGAGAACGACGCATCGGCAAGTTGGAACATGCCAACGGCGGCACCCTGTTCCTGGATGAAATTGAAAGCATGCCGATGAGCCTGCAGATCAAACTGTTGCGGGTGCTGGAAGAAAGAGCCATAGAACGGCTGGGATCCAACACCCTGATCCCGCTCGATCTCAGGATCATCGCCGCCACCAAGGCCGATCTTCGCGCCCTGGCCGAGACCGGCGAGTTTCGCGAAGATCTCTATTACCGGCTCAACGTGGTGCGCATCGACATTCCTCCCCTGCGGGCCCGCCCCCAGGACATTCCCATGCTGTTCCAGCATTTCGCCCTGCTCGCCTCCTCTTTGTACGAACGGGAGATTCCGCCGCTGTCGCCCGAGCGCATTCACAGCTTGATGAGCCACGACTGGCCCGGCAACGTGCGTGAACTGCGCAATCTGGCGGAGCGATATGTGCTGCTCGGCGAAGCCTGTACCTTCGACTTCGACGACAGGCCCATCACCGAGCCGGAGCCGGTGACCCAGGGGCTGGCCGCTCGGGTCGAGCACTTCGAAAGAACCCTGATTCAGGCCGAACTCGCCCGCCACGGCGGCTCCATCAAACACACCCTGGAGAGTCTCCAGTTACCGCGCAAGACCCTGTACGACAAGATGAAAAAATACGAGCTGGACAAAAACGATTACAAGGACGGCACCGACTGAGCCGTCATTAGCGCCGATGGGGGGATTTACATCCATCGGCGGCGACCAATTCGCGGCAGACTCACCGGTCTCGTCACGGCCTCGGTGCCTATTTTCGCGCCATCAGGCGCCAATGGGTGGAAAGCCGCCAAAGCTCTATCTGGAACTGGCGGATTCCCACCCATTTCTACTCAATACCACACGACTGAATCACCTCGCCCTGCCCGCCAGCCCTTTAACCACGGGCCTCTGCCCCCACCCCACCAATTCTGGCCTCATTATTGCTACATGGCATTAACAACAACGCCACAGGGTTATCCGCGCTCAGGAGACACCCCGGCAGGGAAAGCCAACCGGCCCGGGAGCCGGAGCAAATACAGAGGTCAAGATGTCAAACGACGAACAACAACTCGACAGCCTGAGTCCCGACGAGCAGAAAAAGCTCAAGGAACTGATGGAGAAAGATGCCAAGAGCGAGCGCAAGCTCACCGGGCCCTGGGCCTGGCTGACCGCCGGCCTGGCCGCAGTCATGGTGGCCATCTACTTTTACGGCGCCGGCGTCGCCGCCCTCAGCACCCAGTACCATCTCGGCATCTATGTGCTGATCACCTTCGTGCTGGTCTTCCTGTTATACCCGGCGGGCAGCCGCGCCGCCCATGGCGGCCTGTCGTTGATCAGCGCCACCCTGCTGTCGTTGCTGGTCAGCTGCTTTCTGGTGTACGACTCGCCCACCGCCTTCTACCAGCAACTGACCCTGTTCCGGGAAACCTGGGACTACGACGGTCTCGGCATGGCGCTGGAGCAGGATCTGGACAAGCTGCACTACGGCCTGTGGCTGATCCTGCCCTTCGCCGCCATCCTGGTGCCGCTGGACCAGTGGCTGAACCGGCGTAACCACAACAGCCCGACCGCCAGCGATGTGATACTGGCCCTGATGACCGCCGGTACCGTACTGTACTGGATCAGCCAGTTCGAGCTGCTCAACTACCGGGCCGGGGCAGAAAACGAGGTCGACATGCTGATCAGCATCGTCGGTCTGCTGTTATCGCTGGAAATCTGCCGCCGGGTGCTGGGCTGGTCCATCACCCTGATTGGGGTGGCGATGATCGCCTTCGCCCTGTTCGGACCCTATCTGCCCGAGCTGCTGGCTCACCGGGGCTTTCGTTTCGAACGCCTGGCCACCGCCCTGTTCCTAACCACCAACGGGGTTTTCGGGGTCATGGCCAGCGTACTGGCGACCTATGTCATCCTGTTCATCTTCTTCGGAGCCTTCCTGCAGAAGTCCGGCGCCGGCAGGTTCTTCATCGATCTGCCGCTGGCCCTCGCCGGTCGCTCCACCGGCGGACCCGCCAAGGTCGCGGTGATTTCCTCCGCCCTGTTCGGCTCGGTGTCCGGTTCGGCCATCGCCAATACCGTGTCTTCCGGCGCCTTCACCATTCCGATGATGAAGCGGGCCGGTTTCAGGCCCCATGTGGCCGGGGCCATCGAACCCGCCGCCTCCATCGGCGGCATGTTTCTGCCCCCCATCATGGGTGCCGGCGGCTTCCTGATGGCCGAACTGACCGGTACCCCCTATTCCACCATCATGATGCTGTCCATCGGCCCGGCGTTGCTCTACTTTCTGGCGGTGTACTGCATGGTGCACTTCGAAGCCAAGAAGCATGGCCTGGTCGGCGTGCAGGGCGAAGAAATTCCCCACTGGAAAACCGTGTTCAAGAGCGGCTGGTACTATGCCCTGCCGCTGGTGATCATCACGGTGCTGTTGCTCACCGGCCGTTCCGCCGGCAACTCGGCATTCTGGGCTACCCTGTCGTGCATCGCGGTCAGCTGGGTCGACAGGGAAACCCGTATGGGGCCCCGGGAAGTCTGGGATGCCATTCAGATCGGCGCGCGCAACACCCTGATCGTGGGCGCCACCATCGGCGTAATCGGCATCATCGTCGGCACCATTTCACTCACCGGCATGGGCCTCAAGTTCTCGGATCTGATCATCTCCATGGCCGGTGACAGCCTGATGCTGGCGCTGATACTGGTGGCCATCGCCTCGCTGGTGCTGGGCATGGGGGTACCGGTGACCGCCGCCTATCTGATTGTGGCCGTGCTGGCGGTGCCCGCGCTGGGCGAATTCGGCGTCTCGGCCATCGCCGCCCACATGATCGTCTACTGGCTGTCTCAGGACTCCAACATCACGCCGCCGGTATGCGTGGCCGCCTATGCGGGCGCCGCCATCGCCGGATCGGATCCCTGGAAGACCGGCTGGACCTCGTTCAAGTTCGCCAAGATGCTGTACGTGATGCCGCTATTGTTCGCCTATGTGCCGGCCATGCTGCTCGACGGCAGCGTGCTGGAAATCATCACCGCCTTTGTCTCGGCCACCCTGGGTACCATCGCCTTCGGCGCCTTCGCCATGGGTTATCTGCGCCGCAAGACCCGGCTGTTGGAATGGCTGCTGCTCGGTGCCGGAACCCTGTTGCTGTACTGGCCGACGCTGGTTTCCGATATCGGCGGTCTGGCACTGGTCGCCCTGGTGTGGTGGCTGCAGCGGGAAAGCAATGCCACGCCGATGGCCGACATCCACCATTCCAATGCCAGTTAAGGATATTCCCATGGCCCAGATTAAGTTGATTGTATATGCCACCGACTTCTCCGCCAGCGCCGCCCGGGCGGCGGAGTTGGCCAGTCATCTGGCCCGGATGCACGGCGCCCGACTGCACCTGCTGCACGTGATCACCGAGCTGGGCGACCGGCACCGGCGCAGCATTCCCGCCGGGGTAATGGACGCCTTCGTCAGGGAGGTCAACACCCAGGCGATGACCGACATGCATGACTTCAAACAACGGCTGTTCGGCCAGTTTCAGGGCGAGCTGACCACCGACGTGGTGATTGGCTCCGGCCCCGAGGCCCTGTTGTCCCAGGCCAACAGCCTGGGAGCCGACCTCATCATCATGGGCAGCCATGGCCGTCACGGCCTGGAAAAACGGCTGCTGGGCTCCACCACCGAGCGCGTTATTCGTCAATCATCGATTCCGGTATTAACGGTACCCGAGCGCGGCTGAACGGCCGCCTCCCCTTTCTCGAGGGAAGACAACGAGAAATACAACCATAAAGAGGAAACAACCATGATACTGAATAAAATGTGCAAGCCTGCCAGGACGCTGACATCCATCACCCTCGTTGCCGTGACCACCCTGGGTACGGGCATGGCTCATGCCCAGACCGAGCGGCTGGCGTTTTCCGGTGGCCCGGACGGCGGCACCTTCCAGTATTTCTCCAACGGCATTGCCACCCGGCTGTCGCGCACCATGGCGGGTGTGGAAGTCTCCAACATGGCTTCCGCCGGCTCGGTGGAAAACCTGCGTCGGGTCAACTCCCGCGACGCCGACTTCGGTATCGTCTACTCCGGCGACATGTATCTGGGGCTGACCGGCAAGCTGACCAACGACACCCGCAAGTATCGCAATGTGCAGGCCATGTCCTATCTGTACGGCGCCCCGGCGCACCTGATAGTGCTGGACGGCTCCGGCATTACCGATGTAGCCCAGCTGGCAGGCAAGAACATCGCCGTGGGACCCGCCGGGTCCGGTGCGGCCGCCTCCGCCCAGCGCTTCTTCGAGGGAGTGGGGCTGTGGGACAAGATCACGCCCCAGTACATCGGCTACAACCAGGGCGCCTCGGCACTGGGCGACCGCCAGATCGACGCGCTCTGGGTATTTGCCGGCTTCCCCAATGCGTCGGTGATCCAGGCCGCCTCCAGCAACAAAATTCGCCTGCTGCAGGTGAACGAAGCTGCCGAAAAAGGCACCCTGTTCAATGACCACCCCTACTACGCCGCGGTTACCATTCCTGCCGGCACCTACGCCAACGTGGATTATGATGTGGTGACCATTCAGGACTCCGCCCTGTGGGTGGCCGGTCGCCATTTGTCCGAAGAAAAGGTGCGCGACAGCCTGCAGGAGATCTATTCATCCGACGGCCTGAAGTTCATGTCCTCCGTCTCCCAGGCCGCCAAGTCCATGAGTATCGACAGCGGCATCATGGGTATCGTGACCCCGATGCACGACGGCGCCAAGACATTCTGGACCGAACAGGGCAAGACGCTCACCGAAGCTCAGCAATAATCCCTTCACCTTCAGTCAGTTAAACCCCGCACTAGCGGGGTTTTTTATCACTAGACTGGCCGCTCAGGCTGTTTATCCTCCCTCTTTACTGCAATTTAATATATTGTTATTGCTGTTGTTTTTGTTGGAGTATCCCGATTTTTGATCAGCGTTGAGCGTAAAGATGGCTTCGCCCTCAAGGTATCTCGCATTCTGCGGGAGGCAACCGAACACCGGTTGGATATGTACCTCTTTATTCCCGGCGAACTGGGGCTGAACACCAATGTAGTGCCGGAAGAAGAGTTTTACCACAGCGCCATTCAGGTACAGCGCACCTATTTCAGTGACCAGCCGCTGCTGCCACTGGTACACAGCCGACTGGCCCGCCGGGGCAAGCTCACCACCGAGCAATACCGGCTCAGCCTCAGCCTCTATGCCTATCAGTACGTGGTGGGGCTGGAGCAGTCCTGTCACAAGCTGCGTAACGAAAAAGACGGCGCCGGCCAGGAGGCGATAGAAGAGGTGATCGCCCTGGCCCAGGATATTCTGCGCCGCCTGCGCCGCAATGTGCCCACCGATCAGACCCTGCTCAAGTACTACGCCAATATCGACAACTATCTGTCCTGGTTTACCGAGCAGCGGCTGTTGTCGCTGGTCGCCCATCTGCCCCGCAACGGCGACTACAAGACCACCAAGTCACTGCTGCTGGAAGTGTGTGATATCGAACGCCGGCATCGTGAACGGCAGCAATATAATTCCAGCCACACCACGGAGGCGCTGTCGCGCATCTCCAACAAGATGCGGCTGCTGCGCAGATTGATCGAATATCCGGTAACGCTCAAGGAGAAAACCCGGGAGCTGGGTGGCGGCGAGCAGAAGCTGCTCAAGGCCGGGGTCACCGCCGTGGTGATGACCTCGGTGTCGCTGGCCGCCTACGAGGTGCGCGAAACCCTGGGCGGTATCTCGCTGATGGTGATTTTCGCCCTGGCCCTACTTTATGCTCTGCGTGAACTGTTCAAGGACGACTTGCGCAACACCCTGTGGCGCTGGCTGCGCAAGGGGCGCCCCAAATGGCGACGACAGTATTTTGATGTGCACAGCACCCAACTGGTGGGCCGCCAGCTGGAGTGGTTCGACTACCGGCGCAGCTCGCGACTGGATGACGATATTCTGGCCGCCCGGCGCGCCACCATCAGCCAGCGGGAAGAGGTGATCATGCACTATGGCAGCCACTCCCGCATGTTGCCCACCCGTTTTCTGAGTGGCTACGAGCAGACACGCGAAGTACTGCAGCTGGACTTGAGTCTGCTGTCCAAGCTGATGGAAAAGGGCTCGCATCATGTCTATCAGTTGAACGAGGGGCAGGTGTCCCGCCAATCGGTGGAAAAACGCTATCTGATCAACCTGGTCACCCGCGAAATACAGGGCCAGAAGCCGCCGGTTATTCAGCGCTGGAAGGTGGTGATGAGCCGCTCCAAAATCGTGGAAATAGAGGAAATTCCGCAACGAAAACCCGCCGGCTCTTCTTCACAAGCATAATAACCCTCCTTGTCTCAACCCCGTTCGACCACGAACACCGGGCGACTCAATCATCCTGACTCGACTATTGGCCCTTACACTTTGGCATGATTAATGCCTGTTATTTTATGTGAGCGACATCACACGACACCTCGCACTATTCTGGCCAGGCAACAACGGCATTGCACCATAGTAATGCAACACCTGCACCACCACGGAGCATGAAGGAGAAGAGATTCATGGACAGTATCAGTACCGCCATCGACACCCTGGCACAGAGTGCCAACACCCTGTTTATTCTGATGGGGTCTGTCATGGTGTTTGCCATGCACGCCGGCTTCGCCTTTCTCGAAGTGGGCACGGTGCGCCACAAGAACCAGGTCAACGCCCTGGCCAAGATCATGACCGACTTCGGCTTTTCCGCCGTCGCCTACTTCTTTGTCGGCTACTGGGTGGCCTATGGCGTCACCTTCTTTCAGGACGCCGAAACCCTGTCTGCCGGTCAGGGCTACGAGCTGGTCAAGTTCTTCTTTCTGATGACCTTTGCCGCCGCCATTCCCGCCATCGTTTCCGGCGGCATCGCCGAGCGGGCCAAATTCTGGCCCATTCTGTGCGCGTCATCGCTGTCGGTGGCCCTGGTCTATCCGTTTTTCGAAGGCATCGCCTGGAACGGCAACTTCGGCCTGCAAGCCTGGCTGGAAAACACCTTCGGCGCGCCCTTTCATGACTTTGCCGGCTCTGTGGTGGTGCATGGCGTTGGCGGCTGGATAGCCCTGGTGGCGGTATTGCTGCTGGGTGTACGCCGGGGTCGTTACCGCAACGGCAAGCTGGTGGCCTTTCCGCCGTCCAACATTCCCTTTCTGGCCCTCGGCGCCTGGATACTGTCCATCGGCTGGTTCGGCTTCAACGTGATGTCGGCCCAGACTCTGGACGGCATTTCCGGCCTGGTGGCACTGAACTCCATGATGGCCATGGTCGGTGGCATTATCGCCGCGCTGATCCTGGGCAAGAATGACCCGGGCTTCATCCATAACGGTCCGTTGGCCGGCCTGGTGGCGGTGTGTGCCGGCTCGGATCTGATGCACCCCATCGGAGCCCTGGTGGTGGGCATGATCGCCGGCGGCCTGTTCGTGTGGCTGTTTACCCTGCAGCAGAACAAGTTGAAGATCGACGATGTGCTGGGTGTCTGGCCGCTGCACGGCATTTGCGGCGCTTGGGGTGGCATTGCCGCCGGTATTTTTGGCCAGCAGGCACTGGGTGGCCTGGGCGGCGTCAGCATTCTCTCTCAGCTGCTGGGCACCGCCGCCGGTATCCTGGTGGCCCTGTTGGGCGGCCTGCTGGTGTACGGCAGCATCAAGCTGCTGGTGGGTATTCGTCTGACCGAAGAGCAGGAGTTCAACGGTGCCGATCTCAGCATCCACAAGATTGCCGCCACCTTCAACGACTGAGTCATCCCAATCTAAATAAAGATATGATCTATTTTAGAACCGGACACGAGAGGCAACAGAGTCACCTCCCACAGGCGACGCCGCAGCAGAGGGGCGGATGAAGGGTTCTACTTCAGCGACCATCACATGACAGGACGTCATGTGCTGAGCGCCACATGGAGGTGCTTGCAGCGTGTCGGTGGAGTTGACCCTTCGTTCGACCTTTACCGGGCAGCTAAACAGACCCGTTAGTTTTACAGATTGATATAAGACCATCACGTCTTTCACAGCAGGCGCTACCTTAATGTAAAGGTGGCGCCTGTTGCGATTCGGACTATCAGCATGATCTCACACAAAGTTTGATTTCAGTAGTAAAAAAGAGAATCAATGAGCACTCACAAAGCAGAAAACTTCACGCCAAGACAAAAAAATGGCATTCTGCGCGCCGCTCCGCCACACCCGACCCGCTCGGTGTGACGAATCAGAGGCTCCAAACCTCACCTCAGGGCATCCTTGATGCCACCGTTTTGCTCCCTTATATCGGATAAGGAGAATCCATCTGATGACTACCGACAAGAAAAAAATGTCGCTGACCGGCAAGGTCCTGCTGGGCATGAGCCTGGGTATTGTGGCCGGCTTTATCTTCCGTACCCTGCTGGCCGACGTCACCTTCGTGCAGGAATATATCGTCAATGGTCTGCTGCAGGTGGGTGGCGAAATCTTTATCGCCAGCCTCAAGATGCTGGTGGTACCGTTGATTTTCGTGTCTTTGGTCTG
Source organism: Oceanisphaera sediminis (assembly GCF_039539745.1). Taxonomy (NCBI): domain Bacteria; kingdom Pseudomonadati; phylum Pseudomonadota; class Gammaproteobacteria; order Aeromonadales; family Aeromonadaceae; genus Oceanisphaera; species Oceanisphaera sediminis. The sequence continues at coordinate 61,538 of NZ_BAABDS010000027.1, forward strand.
CGGCACCAGCTCACTGAAAGACCTTTCCACCCTGGGACGCCTCGGGGGCAAGACACTGGCGTTTTATCTGGTCACCACCGCCATCGCCATCACCCTGGCGCTGTTGATGGGCAACCTGTTCAAACCCGGTGACGGCGTCGACCTGACCAGCGCCACCACCTTCGCCGCCAAGGAAGCGCCCAGCCTGGGCCAGGTGATTGTCGGCATGTTCCCCACCAACCCCATCAATTCGATGGCCGAGGGCAACACCCTGCAGATCATCGTGTTTGCGGTACTGTTCGGCATCGCCATCAGCCTGGCCGGCAAACCGGGCGAGCGCATTGCCGCCCTGTTCAATGACTTCAACGAGGTCATCATGAAGCTGGTGACGCTGCTGATGAACGTGGCGCCCTTTGGCGTCTTCTGCCTGATGGCCCAGCTGTTTACCAGCCTGGGACTGGATGCCATCGTCAACCTGCTGGAGTATTTCCTGGTGCTGGCCGGTACCCTGCTGCTGCATGGTCTGGTGACCTACTCCGTCATGTTCCGGGTCTTTACCGGCCTGAATCCGCTGACCTTCCTCAAGAAAATGGAAGATGCGGTGATGTTCGCCTTTTCCACCGCCTCCTCCAACGCCACCATTCCGGTGACCATGGAGACCGCGACCCGCCGCATGGGGGTAGACAACAAGGTGGCCGCCTTTACCGTGCCGCTGGGTGCCACCATCAACATGGATGGCACCGCCATCATGCAGGGCGTGGCCACCGCCTTTATCGCCCAGGCGTTCAACATCGATCTGAGCTTCAACGACTACCTGATGGTGATCATGACCGCGACTCTGGCTTCCGTTGGCACCGCCGGTGTACCCGGTGTCGGCCTGATCATGCTGGCCATGGTGCTGAACCAGGTGGGCCTGCCGGTAGAAGGCATAGCACTGATCATCGGTGTCGACCGTCTGCTGGACATGATCCGCACCGCGGTCAACATTACCGGCGACTCGGTAGTGACCTGCATCGTGGGTAAGAGCGAAGGTGCCATGGATGTGGCGCGCTTCAACAACCCCGACGCCGGCAAGAAAGAAGAAGAAATTCACTTTCCGCACCAGGCCCCGTCGCAAGCCAAAACCGAGGCCTGACCGCCGTTTTCAACCTGCATCACGCCCGGGCCTCGCCCGGGCTTTTTTATCCGCCACCTCCCCATGCCAATCGCATTTCTGCGCACCGACCAGCAAAATGACACTGACAAGCATTGCTCCGGCCTGTCTAACGTCGCATTATGGACTCATGCATCACCGCCTGAGGACAGGGATGAATTCAGTATTGATACTTGCTGTAGGCGGGCTAACGTCAATGTTTCACCGGTTATCCGGTTATCGCCTGCTGTCAGGTTTATGCCTGTTGCTTGCCTTCAGCCACGCTCTGTTGGCGAGCGAATCCCGAGTACCACTCAGCGTCACCCAGCAGGTCTATCTCAATGCCCATCCCACCCTGTCGATGTGCGTGGATCCGGATTGGCTACCGTTTGAAGCAATAGACAAAAACAACCGGCATGTGGGCATCGCCGCCGATCTTATCGCCCTGGTCGCCGCCAAAACCGGATTACGAATACAGCTGTATCCCACCTCCGGCTGGGAAGAGAGCCTGGCCGCCTCCCGTAACGGAGACTGCGTGGCGCTGAGTTTGCTCAACCAGACCCCGGAGCGTGAACAGTGGCTGATCTTTACCGACCCGCTGCTGGACGACCCCAATGTGTTGATCACCCGGGAAGAGTTTCCCTTTATCTCCGATGTCGCCGGCCTGACCGACAAGACCATTGCCCTGCAGCGGGGCACCGCCATGGCCGAATTCTTCGCCCGGGACTTTCCCAACCTGACCATTATCGACACCGATACCGAGCCCGAGGCCCTGCAACTGGTCTCGGATGGCAAAGCCGATCTGACCCTGAGATCCCTGGTGGTGGCCGCCCATACCATCAAGCAGCAGGGCTGGTACAACCTCAAGATTTCGGGACAGATTCCCGGTTACGAAAACCGGCTGCGCATGGGGGTATTGCAGTCGGAACATACCCTGCGCGATATTCTCAACCAGGGTATCAATGCCATTACCGCGCAGGAACGGCAAAAAGTGATGGATCGTCATCTGTCATTGCAGATGGTGTCGGAGGTGATTACCGATTACACCCTGGCCTACGGGCTGGGATTGCTGCTGATTGCCGTTATCGGCACCAGCCTGTTCTGGGCGCGTCGCCTGCGGGCACTGAACCGGCAGCTCGAGTTGACGGCACAGACCGACTCCCTGACCCGCTTGCCCAACCGCCACGGCCTGAATGCAACGCTGGAAAAAGACCTGCAACGCGCCCTGCGTTACCATCATCCACTGGCGGTGATCATGATCGACATCGATCACTTCAAGCACGTCAACGATCAATACGGCCATCTGGTTGGCGACAAGGTGCTGGTTCAATTTGGCGAGCTGTTAAAAACGCATCTGCGCGAAGCCGACTCCATCTGCCGCTGGGGCGGAGAAGAGTTTCTTATTCTCTGCTTTGATACCGACCTCGAGCACAGCCGACAACTGGCCGAACGGCTGCTGCACAGCATACGCCGGCATCGCTTTCCCTGTGGCGACCGCATTACCGCCAGCGCCGGCCTCGCTACACTGGCACCCGGTGATACCGTGGATACCCTGATACAACGAGCCGACGATGCCCTTTACCAGGCCAAGCACAAGGGCCGGGATCAGGCCTGTGCAGCCAGGCCGGCAGCTCGAACCAACGACCACGGCGATAGCGCCGAAAAGTCCTGAACACCGGCCTGCCCGACGAGCAATTCGGTACGACCAGACCCTCTTTAATCGAGTGACGCCACAGAATTCACTCAAGCCCCTTAAGTCCGAGGGGCGATATGTCATACAATGCCGGTCGGAAATTCAATCCAGCGGCGTTGGCCAGCGCCAGCGCCAGCCAAAAGTTGGTGCCACGCTGAGCCGTTGAACCCCCATCTATCAAGCAGGGACAGAGCGAAATAATGACCACCAAAGTACCCACTATCGTATATACCTTGACCGACGAGGCTCCCGCCTTAGCCACTTATTCTTTGCTTCCCATCGTACGTACCTTTGCCAGCTCCGCCGGCATTAACGTGACCCTGAGCGACATCTCGCTGGCCGGCCGTATTCTGGCCGCCTTTCCCGAGCGCCTGAGCGAAGCACAACGAGTGGCCGACGGCCTGAGCGAACTGGGCGAACTGACCCAGGATCCGCACGCCAACATCATCAAGCTGCCCAACATCAGCGCCTCTGTGCCCCAGCTGCGCGCCTGTATCAAAGAACTGCAGGCTCAGGGTTTCGATGTTCCCGACCTGCCGGAAGAAGCCAGAACCGACGAAGAGAAATCCGCCGCCGAACGCTATTCCAAAATCCTCGGCAGCGCGGTCAACCCGGTGCTGCGCCAGGGTAACTCGGATCGTCGTGCCCCGGCCGCGGTCAAGGCGTTCGTCCGCAAGTATCCCCATTCGATGGGTGCCTGGAGCAAGGCTTCCCGCTCTCACGCCGACTACATGAACGGCGGCGACTTCTTCTCCAGCGAGCAGTCGGTCACCATGGACACCGCCCAGACAGTGCGCATCGAGTTCATCGACAAGGCCGGCAAGATCGAGCTGAAGAAAGAGCTGCCGCTGCAGGCCGGCGAAGTACTGGACGGCATGTTCATGAGCGCCAAGGCGCTGGAAAGCTTCTTCGAGCAGACCCTGCAGGACTGTAAAGAGACCGGCGTGATGTGGTCACTGCACGTCAAGGCCACCATGATGAAGGTGTCACACCCCATCGTATTCGGCCATGCGGTCAAGGTGTTCTATCGCGAAGTATTCGAAAAATACGGTGAGCTGTTCGACGAGCTGGGCGTCAATGCCAACAACGGCATGAACAGCGTACTGGAGAAGATCAAGGCCCTGCCCCAGTCCACCCAGGATGAAATCGAGCAGGCGATTCACGACTGTTACGAGCACCGCCCGGAAATGGCGATGGTCGACTCCGTTAAAGGCATCACCAACCTGCATGTGCCCAGCGACGTGATCGTGGATGCCTCCATGCCCGCCATGATCCGCAGCTCCGGCAAGATGTGGGGCCGTGACGGCAAGCTGAAAGACACCAAGGCGGTGATGCCGGAAAGCACCTATGCCCGCATCTATCAGGAAGTGATCAACTTCTGCAAGACCAACGGCGCCTTCGATCCGCGCACCATGGGTACCGTGCCCAACGTGGGTCTGATGGCGATGAAGGCCGAAGAATACGGCTCGCATGACAAGACCTTCGAGCTGAACGAAGACGGCACCATGCGCGTGGTCGATGCCAACGGCCAGGTGCTGATGCAGCACGACGTGGAAAAAGGCGATATCTGGCGCGCCTGCCAGACCAAGGACGCGGCCATTCGCGACTGGGTCAAGCTGGCCGTTACCCGTGCCCGTCAATCCAGCACTCCGGCGGTATTCTGGCTGGATGCCGAACGCGCCCACGACAATGAGCTGCGCAAAAAGGTGGAAGCCTGCCTGCAGGATCACGATCTGACCGACCTGGACATTCACATCATGTCCTACAACGAAGCCATTCGTTTCTCGATGGAGCGCATGATGCGCGGCCAGGACACCATTTCCGTGACCGGCAACGTGCTGCGTGACTACCTGACTGACCTGTTCCCGATCATGGAGCTGGGCACCTCGGCCAAGATGCTGTCTATCGTACCCATGCTGGCCGGTGGCGGCATGTACGAAACCGGTGCCGGCGGCTCCGCGCCCAAGCACGTGCAACAGCTGATGGAAGAAAACCACCTGCGTTGGGACTCACTGGGTGAATTCCTGGCCCTGGCGGTGTCGCTGGAAGAGCTGGGCATCAAGGAAGACAACGCCCGCGCCAAGCTCCTGGCCAAGTGCCTGGACAAGGCCACCGAGCTGCTGCTGGACAACGGCAAGTCGCCGTCGCGCAAAGCCGGCGAGCTGGACAACCGCGGCAGCCACTTCTACCTGAGCCTGTACTGGGCCCAGCAAGTAGCCGCCCAGACCGACGATGCCGAACTGGCCGCCCACTTTGCGCCGCTGGCCAAGGCCCTGGCCGACAACGAACAGCAGATCGTCGCCGAGCTGAATGCGGTGCAAGGTCAGTCTGCCGGCTTGACCGGTTACTACCACGTCGATCAGGCGGCGGTAGAAAAGGTGATGCGCCCCAGCGCCACCCTCAACCAGGCACTGGCAACACTGAACGCCTGAAACTGACCGTCTGAATCGATTCGGTTAAAGAAAACCCCGGTATGCCATGCCGGGGTTTTTTATTGGCTGCAGCGAGAGGTGAAGCGCGCCACCCTGCGCTTGGTATCGGTATACCCACAATGGGCGATGCCATACCGCCATTCGTCGGTCACCCCATCAGACTCATGCTACACTGCCACAAGATCAGGTTCTGCTGATATACGTCGTTTTCGGCCGGTTAACAGTGGGCCTACAGACCTGATTCAAGACAAGCAGATACTCGCCCTGAATCTTTCAGGCTTGCCAGGGAACGGCCGTGACTTAGGGTCTGTTGACCTTTCGAGATGATCAAAAATAACAAGAGGATAGCCATTTTTATGTCTCGTTCATTTCTTTATTCTCTCGCCACCCTGGCTCCGCTACTGGCAGTGCCGGCCCAAGCCCAGTACACCTGGAGCGGCAGCCTGGGTGCTTCTGCCGTCATGGCGCCCGACTATCTGGGCAGTGACGACTACAAAGCGCGAGTATTACCGGATCTCAATGTTAGATATGGTGACCTTTTCTACCTGAACTGGCGTGATGGTCTGGGCTGGAATCTGATTCAGCAGCAGGACTGGTCGCTGTCGCCCTTTATCGGCTATCAACCGGGCCGCGACAACACCGGCGATTTGAGCCGTTTCGACCAGGTGGATGGCGGCCTCTCCGGCGGTGTCAGAGTCAGCTATCAACCGGGCTCCTGGCGCTACAGTCTGCAGGCCGAAACCCCGCTGACCGGCGATGTGGATGGCTACCAGCTGACCGCACGCGCCGGCTGGCGCGAAAAAGTAGCCCCCAACTTGCGTGCGAGCTTTGGCCCCAGTCTGGTTTACAGCAGCAAGGAATGGACGCAGGACATGTTCGGAGTGACCGCCGCCGATGCCGCCCGCAGCGGCCTGTCTCGCTATCGTCCCGACCAGGGTTATCTGCGTCTGGGCCTGAGTGGCAGTCTCAACTACCGTTTTGCCCCCGACTGGAGCATTACCGGCCTGGCCGGCATCACTCGGCTCACCGGTGATGCAAAAGACAGCCCCATCGTTAGTCAGGCGGGTGAGGCCACCCAGGCCCTGGCCGGCGCGGTACTCAGCTACCACTTCTAAGCGGACTTTCCGGTCGTCCATCGACAGGCGGCATACAGAGGCAACCGGGTTGCCTCTTTCATGCTTCCGAAGTCATAATGCGGTAAATACCACCAGCTTGTTTACCGCCGCCCACCGGTCAAATTCATTAGTAATGGAACCATATTGCACCACTCGTCACCCGCATTATTCCAAGCGTGGTCACTTTCGCCGAACAGACCACCTCTGCTAGCCTCCCAGTCAAAAAACATACAACCCCCCTTAAAAACACCAATCAAATATAAAATAAAGAATAATAATCTGCTTTATCAGACGCTTCTTCAGCCACCACCGTCCCGCAACATACACTTGCATGCGTCGACTCCTTGCGTCCTGCCTCGTCTTTTGCCAGTCTATAATGGCCTCAAATGAAATTAGAACTCGAAACGAAGGAGTGCATGGAATGAACAAGCAAAAAGGACTCAAGCTGGCGACCGGGCTGTCGGCGCTGGCGCTGTTCACCTGTAGTGCCGTCCAGGCAGACAACTGGCGCTATGCCCACGAGGAATACGAAGGCGACGTACAGGATGTATACGCGCAAAAATTCAAGGAATACATAGAAGAGCACTCGGATCATACGCTGCAAATCTATCGTTTCGGTGAGCTGGGCGAGTCTGATGACATCATGGAGCAAACCCAGGCCGGTATTCTCAACTTCGTGAACCAGTCACCCGGCTTCACCGGCTCCCTGATCCCCGAAGCCCAGATTTTCTTCATTCCCTACCTGATGCCTACCGACATGAAGACGGTGGTGAACTTCTTTCGCGAGAGCAAGGCCATCAACGAGGACTTTCCCGAGCTTTATGCGCAAAAAGGTCTGGAACTGCTGAAAATGTATCCCGAAGGCGAAATGGTCATCACCCTGGATGAAAAAGCCACCACGCCGGAAGAGCTGAACAACAAGAAAATTCGGGTCATGACCAACCCGCTGCTGTCGGAAACCTATTCCGCCTTCGGCGCCACGCCGACCCCCCTGCCCTGGGGTGAAGTCTATGGCGCCCTGCAAACCAACATGATTCAGGGGCAGGAAAACCCGATTTTCTGGATCGAGTCCGGCGGCCTCTATGAAGTGTCTCCCAACCTGATTTTCACCGGTCACGGCTGGTTTACCACCGCCATGATGGCCAATCAGGACTTCTACAACGGCCTGGCCGATGAGGACAAGGCACTGGTGCAGAAAGCGGCCGATCACGCCTTCGAGGAAATTATCGAGCACATCGATGGCCTCGCCGACCGCTCGCTGGAGAAAATTACCAGCAACAGTAAAAAGGTCACGGTAACTCGTCTGGATGACACCCAGATTGCGGCCTTCAAGGAGCGAGCTCCTCAGGTGGAAGACAAGTTTATCGATATGACCGGAGACAGCGGCAAGGCGCTGCTGAACCAGTTCAAACAGGATCTTGAAAACCTGCAAGCCAACTGATATTTGGCCACAGCCCCACTGCACCACGCCAGTGGGGCCTGACTTTAACCCCTACCCCCGACGTTTTGGCCAAGGGGGGCGAGACTGCTCCGGAGCATCATCATGTCTGAGCACACCCCTGAACTAGAAGATGACACCGCTTCCTATGACTCCGGCCTGCCCGGTGTTCTCGGCGTGATCGACGAGTGGATTGCCCGATTCGAGGCCGTCATGCTGGCATCCGGCGTACTGCTGATGGCCATCAACACCTGCGCCAATGTCATCGCCCGCTTCGTCTTTGGCGAGGGTTTCTTTTTTTCCGGCGAGATCAACCGGATTCTGATTATCTTCATCACCTTTGCCGGCCTCGGCTACGCCGCCCGTCACGGCCGTCATATTCGCATGTCGGCGCTGTACGACGCGCTGCCCGCCCGGGCGCGGAAGGTACTGATGATCTTCATCGCCATCGTGACCGCCCTGATCATGTTTTTTCTCAGCTATCACGCCTACGGTTACATCGAAACGCTACACAGCCGCGGCCGTATTCTGCCGGCCCTGGGCATCGAGATCTGGTGGATTTATCTGTGGGCTCCGGTGGGCTTCGCCGTTACCGGCATTCAATACCTGCTGACCGCCGTCAAGAACCTGACCAGCCCCCATGTCTATCTCTCCACCGGGGTGGTGGATGGCTACGGTGATACCGAAAACCATACCGAAACCAAAGTTTAATTCCGGGCGACAATCGAGCGCCTGGCGTCAATAACCATAAAAAGGCATAACGCATGGCAACGCTGTTAATGGCCATCATGATTGGGCTGCTGCTGTTGGGTTTTCCCATGATGATTCCGCTGATCACCGCCTCCGTGGTCGGCTTTGTGATGATGTTCGACGGCTTCGGCCAGATGGGTACCTTTATTCAGCAGATGATGGGCGGCATTCGTCCGGCCTCGCTGATTGCGGTGCCGATGTTTATTCTTGCCGCCGATATCATGACCCGCGGCCACTCTGCCGACCGACTGGTTAACATGGTCATGGCCTTTATCGGCCACATCAAGGGGGGCCTTGCCATCAGCACCGCCACCTCCTGCACCCTGTTCGGCGCCGTGTCCGGCTCCACCCAGGCCACTGTGGTGGCAATAGGCTCGCCGCTACGGCCGAAAATGCTCAAGGCCGGTTATTCCGACTCCTTTACCCTGGCGCTGATTATCAATGCCAGTGATATCGCCTTTTTGATCCCCCCCAGCATCGGCATGATCATCTACGGGGTTATTTCCGAAACTTCCATCGCCGAGCTGTTTATCGCCGGCATCGGACCCGGCCTGCTGATCCTGGTGATGTTTTCGCTCTATTGCCTGTATTACGCCCACAAGCACCAGGTACCCACAGAGCCGAAAGCCGGCTGGTCGGAACGTATGGTTGCGGTACGAGAAGCACTGTGGCCGCTGTTTTTTCCGGTGATTATCGTCGGCGGCATCTACGGCGGTATCTTCAGCCCTACCGAGGCGGCCGCGGTCTGCGTGCTTTATGCCTTTCTGCTGGAGTTTGTGGTGTTTCGCGCGCTCAAGCTCAAGGAAATCTATCGCATCGCCAAGTCCACCGGCCTGATCACCGCCGTGGTCTTTATTCTGGTGGCGGTTGGTAATGGCTTCTCCTGGATACTGTCGTTCGCCCAGATACCCCAGGCCATTCTGGAGTCGGTGGGGGTTAACGAGGCCGGCCCGGTCGGGGTATTGATTGCCATCTGTGTGGCTTTCTTCATCGCCTGCATGTTTGTCGACCCCATCGTCGTCATTCTGGTGCTGACCCCCATCTTCGCCCCGGCGATTCAAGCCACCGGGCTGGATCCGGTTCTGGTGGGGGTACTCATTACCCTGCAGGTGGCCATCGGCTCAGCCACGCCGCCGTTCGGCTGCGATATCTTTACCGCCATCGCCATTTTCAAACGGCCCTATATGGAAGTGATCCGCGGTACGCCGCCGTTTATTTTCATGCTGGTGGCCGCCGCCGGGCTGATTATCGCCTTTCCGGATATCGCCCTGTTTTTACGAGATATGGCCTTTCCAGATTGATGGCAATCCCATGGAGTCTCTAATCAGATATTCGTTCGGAGCACCAGAGGCGACACAGTCACCTCCCTCGACACGCCATAACCCCATCCATGGGGGCTCGGAAATTCCATCCCTGGCATTTCACGGTCGCGGGAGCCGCTCTCTGTTGCCTCTCTGTTTAGCACCGAGTTGTCTGCAGGTCGATCCACAGGCGACTCCGCAGCATTAGGGAGGATGAAGGGTTCTACTCCAGCGCCCATCACATGACAGGACGTCATGTGCTGAGCGTCGCAGGGATGCGGTTCAGCGTGTCGGTGGAGTGAACCCTTCGTTCGACCTTTACCGTAAATCCAAGCAGATCAGTTGGTTTTCCAGATTGTTATGATATGACAGTCAAAAAGATCGAATGTAATCCAATGGTATGATGCACCAACCTGAGACTCGAGAAGACCTGCAGCCCGATGCTGGGGGATCGAAAAAGGGCCCTTGAGGCCCCTTGAGAGTAACGCGGTTATGGTTCAGAAATGCCAGCTCAGGCCCAGCATAAGACCGTTGATGTCATAGTCGCTGCGGTTGATCAGCTGAGCGTATTCCGCGAAGAAGGCCACACCACCAACAGACATGCTCCCGCAAGACATGCGTTCAGTTTCATATAGACCGTCCTTGTGATTATTATTGGTTGTTGTTGCACCACTGTGCCTGGAAAGCGTAGAACAACAACCCAACTAGCTCCATATGAATTACTTCAATCCCAGTTTTTTCGCCAGCTTGTGCAGGTTGCTGGCGTCGATGTCCAGCAACCGGGCGGCGGCGGCCCAGTTGTTTTTGCTATGCACGAGCGCCTGCTCGATGGCCTGGCGCTGGGCCTGGTGGATAACCAGTTGCATGCTGGCCGGCGGTGGGACGGCCGTGGTTGTGCCGGTGGCCGCACCGGAATCGGGGACGGCGCCGGTCTCGGGGACGGTGCCTGCCGAGTCATGGGGAGCGCCGACCAGATCCAGCAGCTCCGGCTCCAGAGTGATAATGTCTTCCCGTGCCGCGCCGCGACTGAGGGCTTTTATTGCCGCCCGACTGATCACATGCTCCAGTTCACGCACATTGCCGGGCCAGTCATACTGGCACAGGGCCTGTTCCGAAGCCGGCGACAAACGCAGGCTGCGCACCCCCAACCGTGTCCGGTTCAGCTCCAGAAAGTGACCGGCCAGCACCAGCACGTCACCGCCCCGCTCGCGCAAGGGCGGTATCGGCACCGGGTACACCGACAGCCGGTGATAGAGATCGGCACGAAAATGACCATCACGCACGCTGTCGTGCAGTTGGCGGTTGGTGGCGGCAATCACCCGCACATTGACCTTGCGCGGCTTGTCTTCCCCCAATCGCTGGATTTCACCGTTCTGCAATGTCCGCAGCAACTTGGCCTGAATACCGAGCGGTAACTCGCCCACCTCGTCCAGAAACAGGGTGCCGCCGTCGGCGGCCTCGAAGCGCCCGGGCCGGGCGCTGTCGGCACCGGAAAAGGCCCCCTTTACATGACCGAACAGCTCGCTCTCGGCCAGGGATTCGGGCAGGGCGGCGCAGTTGACCTGCACCAGGGACTGGTTACGGCGGGGGGAGCACTGGTGCAGGCGACGGGCGAACAGATCCTTGCCCACGCCGGTTTCGCCGGTCAGCAGCACCGGCAGCTCCGAGTCGGCCACCACATCCAGCTCGTGCAGCAGCCGCTTGAGCTGGGGGCTCTGACCCAGTATTTCGCCTTCCAGCCGTTCGCCGAGCGGCGCCGGCGCTCCCTGCCGGGCCAGCCGAAGCGCCCGCATATCCTGCTCCAGCCGGGTCATGCGCACCGCGGCGGCGGCGGTAAGAGCCAGGCGCTGCAACTGCTCCCGGGCATCCCGATCAAAAGTACCCGCCGTCAGCGCGTCCAGCGTCAGCGCCCCCCACAGCTCACCGTCCAGATACAGGCTGATCCCCATGCAGTCATGCACCGGCAACGCCTCGCCCACGTGGTGCTCGAGCAGGCCATCGTAAGGGTCGGGCAGCGGTGAGTCGGGAGCAAAGGCAACGGTGCTGCGGCTGGCCAGAATGGCCGCCAGCCGGGGATGCTGAGTCACCACGAAGCGGCGGCCCAGGGCCTCGCGCACCAGGCCGTCTACCGCCACCGGGCTCAGCACCTCACCATGCAGCCTGAGCAAACAGACGGCCCCGCAACGAAAGTGCTCGCGCAACAGGCGCACCAGACTTTGCAGCCGCACCGCACTGGGCAGCTCGGTAGCCAGATCTGCCAGCAGAATCTCATAAAGCATAGGGTATTAATCACCATCAAAGGGTTTTAAATACCCTACACGGACAAGGTAAAAATAACCATAAAAACAAAAATACCATTTATATCAACAATTTAAAAAGTGGCATGTTGATTGCAATTTATTAGATAGATTACCACCGCCAAGGAGCAACATCATGAGCCTGCTTAATCACTCCCTCGGCTCGCTGGCCAGGGACATTCCGGGCGCCACCCGATTATTTCATCATTATCAGCTGAATTATTGCTGCGGCGGCAAGGCCTTGCTGAGCGAAGCACTGGCCGAGCGCGGCCTGGACACCGCCGAGGTCATTGCCCGGCTGGAGTTGCTGGCGGCTCGCCATCAGGACGACACCAACTGGGCCGAGGTCGGTATCGACCCGCTTATCGACCATATTCTTGAGCGATATCACGCGGTTCATCGGGAGCAGTTGCCGGTGTTGCTGCAATTGGCCCGCCGGGTGGAAGCGGTACACGAAGCGCATTCTCTTTGCCCATCGGGTCTTGCGGATCATCTCGACGCCATGCGCCAGGAGCTGGAAAGTCATATGCAAAAGGAGGAGCAGATCCTGTTTCCCATGCTGCGCCGAGGCCTGTTCACACCGGCCCGGGCGCCCATCGAGGTGATGCGCATGGAACATGACGACCACGGTCAGGCGCTGAACCGGCTGCTGGAACTCACCCACCAACTCGCCCTGCCCGGCGATGCCTGCACCAGTTGGCAGACGCTGTATGCCGGCATTACCGAGCTGAAAAACGATTTAATGCAACACATTCACCTGGAAAACAACCTGCTGTTCCAGGCGGACTCTCTTAACCCTTCCTCTCGGCACCAGGAGGTGCACCATGGCTAATTATCGTCGCCTGTGGACGATACTACTCGTCGTTCTCGGCCTTACCTTTTCCGTACTCGGCTATTTTGGCCGGGAAGTCTATCGCCAGGCACCGCCCATACCCGCTCGGGTCGTGACCGAAAGCGGCACCCTGCTCACCACCAAAGACGGCATTCTCGACGGTCAGACCGCCTGGCAATCGGTTGGCGGCATGCAGCTGGGCTCGGTCTGGGGCCACGGTGCCTATCAGGCGCCGGACTGGACCGCCGACTGGCTGCACCGGGAGCTGATGGCCTGGCTGGACCTGGCGGCGATCGATGATTTCGGCAGTCACTACGGCGAGCTGGACGACGAGCAGCAGGCCCTGCTGCAACATCGGCTTAAAAAAGAGTACCGCACCAATGGCTATAACGCCGCCGACGATGTGCTGGTGATCTCAGAACGCCGCGCTCAAGCCATGGCCGATACCGCCGACTATTACAGCCGCCTGTTCGGTAACGACGCGGACTATCAGGCTACGCGCCAAAGCTATGCCATGAAGGAGAACACACTGCCGAGCGCCGAGCGCCGCGCGGATCTGAACAACTTCTTCTTCTGGACCGCCTGGGCCGCGGGTACCGAACGTACCGCCGGTGAGGCCACCTATACCAACAACTGGCCTCATGAGCCGCTGATCGACAACCAACCCACCGCCGAGAATATCGTCTGGTCCATCGTCAGTGTGGTGCTGCTGATTGCCGGTGTCGGCGGCCTGATCTGGGCCTGGGCCTTCCTGCGCAAGGAAGACGAGAAAGAGCCCGCAGCCCCGGCCAAAGATCCGCTGACCAGCTTCAAGCTGACCCCCTCGCAAAAGGCGCTGGGCAAGTACCTGTTTCTGGTGGTCGCCCTGTTTACCTTCCAGGTGATGATGGGCGGCGTGACGGCTCACTACACGGTGGAAGGGCAGCATTTTTACGGCATTGAACTGTCCAAGTGGCTTCCCTATACCCTGACGCGCACCTGGCACCTGCAAAGCGCGCTGTTCTGGATCGCCACCGGTTTCCTGGCCGCCGGCCTGTTTCTCGCTCCCATGATCAACGGTGGCAAGGATCCCAGGTTCCAAAAACTGGGCGTGGATGTGCTGTTCTGGGCGCTGGTCGCCGTGGTGGTCGGCAGCTTTGCCGGTAACTACCTGGCCATTGCGCAGATCATGCCTGCCAACCTCAACTTCTGGCTGGGCCATCAGGGCTATGAATATGTCGACCTGGGTCGCCTGTGGCAGATTGGCAAGTTCACCGGCATAGTGCTGTGGCTGGTGCTGATGCTGCGCGGCATAGTGCCGGCCCTGCGTCAGCCCGGTGACAAACACCTGCTGGCCCTGCTGACCGCCTCCTGTGCCGCCATCGGCCTGTTCTACGGTGCCGGTTTCTTCTACGGCGAGCGCACCCATATCTCGGTCATGGAATACTGGCGCTGGTGGATAGTGCACCTGTGGGTAGAAGGCTTCTTCGAGGTGTTCGCCGCCACCGCCCTGGCCTTTATCTTCTGCAGCATGGGCCTGGTGTCCAAGCGCATGGCCACCACCGCCAGCCTGGCCTCCGCCTCGCTGTTCATGCTGGGCGGCATTCCGGGTACCTTCCACCACCTGTACTTCTCCGGCACCACCACTCCGGTGATGGCAGTGGGTGCGACCTTCAGCGCACTGGAAGTGGTACCGCTGGTGGTACTGGGTTATGAAGCCTGGGAAAACTGGCGCCTGAAACACCGCGCGCCCTGGATGGAAAGCGTGAGATGGCCGCTGATGTTCTTCGTGGCCGTGGCCTTCTGGAACATGCTGGGTGCCGGGGTACTGGGCTTCATGATCAATCCGCCGGTCGCGCTCTACTATATTCAGGGGCTGAACACCACGGCCACCCATGCGCACGCGGCCCTGTTCGGTGTTTATGGCTTCCTGGCTCTGGGCTTCACCCTGCTGGTGCTGCGCTACATTCGCCCCAATCTGGTGTTTAACGAGTCGCTGATGAAAACCGCCTTCTGGTGGCTCAACGGTGGTCTGGTGCTGATGCTGTTCACCAGCGTGCTGCCGGTGGGGGTCATCCAGTTTGTGGCCAGCGCCAGCGAAGGTCTCTGGTATGCCCGCAGCGAAAGCTTCATGCAGCAAGGCCTGCTGCAAACCCTGCGCTGGGTGCGCACCTTCGGTGATGTGGTGTTTATCATCGGTGCCCTGGCCGTGACCTGGCAGGTGGTGATTGGCCTCTGGCCCCGCGGCCGCCAGGCAGAAGAAGGGGTGGCAGAGCTGGCATCCAAATAACGGATAAACCGGCCGGCTTCAGCGTGAAGCCTGTGATTCGCCTACAGAAAAAGAGGACCGCCATGGCGGTCCTCTTTATTTGTGCTTACCGGTTTATATTCATATCGATGTTCTTTGCTGCCCTCTTTGCCGTGCCATCAAGGGCCCGGTTTTATACCAATTTGAATAAAGATCTGATCAATTTTAAACCTAAGATCAGAGGCAACACAGCCGCCTCCCACGACACGCCATAAACTCATCCCTGAGGGCTCGGGAAATGCCGTCCATGGAATTTCACGGTCGTGGTAGTCGATCTCTGTTGCCTCTTCTCGAGCACCGAGTTGTCTGTAAACAACGCCAACAGTCAACTCCCTGGCATCAGGGAGGATAAAGGGAACTGCTCCGCCGACCATCACATGACAGGGACGTCATGTGCTGAGCGTCACAGGGAGGTGCTCGAAGCGGGTCGTCGGAGCAGGCCTTTTGTCCGACCTTTTGTAGAACAACCAAATAGATCAGTTATTTAATCTGTTTGGTATTACCTTGAGTAGCTTATCCTGATTAGGTTACGCCCACCCCTGAATCTGTTCGACGGTCAGCAGCTGCTCCAGCGCCGGTTTGGCAAACAGATAGCCCTGCAGATAACGCACCCCGGCGTTGACTAGAAAGTCCCGTTCTTCCACCGTTTCAATGCCTTCTGCCAGTATCACCACCCCAAGCGTGGCACAGGCCCGCTGAATTTCGGCCAGGCGCTGCTGAGATGCTGGCTCCTGGTGAATATTGCGGATCAGGCTCATGTCCAGTTTCAGAATATCGGGCCGCAGGCTGTGCAACCAGTCCAGGCTGGCAAAACCGGCGCCAAAGTCATCGATGGCGGTGCGAAAGCCATGACGGGCATAAGATTCGAAAATACGTTTGAGCTTGTTTTGACTCACAATCTGCTCACCCTCGATCACCTCGAAGATGATTTTTTCGAGATCAAACTGATACAGGGTGGCCGCCTCTATGGTGGCCCGAATACAGGTATCCGGGTTATAAATGGCGTTGGGCATAAAATTGATACTGAGCAGGGTGTCACACCCCAGCCGGGCCGCCGTTTCTATCGCCTTCACCCGGCAGGACTGATCGAAGTAATATTTATTGTCATCGTTGATACGCTCGAAGACCCAACCCGCCCCCTGCCCTTCGGCGCCGCGTACCAGCGCCTCGTAGGCAAATATTTCCTGTTGCTGCCAGTCGATGATTGGCTGAAAGGCCATCTTGATTTCAAACCCCAGCGACTGGCCACTCAGGCAATCCATGCAACTGTGTTGCTTTATCTGTGTCGGAATATCCATTGCCCTGCCTTTTGCGTCGATAAGCTATTCAGTTGTAGCCGATTTTTTCGGCGTGGAACAAGGAACTACGCCACCGGCTGACAACATGGCGGCGACAGATCACGAAAATCACGGTCTCACTTAATTCCAAAATAAAATTATCTTTTTAATGAAAGGCTTGCGTAACAAGCTCGGTCTAACCGCAAGCCCGCTGATGATTTCCGCCGTCTGGTGACCCAGGTATCGCGGTCAATGGCCATCAAGGCCTCGCAGAGCCTGGACAAATGAAACCACAGACTGCCTTACTCCCGCCACCATCTTTGGGGCGGGTAACGGAGAAAATCGATGTTGACCGTATTTTATGATGGCCGCTGCGTCCTGTGCGACCGGGAAATTGCTTTTTATCGTCGCCACAGCCGCCCCGACTCGGTTCGCTGGCTGGATATCTGGCAGCACGAGCAGACGCTGGCAACGGCTAACCTGACTCCCGCCCAGTGCCTGCAACAACTGCACCTGCTGGATGAGCATCAACGGCTGCATACCGGGGTGGCGGCTTTTATCCTGATGTGGCGCACCGTGCCCCGACTGAACTGGCTGGCGACACTGGCACGGCTGGCACCGGTACGCTGGCTGCTGAGCCTGGGCTATCGGATTTTTCTGTACTGGTATCGACGCCAGCCTCATGTACAGCAATGCAAACTCGGAAAATGACAAGGAACAAGATGAAACCAAACATTGCCATTATCGGTGCCGGCCTGGCCGGCTTGACCCTGGCCCGCGAGCTGGCCGAACACGCACACATCACCCTGTTCGAAAAGGCCCGTGGCCTGGGCGGACGCATGTCGACCCGCCGTAACGACACCCACCAGTGGGATCATGGTGCCCAGTTTTTTACCGCGCGCACCCCCGCGTTTCAGGCCATGCTGGCGCCCTTTATCGACAACGGCACCGTGGCCGAGTGGCAGCCCAACATCACCACTCTGAGCCCGAACAAGGCACCGTTCAAGCGCCCCTGGTTCGAACCTCACTATGTGGCCACCCCGGCCATGAACCGACTGCTCAAGGACATGGCCGAAGGGCTGGATGTTCGCCTGCAAACCCGAGCGGCGGCCCTGGTGCAACAGCAGGAACAATGGCAACTGCTGGATGAAAATGAACAGCTACTGGGAGAATATGACTGGGTGATAAGCTCGGCCCCCCTGCCCCAGACTCAGGAACTGCTGCCCGCCGAATTACTGGGCAACCGCCTGGATGCTTACCAGATGCTGCCCTGTTATGCCCTGTTGCTGGCGGTGGACGATGCCGCGCTGCCGGTGTGGGATGCGGCCAGCGTCAACGACTCGCCGGTTCGCTGGGTTGCCTTCAACCACCGGCTGCCGGGTCGCAATCATCAGGCCGGTGCCGTGGTGGTACACACCACACCGGAATGGTCCACCACCCACCTGGAAGACGATCAGGAACAGGTAAAGCAGCAGTTGATCGACACCTTCTGTACCTTGACCGGGGTCAGTGCCGACGCCATTACCCAGGCCCAGCTTCACCGCTGGCGTTATGCACTCAGTGCCGAAGTAGAAGCGCCGGAGGCCGGTTTTGTGCTTAACCCACACCACCGACTAGCCGCCTGCGGTGACTGGTGCCTGGGGGGCCGGGTAGAAGCGGCTTTTACCAGCGCCAGACAACTGGCCGAGGCGCTGCAACGCCAGCTGTAACCGTTCGACTAACGCAACAAGATGACAACATGATGACGTGGTGACGCTGATGTCGTTGACATACGAAGGTCCATATATATGATGTGCCCATCATTCAGGATTCAGATTCCGTCATGACTCGTGTGCTTTTTGTCTGCCACAGCAACGCCGTCTGCTCTCCTATTGCCGAGGCGCTGCTGAAACATTTTGCCGCCGACCGCTATCAGGTAATGAGCGCCGGCATTCAGCCAACCGAGATCGAGCCCAGGGCCCTGGACGCCTTGCAACGTCTCGGTGTTGGTACCGAGGGGCTGTTCAGCAAGGGGCTGGATGCCGTTGAAGAGCAGTATTTCGACATCGTGATCAGCCTGTGCGAACAGGCTGAACAGGTTGCCAGAACCATACCCGCCAGCCAGTTGATGGCCTGGCACTTCGACGGCGCCTGTTGCGACTCTCCCCAACTGGCGGCCAAGGTGGTGCACGAAATCTTCGAGCGCATCAAGCTGCTGGTACTGGTACAGGACCGCCAGGTCAAATCGCTGTGGTAACCGACAGCCACCCGCTCGGCCTGTTCAAGGCCCTGTCAGACGACACCCGGCTGCAGCTGATGCTGCTGATCATGGCCGAGCAGGAAATGTGTGTCTGCGAAATGACCCATGCCCTGAATGAGAGCCAGCCCAAAATATCCCGCCACCTGGCCTTGTTGCGCCAACACGAACTGCTGCTCGACCGCCGAGAGGGCCAGTGGGTCTATTACCGGCTGTCTACTACTCTGGATGCCGGCGTGCAGGCGATTCTGCAACATACCCTGCGTCATTATCGCCACTATATTCGGTCCGCTCAGGAACGACTGACCACCATGGGCAATCGCCCCGAGCGCCAGCGACTGTGCTGTTGAAGCTAGCGCTAGTCCTCGGGCAACGAGCTACGAATGTGTGCCAGCAAAGCCGTCACTTTTTTAGGCTGGCGACCAAAAGAATAAAGCAGCCCTACCGGCCTGGAGGCCAGCTGCCAGTCGGGCAGAACGCTCTGCAATCGTCCCGGGTGCGCCTGCTGATAACCTTCGGCAAAACGCACCGGTAACATTCCGATGCCCACGCCGCGGGTAATGGCATCCAGCTGCAGCGTCTGATTGTCGACCATAAACCGTGATGGCGGAGGTTGAAAACTGTATTCGCCTTCGGTCGCATTACGCAGTACCACACCTTCACCTGCCTCGCATAGCCAGTCTACCCAGTCATGAGCCAGCAAGTCCTCGGGATGCTCGGGGGCTTCCTGCCGGGACAGATAGTCCGGGCTGGCATAGAGCCCGCAGGGCCAGTGACAAAGCACCTCGTGGCGCAGCCCGCACTCCGGATCTCGCCCCTGCCACAGCCAGATTTCTCCCTGACCCTCGCCAGGAGCGGGAGGCCGGGTTTCGGTATGAAAGCGAATACGCAGTCCCGGATAAGCATCGAGAAAACTTTCCAGCGCACGGGGAAACCA
Source organism: Oceanisphaera sediminis (assembly GCF_039539745.1). Taxonomy (NCBI): domain Bacteria; kingdom Pseudomonadati; phylum Pseudomonadota; class Gammaproteobacteria; order Aeromonadales; family Aeromonadaceae; genus Oceanisphaera; species Oceanisphaera sediminis. The sequence goes on from NZ_BAABDS010000027.1 coordinate 81,244, forward strand.
GCCCCGCGCACAACTGTTGTGTGCCCGAACCACCAGTTCGCCGCTCACCTCTTCCCGCAGATCATCCATTGCCTGCCGGCTCTGCTCGGCCAGCCGCAGTATCTGTCTGCCATAGCGCTCAAGCAGCAGCCCGGCTTCGGTTGCCTGCAACCGGTTCCCCTGACGATGCAATAACGGCTGGCCCAGCCGGGCCTCCAACTGGCTCAACCGCCGGCTCAGGGTCGATTTGGGCAAGCCCAGACAACGTGCAGCCCCGGTCAGACTGCCACAGCGTAGGACGGTGGCAAAGCCTTCCAGCTCCAGTAAATCCTGCATCAAGACACCATGAAACGGAATAGTAAGTGGGATATATATAAATGATAATAACAATCACAACTAAAAATCTTTATTTTATATACCAAGGGAAGCGAGATAGTTCCCAAATTCGGACATCAACATGGCTCCTTGATAAATAATGAATTTCCATTTAACGGTTGAAACAGCCTTGCTGACTCATCAACTGCGAAAAAAACAAGTAATAATGATTATCATTAATTTATAAAATCCAATTGCAGGGACATGTCGTTGCAAAAAACGGAACAGCTTGAAGAAAGAAAAACGGGGTTTTGATACAGATAAAAACACGTCAGCTACGCGATGTAGAGCAACCGGTCATGGCTCCCGCACGGGAGCCATGAAAGCAGCGATAACATTTTTGCTTACTGCCTTGCCAGCGCCTGCTTCAGCCCCCTGCTCTGGGCATTCAGCCAGGCGACGAGATCCCCCTGAGCCGGGCGGGCAAGCGGGTTAAGTTGCCAGACTCGGCCCTGCCCCTTGTCGGCACTGAGCAGCAAATCCGCCTCGTCGGCATGCACCAGTGGTAGCGCCAGTCCCATGGCCAACGGCATCAGTCGCTCATCGTCCGTGGCCAGGGTACCGATATCGGCGTTCAGCAGCAGCTCGTCGATATCGATGGCATACTGCTGAATGTGCCGCTGCAATGACCGCCGGTTGTCCTCTATCCGTTCGGCCTGATCCGGCCACAACCGACTCACATCCCGGGCCGCCACATTGGTCATCAGCAGCAGGTTGTTGAAGTCGAGCCAGAAGTAACCGGGCGTATCCAGATCCGGTCTCAGTGTGACCTGGGCTCCGCCCGGTGCCAACTCCCGAGCCACATCCACCGGCACCACCCGAATATCGGCCTTGCGCAGCAACGGATACAGGCCGAGATCCGGCCATACCGACTCAATGGTCAGCAACCCAGCCGCCGATGGCAGCTTGCCGGCATCGGCCTTGCTCAGCCAGCCGGGAATGCGGTTTACCGGCAGTCGCCGGGGCGGCAGATACACGGCTTCGATGCCGGTGTCTTGCAACAGTGACAGGCCGAGCGCATGCAGCACGGGCACGGCACTGACCAGCCTGACGGCAGCGGATGTCGGCTGCCGCTCAAGCGTCTGGCCGTCGGCCTGAGCGACCGGTGGCAGACACAACAGCAGCAGGATAAAGAGTCGTTTCATTCCATTTTTCTCCAGCGGCGCACTCCCAGTGCCAGCACAAAGCCGGCGGAGGCGATAATGACGATGGCCGCACCAGAGGGTATCGGCAGGGTCCCGGCCATCGGCAGCAGAATACCGAACAGACAGCTCAGGGTAGAAAACAGCACCGACAGCCAGAAGAACTGGCGTCCGTTACGGCTGATCATGCGGGCAGTAGTGGCGGGAATAAGCAGCAGCGCGCCAACCAGAATGGCCCCCACTACCTTCACCGAAGCCACCGTGACCAGAGTGATCAGCATAATGAACAGGTAGTCGTACAACCGCACCTTTATACCCCGGGTGCGTGCCAGTTCCGGCGACAAACTGGCCAGCAGCGCCCGGTTGGCCCCTCTTGCCAGCAGCACCAGCGCCAGCACGGTAATGATCGCCAGTATCAGAATATCGATGTCTTTCACCGTCAGAATGGAGCCGAACAACACATTTTCCAGAATGTGTACATTCACCCGCTTGGCCACATACAGCAGCAGTGCGGCGCCCAGCGCGATGGCGAAAGAGAGAAACACCCCGACCAGGGCGTCATAGGGCACCTGGGTGCGGCTCTTTACCCAATGCAGCAAGAGGGCAAAAATAATGCAGAAGCAGAACAGTCCCACCAGTGGCTGCGTGGCCGGTTCACCCAACAGAATGCCGATGGCCACACCGGTGAGCGCACCGTGCCCCACCGCCTCGGAGAAAAAGGCCAGTCGCTTGACCACCACCAGCGGCCCCAGCGCCCCCAGCAGCGGCCCTATCAGCAGCGCCGCCACCAGGGCGTTGGTGAGAAAGGCATACTGAAACATCTCGGGCAGCCAGCCATCCTGATAGAGCGCAAACACGCCCTGACGCAAGATTTCCATCAGGCACAGGCCTCCAGTTTGGGTGGCGCGTATTCCTGCAGCAACTGGTCCGGCCGACCGTGAGCCTTGAGGCCGCCATCGATCAACCAGACTTCATCGGCAAAGCGACGCACCCAATTCATGTCGTGGTGGATCACCAGCAGGGTGGTGCCGGCGCCTTTCAAGCGGGCGATTTCGCCGTTGATCAGCGACTCGGCATCATGATCCAGTCCGGTCATCGGTTCATCCAGAAACCAGAGGCTGCTTTCCCGCTCCAACGCCTGTGCAAACAGCAGACGCTGACGCTCGCCACCCGACAGCTGGCCCAGCCGCAGCTGCAGCTTGTCTTCCAGCCCGACCCGCGCCAGCAACTGTACAATGCGCGCTCGGCAACGCCGGCGACTGATACCGAACAAGGGCCGCCGGCTCAGGGTCGAGAGCATGAACTCTTCGATGGTAATCGGCAGTGACGGCTCAAACTGGGCCTGCTGGGGCACATAGGCCACGGGGCCGGGTCGCTCCGGCCAGTGGCGCACTATGTTTCCCTGATGCGGCAACAGTCCCAGCAGGCATTTCATCAGTGACGACTTGCCGGCGCCGTTGGGCCCGATAATGGCATGCAGTCGCCCGCCGTCCATGTTGGCCGACAGCGGTGCCAGTATGTCGATCCGGTTCAGGCTCAGCGCCAGCCGGTTCAGGGCGATGCCGGGTCCCATCAGGCTGCTCCGCTGGCAAAACGCAACGCCTGTACCAGCGTCTGCAGGTTGTGTTCCATCTCGCGACTGACCAGTTGCGGGTCATAGTCGCCAAAGGTCATGTGCGAAAAATGATAAATGCGAATGCCGGTGGCCTGCTCTATGGTCTCGACGTAGCGGTTGGCCATGTCCAGCTCGGTGAACAGCACATGAATGTTGGCATCCCTGATGCGCTCTATGGTCTTTTGCAGCTGACTGGCGCTGGGCTCAACCCCGTGGGCCGGCTCAATCACCGTATCGATACCGATGCCGAATTCCTGCAATAGATATCCGTAGGCGTTGTGGGTGCTGGCAATACGGATACCGGACAAGTCCAGCTCCAGCAGCTGGCGCCGATAGCGGTTCTTGAGTGCTCTCAGCTCCCGGCCATAGGCCAGCGCATTGGCCTGAAAATAATCGGCGTTGTCCGGATCCAGCTTGCCCAGCTCGCGGGCTATGGTATACAGCTGTCGAATGGCGGCATCGATCGAGACAAAGGTATGCGGGTTGTAGTTGTTGTCGCCATGGCCGCTGGTCAACAACGGCAGATCCTGATTGGCCGGGATCAGGGTGAGATTGGGCAGCTCGAGTCCCTGCAGGGCATGCATGGCAAACTCGTCATGGCCGATGCCGTTCAGCACCAGCGCATCCATTTCCAGCAGCCGCTGCAGATCGGACGGCTGCAGTTCATAGCTGTGCGGGTTGAAACCGCTTTCAATCAGCGGCAGCACTTCGCCCCTGTCGCCCAGCACCTTGCTGACATAGCTGTAGTAAGGATGCAGGGTAATACCCACCACCAGCGGTTTGGCCGAGGCATTAAAGGCCAACAGCAGGCCGGTACAGAGCAGTAGCCAGTTTTTCATCGGGATTTATCCATTCGTGTCCAGTGAGCCAGGTCGTGACAGTGGTGCGGCGGTTTGCCGTCGGGGTGATAAAACAGCCCTCCTTCCGGCGCCAGCCAGAGCGCAAAAGCCGCCCCGGTGGTGGGCTCGGTGGTGGCATAACAGGTCATCTCCGGCTGTTGCCAGCGCAACCCGGCGCGGTCGAAAGGCGGCACACCGGCAGCGGTCAGCTGTGCCGGTGTGGGCCAGGGCTTTCCATCGGGAGTCATGAAGCGGATCTCCTCGCCGGCGATGGCCAGTTCGGTCAGCAGCCGACTGTCTTGTGTATTAAGGCCGGTGTGAGGCGGGGCCGCCGGTGCGGCCTGCTGGCGCCAGACCATGCCGAAGACGCCGGTCAGCAACACCAGCACCAGAGTCAGCATGACCCAGCGGGTTTCTTCCCGGCCGTTGTCGGGCAATACCCGTTCACAGCATTCAGAGCTCGACATAATCGAATTCCGCCGGTTGCTCATGGCCGACGTCGAACTGAATGTAGAACTCCAGCTCGCTCCAGGGGAAGCGCACTTCGGAGCGGGCGTCGGCCTTGGCCCGGCCGATTTCCTCATCGTCGTAGCTGTACATCACCACCTCGGCGCCGCTGGCCAGGGTGCCGTCGCTGTAGCCGACCCGGCAGTCCACACTCTCGCCGTCACGACTGCAGTCCATCACCGGGTAATGCGCCAACGCCGGGGCTGACAGTCCCAGCCCCGCACACAGCAGCAGAGCTCGCAACATGGGTTTTCTCCTTATTCGGGCATGGCTTCAAAGGTAAGCAGGTAGCTGACCCTGGCCTGATCGGCCAGCGGGCTGTCGATGGGCCGGCTCAGGCTGGTGCTCAGCAGATGTGGTCCGCCCTTTGCGGGGGTAAAGTACACTTCACCGTTTTCGTCGGTCACCAGCTCGGTCTGCTGGCGGGAGTCACGATATGCGGTGCCACTGGGAACGACCTCTACCTTGAGATCCGCCACCGGTTTACCGTCGAAGGTGAAACGAAACGCGGCTTCTTCTCCGGCAACGATGTCACTGGGATGAGTCAGGGCATCCAGCTCGAAGCCTTTGCCGGTCGCGGTCAGCACCTCGCGGGTGGGTGCCTGCTTGGTCACGTAAAAGGCGCTGATGCGCTGCGTGGCGTAGGTGGTCACCTCACGGGCAGCCGCAGGCAGTTGCTCCTGCACTTCGCTCTTGCTGCCGAAGATGCGCCGCTGAGTGTTGCGCTTGCCCACCACATAGTGGGTGACATAGCGCTCGGGGGTACGCAGCTCCACCTTGTAGGTGCCGCTGCCGGTCAGCTCCAGATCGAACACGCTGCGGCGGTGCCCCTTGAAGTAGGCACCAAGGCGTCCGGGTTCGTTGGCCGGGTTGTAAATGGTGACGTCATCGAGTCCTACGGGCTTGTCGAAGCTGAACACGCCATGGGAGGCGGTGGCATCCACGGTGATCCACTTGGCGTCTTCGGTAGACAGGCTGAATTCGCTGGGCAACATCCACAACGGATGGGCAACGGCGTTACCGGCCAGCATGGCCAGCCCGGCAAGAGAGGAAGTCCAGATTTTCACGTTATGGTGCTCCTGTGCTGATAATAATGTCGCCCAGCTCTTCGGTGGGCTTGAGGTGATAGCGGGCGGCCTCGGCCCCCAGCTGAATACGCTGACGAACCAGACTGCGGTTGCCGTGCTCGCGAGACGCTTCCACATTAATGATGTATGTGCCCGGCGCCACCGGCTGTCCGCTCTGATCGGTACCATCCCAGCTCAGCTGATATTGGCCCGGTTTGCGGGTGGCAGAGGTCACCGCATCCAGCTCGCCGCCGTCATAACGGCCGGCCTTGCGCCACCAGCGACGCATGTCTTTCAGCCAGTCGTCTTCCTTACTCCACACCGCCAGGGTGTTAACGGACTTTTGTTGGGCGTCCTCCACCCACACCGCCACATAGGGACGGTATTGGGTACCGCCGGGCAGCGTGAGGGTGATGTCGACTTCCTGGGCTTGCGCCTGGGTGCAACCCAGCAGCAACAATGCCAGCAATGATTTTTTCATCCGTGCTTCTCCTGCACTTAAAACACCATCCAGACATAGATACCGGCCATCAGCACGGCTCCCAGTCCGGTTAACGACAGCATGCGACTCCGTCGGCGCCGCATGGGCAGTACCAGCCAGAAGCCGGTCAGGGTAAACAGCAGCATCACGACCGCCGAAGCATCGATAAACCAGCTCCATCCCGTGCCGCTATTACGCCCCATATGCAAATCGTTGAGCGCCGCCATCCAGCCGTAATGCTGCTCTTCGATCAGCACCGTTTCATCTTCCAGACTAACCTCCACCAGGCTGTAGCCCCCCGGACGCTTGATATCAATCAGCAGCAGCGCCTCGTCAGCAGACCAGTCGAAACGCACTTCTCCACCGGCCAGCTGTTGTTCTTGCTGCAACCACTGCCAGACCTGGGCGGCGGCGAGTAGCGAGTCCTGCTGCCACAGTGCTGTGCTGACGAGTGGCTCGGGCAACGTCAGCGCCAGGCTCTTTTCCGGTGTTGGTGCCGGCAACCACTGCCGGTTATTCAGCGTCAGCCCGGTCAGGGTGAAAAACAGCATGATGGCCAGCATCAGCATCGAGCTGTAGGTATGCACCGGGCGCACCCAGCGCGGCACCGGCCCGGGCCGAGAAGATTTGATCGACATAAAACAGGACAGCTCCGTACCGCTGGCAAGATAAAAACGCCAAGATAGTGATGAAAATGATAATCGTTGTCAACTGCATTTAGGTGTCTGTATCTTGTTCTTCATCCCGATCGCAATGCGGCTGGAAATCGAAAAAAGCACCAAAAAATAGACTAAGAGACTGATTAATAATGTTTTTTTGGATTTGTTTTTCATGGAATCTGCTGCTTCCCGCCTTCCGGATCGGCATTCCGACCCACTGTTCCACTTTATGGAACAGTGGGTTCCATAAACTTCACTCCCGATTTGATACAGATAGCCTTAGAATACCGCCGCTTATGACAATAGGTATCATTTGTCTTTATGTTACTAACCTGTATCCCTACTCGGAGAGTTGAAATGTCCCTGCCCAAGACCACCTACCTTGCCAGCGCCATATCCATGGTCTTGTTGAATGCCACTCTGGTGGCTCCCGTACAGTCACAAACGCATGAGCTTGATACCGTGGTAGTCAGTGCCGCCGGTTTTGAGCAAGACATGAAAGATGCACCGGCCAGCATTACGGTGGTGACGCGAAAGCAGCTGGAAAGCAAGCGGGTATCCAGTATCGCCGAGGCGCTGAAGGATGTTGAAGGCGTTGATGTGGGCGGTCAGGTTGGTAAAACAGGCGGCATGAATATCAGCATGCGTGGCATGCCCAGTACCTACACCCTGATTCTGATCGATGGCCGTCGTCAAAATACCGCGGGTAACGTTACTCCTAACGGCTTTGGCGACACCGCCACCAGTTTCATTCCACCGGTGTCGGCCATCGAGCGCATCGAGGTCATCCGTGGCCCCATGTCTACCCTGTACGGTTCGGACGCCATGGGCGGAGTCATCAACATCATTACCCGCAAGGTAGGCCAGGAGTGGAACGGCTCCCTGACTCTGGAAACCACTTTGCAGCAAGATGATGAATTTGGTAACAGCAATGCCACCAGCCTGTATGCGAGCGGCCCCTTGATTGAAGACCGGCTCGGCCTGCAGGTGCGCGGCAAGCTGTTTAGCCGCAACGCCTCCGACCTCACCTTCAAGGACACCAACGGCGATACAATGGAAGTCAGCAAGCGAGGTCCAAGCCCGGTTGAAGGCGAAAACTATAATATCGGTTCTCGACTTACCTTGACCCCGAATGATGACCACGAACTCTGGCTGGATGGAGAGATAAGCCGCCAGCGTTACAACAATGACGAGGCCCAGCTGGGCACCCTCGATATTCCTGGCGGCACGGCGCGGGGTTATTCCGATGAACTGCGCTTTGAACGGGAACAAATAGCCCTCGGTCACAAGGGGCACTTCAACATCGGTACCCTGGAATCCAGCCTGATGCAGAACTCCACCGAAACGCTGGGCCGTACCATCCCCGGCAACCAGGCGGGACAGTCTTTTCCCGGCTTTCCCGACATGATTGTCGGCAACGCCCGCGAACTGAACACCACCAACTGGGTGCTGGACAGCAAACTGGTCTCGGAACTGGGTGACAGCCATATAGTGACCCTGGGCGGTCAGTATTGGGATGCAGAAATGACCGACGGACTGGCCGGCGAAACCTTCGAACAAACCACCTGGGCATTGTTCACCGAAGACGAGTGGATGTTACGAGACGACCTGTTTCTCACCCTGGGCGCACGCTACGACCGGCATGATGCCTTCGGCGGTCATGTCAGCCCGCGGGCCTATCTGGTGTGGAACACGACCGATAACTGGACCTTAAAGGGCGGCATCAGCCGTGGCTATAAAACCCCCGAGCTCAACCAGCTGCATGACGGCATCAACGGTATTACCGGCCAGGGAACCGTGATCACCATCGGTAACCCCGATCTGCAGCCAGAGACCAGTACCAGCACCGAAATTGCAGCCCACTACGACAACCTGGCCGGCTTTACCGCAGGAGTGACCCTGTTTTATAACCAGTTTGAAGACAAACTCGCCGACGGGCCGGATACTGTCGTGAGCGGCCATTCCAGCATTCCCGATGGCATCTACGCCCAGACCGTCAATATCGATGAAGCCATCACCCAAGGGGTGGAGCTGGCTGCCCGGCTGCCCTTGGCCACCGACTGGAACCTGAAAACCAGCTATACCTTTACCGACAGCGAACAAAAGAGCGGTAGCGAGCAGGGGCAACCGCTTACCGACACGCCAAAACACATGCTCAATGCCACCCTTGGCTGGCAGGCAACAGAACAGTTCAATGCCTGGTTGTCCGGCGAATACCGCAGCGAACGTTTTCGGGCCCGTGAACGCTCGCGGGGGGAAGCTTCTTTTGATGATTTAGGCGACTTCAAGGCATATACCTTGTTCAACCTCGGCGGCAGCTATCAGGTATCGGACAAGGTTGCGCTCAACGCCACTATCTATAACCTGTTCGACAAGGACTTTATCGATTACCGCCCCTTCGATAACGGCAGCAGCTACGGTAATACCTACGCCAATATAGAAGAAGGTCGTCGGCTCTGGTTATCAACCAACATCAGTTTCTGATTATTATCTTTTCCGGCGGCCTGCTCAGGCCGCCTTTTGGTTTATGCGGAGGTATGCCGCCGCTCTCGCCGACCTTTCTTCCGCATCGCCGACCCCGTTAGCTGAAGGCCGGGTCAACAGTCTAAACGGCCAAGGTCGCTTTCAATTATGGTCGTTATGGTGAATAATTAAACGTCCTGAATGAAGCCTATCCGCGAGGTTCGATGAACATTCAATCTGCCTACTCTGCCGGTTTGCAAGGCTATCAGCGCGCCGCCGACAGCGTGACCGAAGCCTCGGTCAATATCAGCCGGCAAAATATCAACCAGCTGAACAATGCATCCCGGGTTAATCCGGAGGTCAATCCAGATCAGTTCGTGGATGCCAGCAAGCCGTCCGGCACCGACCATCTCGTTCAGCTACAGCAGGCCGAGCTTCATGCCCAGGCTAACGTCAACAGCATCAAGAGTGCCGATGAAATGCTCGGCACCCTGATCGATATTCGGGTGTAACATGCAGCTTGGTACTTCACTCCCCGAGTTTTCGGCCTTTGCCGCGCCGCCTCCCCTGCGCCAGGTTGAACAGGCTAACGACCGGCGCGCGCCCATTGCTCCCGCCGAAGCCACGGATAGCTTTACCTCATCGGATCGTCGGCAGCAGGATACCTCGCCCGAACTGTACGATCGCTTTGGCCGGGCCCGCAGTGATGACGCGGCACAAGCCGGTCAAGAGCCGAAAATGACGACTGGCGAGCAGCCCGCCAATGGCGAAACCCAGGCCTTGGCCGGGGAAGAAACGCAGGCCGAAGCCGACACCACCAAGGAAACGGCGGAAGAACAGGCCGAGAAAGCCGCCGCCGAACAAGACGATGAGGCGCTGTCGCCCGAGCAGGAAGAGCAATTACGCGCGCTGCAGCTGAGGGATCGGGAAGTACGGTTGCACGAGCAGCAGCACGCCGGAGTCGGTGGCCAGCATGCGGGCGCGCCCAGCTATGAATACGAAACCGGCCCGGATGGCAAACAATATGCCGTAGAGGGCGAGGTGCAGATAGACCTGTCCCCCGTCGCCGACGATCCGCGTGCCACCATCGACAAGATGCAACAGATAAAGGCGGCAGCACTGGCGCCCGCCGAGCCTTCGCAAGCCGACAAGAACGCCGCCGCCCGTGCCGATCAGTACATCCGCGAAGCTCAGGCCGAATTGCAGCAGCCATCATCAACAGAGGCCAAAGCCAATGCCGCCGGTCGCCATACCGAAGAGTCCAGCCACGCTCAGAGTGCCGACTCGGCATCGGCAACAACCTTGCCACCGGCGCAAGTCACGGCAACGGATACGATGGTGGTCAGAAATCAGGTGATTGCCGGCGTGTACGGCAAGGCCGCACAAGCCGAATCCCGCAGCCTGCTCAACCTGGCCTGAAGCTTGTTGAACTCCCCTTGATCGCTTTACCGCCTTCCCGCCTCGGGAGTGGCGGACAAACCGCCACCGTCATTTTATAATGAGCCTCGATTTATACGACGCGAGGCTCGGCGTGCACTCCCTGAAATACCTGACCGGTTACCCGGAATCCATTCAACGACAGGCTGGTGAGCTGATCGACAGCGGTCGGCTCGGAGCTTATCTTGAACGCAAGTATCCCTCCCGGCATGCCATTCAGAATGACAAGACGCTGTATGGCTATATCAATGAACTGAAAAAGCAGTATCTACGCAAAAGCCCGCCGCTCAGCCAGGTGCGCTACGACAGCAAGCTGAATGTACTCAAACAAGCCCTTGGCATGCACAGCTACCAATCACGGGTACAAGGCAGCAAGCTCAAGGCGCATAACAGCATCACGGTGGCCGCGCTGTTCAAGGAGGCACCGCCGGAGTTTCTGCGCATGATAGTGGTACATGAGCTGGCGCACTTTAAGGAAAAAGAGCACAACAAGGCGTTCTACCAACTATGCTGCCATATGGAACCTGACTATCACCAGCTGGAGCTGGATACCCGGCTGTGGTTGCAGTGGCGGGAGCAGCAGTGAGAACCTTAAGTTCTTCTGTTAAAAGATAAATCCATCATGGTTATGTGGAATATACGTATATCTCCCCACGCGGCTCACTCCTAGAATATGTATCAAGCATAACCTCGGGATTACCACCATGAAAAAATCGCTATTGCTGGCCAGCGCACTGGCCATGAATATGTTACCCGCCGTCGCCGACATGCCGCCTCAGGCGGCGGTATGTGTCAGCTGTCACCAGGCCAACGGGCTCGGCATGCCGAACCTCGCCCCCTCCATCGCCGGCATGCCGGCGCCCTATCTGGCGGCGCAGTTGCAGCATTTCAAAGCCGGTGAGCGTAATAACGCCATGATGCAGCCGATGGCCATGATGCTGGACGATGCCGGTATCAAGGCCACCAGCGAGTGGTTTGCCAGCCTGACGGTTGAGTTGCCCGAGGAGCCCGCTTTTCGTGGCCAGAAGTCACCTCAAGACATGACCGGCGGAGAGAAGCTGGCTTATCAGGGTGACTGGCAGCGTGATTTACCCAGCTGTGTGGCTTGCCACGGCCCGGAAGGCGTTGGCGTGGGTGACAGCTTTCCCCGTCTGGCCGGTCAGCATGCCGATTATATCGAGAGCCAGCTCAAGGCCTGGCAGGCCGGTACTCGCAGTGGCGACACCCACGGCCTGATGGGGTCGGTGGCCAGTAAACTGACGGCGGAAGAAATTACCGCCGTTGCCAGCTATTTCGCCGGCGTGGGAGCAAAATCATGATGAAACTCTCTTCTTCCCTGTTACTCGGCCTGTCGCTGGTATCCATCGGCTCGGCTCAGGCAGTCGGCTCTGCCCAGGCCGTCCACCCCGGCAAACTGGCCGTTCAGGATGAACTGCCGGTCGGCAAGGCCGCCAGCGAGCACCCGCTTCCTCCCGGCTGGGACAAGCTGCCGGCCGGTGAGTTTGGTGAAAAAATCATTCGCGGCTATCGGTATTTCGTCGATAGTCAGTCTCTGAGTCCCCGGTTCGTGGGCAACGGCCTCAACTGCATCAACTGTCATATGGATGCCGGTAAAAAAGAGAACGCCGCTCCTCTGTGGGCCGCCTATATGAGCTATCCGGCGTTCCGCAAGAAAAACAACAAGATCAACGACTATCAGGAACGGCTCCAGGGGTGCTTCATGTATTCCATGAACGGCACCCCGCCCGCACTCGGCGATCCGGCGCTGGTAGATTTGTCCGCCTACGCCTACTGGCTGGCGCAGGGCACCCTGACCGGTGAAAGCTTCGATCCGTCCGCCATGGTCATTCCGAGCGATGCGGACCTGCTCAAAGGCGGCAAACGCGACGATTTTCCCTTCATGCTGTCCTATCTCGACGCCGGTGGCAGCAAAGAGCCGGCGTTGCCCGATCGCGGTTATCCCAAGTTAGATGAACCGAAGCAGGCTCCGGATATCGCCCGCGGCAAGGCGGTCTATGAGCAGGAATGTTCTGTGTGCCACGGCGCCAATGGCGAAGGACAGCAGGTAAACGATCGTTATGTATTCCCGCCGCTGTGGGGTCCGCACACCTATAACTGGGGTGCCGGCATGCAGCGAGTCAATACCGCCGCCTACTTCATCAAGCGCAACATGCCGCTGGGCCAGCCCGGCAAACTGACCGATCAGCAGGCCTGGGACGTGGCCATGTATCTGGATACCCGGGAACGTCCACAGGACCCTCGTAATCACGGCGATCTGGAAAAGACCCGCGAGCAATACCACGGTGGCAACAGCTACTACGGCACCGAAGTGGAAAGACGGACACTGGGCGTAGAAAGTTATCCCAACCATCCGAACAAGCCCCGGTAATACGAGCAGCTAAATGGAAAGGGCCGACGGCCCTTTTCTTATTTGTTCACTATTCTTTTTAAGATTCATATCAAAACATAATAGGCATACCAAAATTCACCTGCACATCTGGTGCATCCTCGGTAAGACCTGCCTGCAAACTCATATTTATTGATGTTTTTTCGGTCATCGCCAGCGAGAAACCGGTCGTCAGGCTATCTATCTGTAGCATATCTCCAGACTTCCTGCCGTTTACCGTTGATTTAAACACGGTTCTGTGGTTGACACCTAGACTGAAAGAAAGACGATTATTGACGGCAAAACCCATCCCCATGCCCAGAAAGAAGCTATCACCTAAATCATACTTATCATTACCACTTTCACCATTACTGGAATCAATATCCACGCCTGCATCCGCTTCCATATTCCAGGTGTAACCAGCCGTACCAAACAACACTGCCGGATCAGTGGGGTAAATCATGGTCAGGCTGGGTTCAAGCGCCCAAGCACCGGATCCAGTTGGTGGGTCATCATAAACACGGGTAATGTTATTCAATTCTTTATCAAAAGGCGATTCGCCTGTATCTGATTTAACCCTTAAGCCACCAATCCAGAAAGGTGCCGATTCCAGATTGAACTGATAACGTATTGCCGCTTCAACATCGCCTAAACCACCACCATTAGAGGTAAAGGTTCTAGTTTCATCTCCACCATTTCCCCCAGTGGGCACTAATCTGGTGAATTTGTCATATCGGTAAACCCACGGCACTCTTAATTCCAGTTCAATACGATTGGTCAACCCGTAACGTGCCGCCAGCCCCCAGGTAAAGGTGGTCAAATCTGCATCTTCGGCTTCAATTATTCCTACAAGCAAAGTAGGCACCTGAGTAAAACCAAGGATAGAGATACGATCAGATGTATTTTGCGAATAACTGAATGATGGCTCTATTTCTAATTTTCCTTTCGGTGTCATCACCCCTTGGGTCTCGAGAGCCCGAGCAACGGCATCAACAACTTGTCTGTCTTGTGCCTGAGCTGTCACTGTTAGAGAAAGCAGCAAGCCGGCAGATAGTATCCTTTTTTTCATCTTTATCTCCTGATTCCATATCTTGCTATCAATCGATGCAACGATGCTCTGGAAATACAGAGCAGCTCCGCAGCTCTTCCTGGTCTACCCGACACCAGATTAAGCACCCTCTTTATAGCCAGTGATTCCGCTTCCTCCCTTGCCTGCTTCAGGCTCAAATTACTATATTCTTCAGGAGAAACACTATTTTTCAAGCCCATCATTTCCGAGTTTAGATAATCTTCCTCACAACAAGACACTCCGGCAGCCACTTTATTTATCAACTCAGTAACATTCCCAAGCCAATCATAGTCAATTATAGCCATTTCAGCATCACTGGAAAAACCTAAAATTCTCTTTCCCTGTTGCCTACTTAACTTATAAAGATAATGTTTTGCCAATAAAACCTTGTCATGCCCTCTACTTCTTAATGGTGGTATATTTATCCATTTATTCTTTAACAGCAGGTGAAAATCGGAAACAAATAACTCAGCGTCGGTTACTTCATCATAACTCAACTCACAACCGAAAATAACCTCGCTACTACTCGCCTCATTTTTTAAAAAGCTGAAGACTTTAAATTGAAGGGGTTGTGGCAACTCTTCGACATGACTGATATACAGACACACATGACCCCATTCAAACATTGATGCAAGGTTATCAAACATTGATATATAATCATTGCATTCGACAAGGATTTTATCCAGCTCTACAAATTTTAACCCTTTCAACTGCGCCCATCTTTCAGCAAGCAATCGCTTCCCCGTTGCCTCTTCGCCGGCAAGTGTTATATTACCACTTGCACAACCATGTATTTCTTGTAACACATGTTGAAAGCTATCATGGCGCCCTATAATCTCTCCTCGTTGAAATGACAGACTTAATTTACTTTTAAGCTTTGTCATTCCATACGCTCGCCCGATAGTAATGAATAATTTCTCTTCAGATATGGGAGTAGTGTGGTAGTCATAACAGTGAGCAGCCACAAAGAGCTGCCATTCTTTCTTTAAAAGCTGACGTTTTGAAAGTACAGCTATCCAGGATACTCCCTTATAACTATCCAACCAGCATTCAAGCTTACAATCCGGTTTCTCTGCACCATTGCAGTCAATAATTCCGATTGGTGCTTCTGTGTTATCAAGATACAAACCTGCTGCTTCCAAATTTTTATATCTTATCAAGGACCAGTCAGAGTACTGATTACCTAACACTCTTAAGCCAGAAGAATACTGAAGAACCAAGATCTCCCTTTCTGAGGTCATCTTGCACCGCCACCTTCATCATCCAATGATGCTTATAACTGTAGAACAGAATCGAGCATCGACAACAAAGACAACAATGAATAACCATAAGCATATGAAAAATATGAAAAAATAAAAACGACGAGTAGTATAATCTTCTCGTCGTTTTTACATGATGTTTTAACGTCAATACCCTGCCTGCCTTACGGCATCACGAACTCGGCTTGATATTCTCTGACTTTCTCTATATGTATTGATATTTACAGGCGTGACGACATCTATACGTAAATTAACATCAGTTCTGATAGAATTACCTGCGTTTTCCACTATGTAACCCAATTTACCATTTCCGAGCAAAGGTGTGATCTTCAAACCCTCGGCACCAGAGATATTGCTTATCACGGGAGGAAGAGGGCTATTTCTGTCCATATTGAACATATTGCTAAAAAAAACATGTTCACCATTAACCAAAGCCTCCATCTTTAGTCCTATTGAAAAATTTGCACCAGGTAAGAAAAAACCACCCCGTTGCTGCTCCAACACGCTTTCCGATAAGACTGGCGCATTATCAAGAGAGACGTCATAACTTTTCGAAAAGGCTATAGCAGGAAAAATGAGCACTGTGACTATCAGCCATTTCATAACACTACCTCACTCTCATTATAGAACAAGTTTCAGTAATCATACTCAGACGGCAACATCAAATCTGTTAAATGAGGTAGCCTCTGTATCAATGCCATTCTCGACGGTGCATTAGGTGCCGAATGCTCCCAATCTTCTCTTTGATTAAAGCTGGCCTTTGCAATTTCAGTCTTATCTCTGATAAAAAGAAAGATACCATTACTGCTTTTATCGAAGTCCTTTCCTTCCATTATATGTAATCCCATAGCAGGATCACCGACAAGCACCTTACTATCCTTCATACCTTTAACCACTACAAAGTGGTTATACCCATTGTAATTAACCAAAGCTATAGAGGGTATCCCCAAGTTTGCTATATCATCTCTTTTCAATCTATACCCGTCAGCCTTCACTCCTCGTCTGGCTAGAAAATTTTTCATATCCAGCATGGAAAAACCTTTTGTTTCTATTTTTTCTTCATCTCCAAATTTGAACATCTCCTCGAAAATAGCAGCCTCAGTGTACGGCATATTATAATGATGAGTAAGCAAAGAGGCCAAGGCTGCAGAGCCACAACTAAAATCATATTTCTGCTTAACAACCTCACCAAACTTGATTTCACCAAAACTCTTGACTGGTACCCTAAGGTGTCCCCCTCCAGCTCCTGGCAAGTTTAATGCAAAACTTACCACTGGAAAGAACAATAAAAGTAACAATGATTTTTTCATATCATTTAGCCGACATTATGTTAATGGATGTACTCATATTGGTAATGTTATTATTACCTGAAGACAGGTTGATCATAATAATACCATTGGAACCAGACAAGGCTCCGGCTGATACATTGTTAGCGCCTGTCAGCACAATAGCCCCAGACATATCATTCCCTGCGATGAGTCCTCCCTGCCCCGTTATATTATCTTGATCAACCAGATTAGCCATACCTCTGCTATCATCCAGCAGCGCATTGTCGGCAACTGGTAGCATATCCAAGTCTTGACCGGCAAAGACAGAAACACTAATAAAAGCCGATAACAATATTACCCTTTTCATATTCCCTCCTGGAAATAAGCCAGCCCGAAGGCTGGCATAAAAGGTTAGAACTGCATGCTAGCATTTACGTTAACACTCTGTTGCCCCATGGCACTTTGCCCAGAGATGGCTTGCTGAGTATTAATACCATGGGTTGCTGCAGCGTTACCCACGGTGTTATTACCAGACCTGATTTGAGAAACAGAGTAAACAGCCACATTGGCATTAGCCGTAGCTGTCTGATCCAAATCCTGGTCGGGCATCAAACCAGCCAAACCGAGGCCTGAGCCGGCACCAGCACCAGCACCGGCACCTTGGCCAACACCCAAACCATCGCCATCATTAGAGCCATGACCAAAGCTCAGGCCCAACCAGCTCAGTCCCAGTCCGTTGCCACCATCACCGCCTTCACCATTACCAAAACCGACACCAACACCCAAACCTAAGCCCAAGCCCAAGCCCGCGCCAAGGTTGGCACTTTTCTGTTTAGCATGTGCATAATTGTCATTATAAGCGTCGGCATAGGCAGATACATAAGATTTGGACTTGGTATCACCGGTATAACCCATTTGGTAAGTAGTATTGTATTGCTTGTTTATCTTGTACTCTTTGTTTATTTTATAAAAGGTTGTATAGTCCAGATCATACTTCCAGACATACTTGTCATAATCTATGACAACACTATCATCGTTTGCCTGGTTACCAGCCCCGTTATAATTGTGACTGCCGTCGTCATAATGCTTGTCACCGCCTTTTTTGTAATCGTGACCATAACCAGGTTTTTTGTAATCGTGACCATAACCAGGGTTACCATAGCCTTCTGCCGCTGCACCAAACGAAGCACCTACCGACAGAGCCACCAATACCGCCAATGTTTTCTTTTGCATAGACATAATAAATTCCCTCTTCTTTCATCTTTGTGCATTTAATTATTCCGCCATCCATATCATAAATCCTAGGCGGGTTCAGGGTTTCGTCTTAACCCTGAGTTAAATATTAGCCGAGGCAAACAGATGAGATGTATCAAAAATAAATTATGACAAACCACTTTGATATATATCTCATTTAAAAAACAAAAATAATGAATATCATGTCTCAAATTTAAGACGCAACACCAAAACTTAGAGGGGTGGATTCATAGGAAACTATTTAACTATAGAGACATTAAAAGGACAAAATTAAAATATTGATAAATATAACTTTTTCAACTTTCAGGGTACTTACGTTACATCATAAGGAATCAATCGAACCTTATACGGCTAGCGTAAGTTATCGAATTTTATGACTAATTTTAAATAAAGAAAGGCGAAATACTTTATCTTTTTTATACTCAGGATGACATAAAAAAAGGGCCAATTGGCCCTTTGTTGTTTGTTACTCAGCGTCATCCTGCTTGGCGAATACCTTTCTGCTCGGCTTCTACTGCTGGTTCACGCCCCAGGGATCGCATGTCGTATCCGCTGGGTGCCTGATGTACCCGCAAGCCAAACTCCTGCAACACCGCAAAGACATGATCGAAGATATCACTTTGAATACCCTCGTATTTAACCCAGCTGGTGGTGTTGGTAAAGGCGTAGATTTCCATCGGTATGCCGTTAGCCGTTGGTGCGAGCTGGCGCACCATCAGCGTCATCTGCTGATGGATGTCGGGGTGATGTTTCAGAAACACATCAAGGTAGGCACGAAAGGTACCCAGGTTGGTCAGCCGCCGGCCATTGACCTGTGACGACAGATCCAGTTGCTGCTCGCTGTTATAGCGACTGACTTCCTGTATCTTCTGCTCCAGATAAGGCGCCAGCAAATGCGCGCGTTGCAGACGGCGTACATCTTCTTCATCCAGAAAACGCACACTGCTGCTGTCTACAAGCAGGCTGCGCTTGATACGCCGTCCGCCCGACTCACTCATGCCACGCCAGTTCTTGAACGAGTCGGAGATCAACGCATAGGTAGGAATGGTGGTAATGGTGTTGTCCCAGTTTTGCACCTTGACCGTGGTCAGCCCAATGTCGATCACGGCGCCATCGGCGCCATATTTGGACATCTCCAGCCAGTCACCCACCGACAGCATGTCGTTGGCCGACAGCTGAATACCGGCCACCAGGCCCAGAATCGGGTCCTTGAACACCAGCATCAGTACCGCCGTCATGGCGCCCAGCCCACTGAGCAGGATCAGCGGTGACTTGCCGATCAGAGTGGAGATGATCAGCAGGCCGATAAAGATACTGGCGATCAGCTTCACGCTCTGAAAAATTCCCCGAAACGGAAAGTTCCGCATGGCCGGTTTCTGCTTGAATATGTCCAGCAGTGCATCGAGCAACGAAAACAACGACAGCAGACCATAGAGCAGAATCCACAGGTTGGTCATCGTCTGAATAACCGGTAAAAGTACCGAACTGCTGCTCAGCCAGAGTCCGGCCTGAATATAAATGATGATCCCCTGCAGGGTCAGCGCCAGCCGGTTGAACAGCTTGCGCTCAAAAAACGCCTGCCGCCAAACCTGGCGGGCAATTCTGGCCCGGCTGCCCACCCAGGTCAGTACAACCCGATGCAGAATGAAATGAATCGCTACCGATATAATACCAATCAACAACAGCACGGCCGCGGTATAGGCCAGCGCCGAGTATTCTGGAATATAGGCTTTAAGCCAGGGCATGATCAGCCCCTTCAGATCCTTTACCTCATCCATCCTGGTTTCCCGTTCACTAACAGTCAGGCCGACATGCTAAAGGCTAATAGCAGCACTATCAAACCTCCGCTTTGGGCCCGTAAAGATAGGGCCCACCCGCCTCGAGCGCCTTCAGGTAGGCAGGCCGGGCCTGCAAGGCAGAGACATAAGCCCGTAGTCGGGGATAGCTGTCGGCCAGTTCGCTCCGGTGCATGGCGGCTTCCAGCGGAAAGCTCATCTGAATATCGGCCGCACCGAAAGCATCACCGGCAAACCAGTCATGACAGGCCAGGTGATCGGCCACAAAGTTCAGGTGGGTTTTTATTTGCTTGTGCAGAAACGCCTTGTCCACTCCCGCCACAATTTTATTGACGATGGGCCGAACAAAAAACGGCACCGGCGCCTGCTGCACCTTGTCGAACACATGACGCATCAGCAGCGGCGGCATCAAGGATCCTTCCGCGTAGTGCAGCCAGTACACATAATCCCACCAGTCGGGGGTATTCATGGCCGGTAACAGGGTCTGACGGCCATAGGTCTGCGCCAGATAATCGATAATGGCGCCGGACTCGGCCAGGGTAATGTCGCCGTCGGTCAGTACCGGCGCCTTGCCGAGCGGATGCACCCGCCGCAGGCTGTCGGGCGCCAGCTGCGAGTCGGCGTCGCGCTGGTAATGCTTGATCTCGTAGTCCAGGTCCAGCTCTTCCAGCATCCAGAGGATGCGCTGAGAACGGGAATTGTTCAGATGATGCAGCTGTATCACGTCATGTCTCCCTTGAAATAACTCACTCTCGCAGAGCCGCAGAACGAATGAGCAAAACGATAACACAGGGGATGTCGGCTGGCTTTTCCGCATTCTTGACCGGTCTGGCATAGCGACTACCCGCGATGAATCACACGGCGTCATGCTTCTGACCACTCTCATCCGGCACGGGATATTAAGACTTATGTCGAATATAACAAAGTGATAACAAGTCATATGATGAACCCCGCAATGACACCATTGAGATGGTTACCATCAAGGAGACGCCCGTGTCACAACCCAACAACCCGAGTTATCGCGACCAGCGCAAGCCGCGTCGCGACTTTGACAGCCGTGCCGCCTATCTGGAGCACGAACTAACGATCATGGCGCCCAAACGCTGGCGTATCAACCTGCCGTTTAAAGACTACAGCTTCGAGCTGGAAGATCTGGTGCCGGCCCTCGCCGCCACCATCGGTAAAATCGTGATGGTCGCCGCCGTGGTGGCCGCCTTCGCCGGCCCTCTGGGGCTGTCCGATGCCTTCGTGGTGGAAAACGTCCGCTTCGAAATGCTGATTGCCGCCATTTTGTTCGTCATTCTGTTTTCCGGATTTATCAACCCGACCGCCAACCTGGCCGGCACACACGGCCCCATGATTCCGCTTATCCCGCTGATCGTTGCCTCCGGTGGTCACCCGCTGGCGCTGGGGCTCCTGGTCGGGCTGTTCGGTTTGCTGCTCAGTATTACCAAAGGCGGCAGTAAGCTGATGGCACTGACCAGTGACGGGGTGCGTGGTGGCCTGCTGATTTATCTCGGTGCCGTGGGGCTTCTCAGCCAGATCAAGGCACTCACCGCCTGGGCCAATGGTATCGATATGGGCTATGTGGCGTTTGTGGTCATCCTCAGCACCATTATCATGTATGCGCTGCTGGCCCGACTGGAAATGCGCTGGCTGTCCATTCCACTCGGCTCCGGCATCGCCTTTATCATTGCCATCGCCCTGGGTGCGCCGTTCGAGTTTGTGACCGAACCCGGCATGCCGCACCTGAGCCCTTCTTACTGGTGGGGTGAAAATACCGGCTGGCAGATGGGTTGGCCCGAGTTTCATCACTTCATCAGCGTGGCTCCCTTCGCCGTACTGGCTGTCGCCATGTGGTCACCCGATTTCATGGGTCACCGGGTGTTTCAGGAACTGAACTACCCGAAAAAGGCCACCAAGGTACTGATGAACGTGGATGACACCATGGGTATCGCCTCGGTTCGTCAGGCCGTCGGTAGCGTGCTCGGTGGGGGTAATCTGGCGTCTTCGTGGGGTACTTACATGATTCCCGCCGCCATCGCCAAGCGCCCCATTCCGGCCGGTGCCGTGCTGACCGGTATCATGTGTATCATCGCCGCTCTCTGGGGTTACCCGATGGATCTGGCGGTATGGGCACCGGTACTGCGCGTGGCACTGATTGTGGGTGTATTCATGCCGCTGCTGGAAGCCGGCATGCAGATGACCCGCAACACCACCAGCAGCCAGTCTGCCGGTATCGTGGTGTTCGCTTCCGCCTTCGTTAACCCGGTGTTCGGCTGGTCCATGACCATGCTGCTCGACAACCTGGGCCTGATTGGTGACAAGGAACGCGGCAAGACACTGCGCCGCACCGATCGCTGGGTCATCCCCGGTATCACCTTCGTCATTCTGCTGGGCATCATGGCCGCGGTAGGTATGCTGCCGGGGATTC
Source organism: Oceanisphaera sediminis (assembly GCF_039539745.1). Classification (NCBI taxonomy): domain Bacteria; kingdom Pseudomonadati; phylum Pseudomonadota; class Gammaproteobacteria; order Aeromonadales; family Aeromonadaceae; genus Oceanisphaera; species Oceanisphaera sediminis. Next base: position 103,274 of record NZ_BAABDS010000027.1, read on the forward strand.
CGGCGCTGATCACCGCCGATTGATGGTGATACCACCGTCGATAAAAAGCCGGAGCCATGCTCCGGCTTTTTTGTTGGCTAACCTGGTGAAGGATGAGGGGCTTTACTCTCCTCACTCCTCCCACCTCACTTCTTACCGACCCTTCACAGCCACTTACACCGCAAACTCCGGTGCTAGCCGGCTCAGCCCCAGGCCCTGGCTCTTGCTCAGCTTGATCTGCACCGGCACCCGTTCCTTCAGCGCCTCGATATGACTGATGATCCCGATCATCTTGCCACTGGCATTGAGCGCATCCAGCGCATCCAGCGCCACCTCCAGCGTCTCGGCATCCAGGGTGCCGAAGCCCTCGTCCAGAAACAGCGAGTCGATGCGGGTCTTGCTGCTGACCAGATCCGATAGCGCCAACGCCAGCGCCAGACTGACCAGAAAGCTCTCGCCGCCGGACAGGGTCTGGGTATCGCGCGCCACGTCGGCCTGCCAGGTGTCGATCACCGACAGCTCGAGCTCCCCCCCCGTCTTGCGCCCCAGCCGGTAGCGACCGTGCAGTCGCACCAGCCGCTGATTGGCCAGCTGCACCAGATGATCCAGGGTCAAGCCCTGGGCGAAACGGCGATACTTGGCGCCGTCCGCCGAGCCGATCAGGCTGTTAAGCTGTTCCCAAAGCTGCAGTTGCTGCCGTTGTGCCGCTATATCGGCAAACAGCGCCCGCTGCTGCTCCCTTTGCTGTCGATCCCGGTCCAGCCGCTCTCCGAGTCCGCCCAAACGTTGCAGCAAGTCGCCCTCTGCCTGCTGCAGCTCGGTAACCCGGCTGGACAGCACGGCCAGGGCGTCGGGCCGGGGGTCGCCCAACCCTTGCCATTCCAACTCTGCCCGCTCCAGCAGGGTGCCGGCCCGTTCGAACCGCTGCCGCAGCTGTGCGATCTGCGTTTCCAGTCGCTCCCGCTCTGCATCACTCAGCAGCGCCGCCATAAAGGCCGCTTCGTCGGCAAAGTCGCTTTGCGCCAACGCCTGCAGCCATTGACGCTGTCGTTCGCCGAGCTCGGCTTCCTGCTCCGCCAGCTGATGTTGCAGTAACGCCAGTGTCGAGCTCTCTTGATGACACCCGGCCTCCAACGTCGGCAGCCGGGCTTCCAGCTTGGCGACCGCCTCCTGTGGCTCGACCGTGGTAACGGCTTCCCGTTCCGCCAGTCCCAGCGCCTGCCAGCGTCGTTGCCACTGCTGCACCAGTATGTCGGCTTGTCGCTGATCCGCCGCCCGCCGCTGCCGTTGTTCCGCCAGTTGCTGCCAGTGCTGTTGCTGACGCTGCCAGTCTTGCCATTGCCGCTCGGTTTGCTGCAGCCAGCCGGACCAGTCGGCAGGCGCCTCCCAACCGTGAGCGGCCAGCTCGGCGGCAAGCCGCTGTTGCGCATCGGCACTCTGTTGCCGACATTTCTGCAGTTCATCCTCAAGTTGCTGCAGCTGCTGCATCAGGCTCTGATCCTGTTGCTCCAGCAACTGCTGCCGGTGTGCGAGATCATTCACCTGCTGGCGAACATTCCGCTGGTCCAGCTCGGCCCGGGCCAGCGCCTGTTTTGCGGCATCAAGCCGCTCTGCCAGTTGTTCCTGCTGCTGTAATTGCTGCCGACGTTGTGCCAGTTGTTCGGGCCAGTCCACAGCAGTCATGGCCAGTTCCGTCAGCTGCTGCCGATGCCGAGCCGTCAACTCCTGATGCTGTTGGCTCAACTCGATCAGACGCTGCTCACCCTGCTCCAGTTTCAGCTTCTGCGCCAGCTGCCGGTGACCCAGCTCCTGACCCTGCTGCTCCAGCTCCTCACGCTGTTGTCGCTTCTCTGCCAGCTCGTTGGCGGTGCTGTCATCCAGCGCCTGGTAGGCCTCGATGGCCGGATGTGACTCACTGCCGCACAGGGGACAGGCTTCTCCCGGCTGCAGCCGGACCCGGTGCTGCTCCAGATCCCGAATGCGTTGCTCCTGCGCCAGCAGCCTTTCCTTGTCGCGGATCAGCTCCTTGAGCTGGGCGTATTGCTGGCGAAACTGCTTGAGCTGCAGCTCGCCCTGCTGCCAGCGAGGCGTGAGCTCCGTCAGCTCTTCGGTCAACGATTGCTGTTCAGTCTGCAGTTGCTGCAGTAATTCCGCTCCCTGCTCCAGCGCCGACCACAACGGCTGCTGGCGATACAGGCTCTGCAGCCGGCTGTGGAACGCGGCTTCTTCTTCACCATCCAGCAGTTGCGTTTGGGCCTGCTGCCGAGCCTGATGACGCTGCTGTGCCTGTACCAATGCCTCTGCAGCGTCTTTCTGCTCCCGGGCGAGCTGTTGCAACCGTGCTTCGGCCTGTTGCCGCTGCCGTTGGCTGTCTTGCCGTTTGGCTTGCAGGTTTCCCAGCCGGTGCTGCGTGTCGGCCAGTTGCCCAATGCTTCCGCGCCAGCCCGCCAGCAGCTCTCCCAGCCGGGCACCGGCCGGGTTATTGGCCATGGCCTGTTCCAGCTGTTGCTGAGCGGCCTCCAGCTCTGTCTGTTGCCGCGCCAGCTCACCCTGATACTGACGGCTGAACGCCAGTCCCTGCCAGCAAGTATCATTACGCTCATCCTCCAGCGCCGTCAGCCTTGTCTGCTGAGACGCCAGCTCCCCCACCAGGCTCTGCTTACGCTTGAGTCCCTGTTGAGCTTGCAGCCAGAGGGGATGCAGACGGGCCGCCGGCCCCGCCGCGTTCAGCCGGGCCTGCTCGGGGGCGGCCTGCTCCAGCGCCATGTCCGCCTGTTGCCGCTCCTGCCGAGCGCTGACCAGTTGCTGTTCGCATCGGTCCCACTCCTGCCGGTGCTGCAGTGCCGTACGGGCCAGCTTTAACTCGCCCTGCCGCGCCTTCAGCTCCTGCCCGAGCCCGGTTTGTTCTTCGCTGATTTGCCGTCGCTCTTCTTCAGTCAGCAACGCCATGCCTTCAGCCCTGGCCTCTCGCTGCGCCAGAGTGTTTTGCTGCTCGCGGGTCTGCTCGAACACCCGCCTGGAGATCTGGGCATAGATATCGGTGCCGGTCAGCTCTTCGAGCAGTTCGGCCCGCTCGTTGGCATTGGCGTGCAGAAAGGCGGCAAAGCCACCCTGGGCCAGCAGCATGGATTTGGTAAAACGGCCAAAATCCAGCCCACTCAGTTGTTCGGTCAGATTCAGCTTGTCGTTGATTTTGTTGGTGATGATGGTGCCATCGAGCCGGGCCAGCTCCACCTTGGGATTCTGCAGCTTGCCGTCCAGCTTGTCCCGGGAGCGCCGCTGGCTCCAGAAAGCGCGATAACCTTCCCCTTTGATCTCGAATTCCACCTCCGCCAGGCAGTCGGCGGTATGACGGGTCATCAGCTCGTTGCCACCGGCGGAAATGTTCTTCATGCGCGGCGTCTGGTGATAAAGCGCCAGACAGATGGCATCGAGCAGGGTAGTCTTGCCGGCACCGGTAGGCCCGGTGATGGCAAACAGGCCGCTATCACTGAACGGCGACCGGGTGAAGTCGATTTTCCACTCCCCTTTCAGGGAGTTCAGGTTCTTCAGGCGCAGACTGAGGATCTTCATGCGGGTTCCTCCATCTGCAGCAACAGCTCACGGTACAGGCTGCTCAATGCCTGCTGCCGCTCATCCTCTATTGGCTCCGGTGCCAGCCGCCGCTCGAACACCTCCAGCGGCGTCAGCTCGCTCAGGGTCACCCCCTGCTCGGCGGTCAGGCCGTCACGGCGCTGGGTGCGCTGCCGGCGCACCAGCAATATCTCCAGCGGCAGTCCTTCCGCCAGCTGCTCCACCCGCGGTTGCAGGTCGCTCAGGTAATCATCTTCACTTACCGTCACTTCCAGCCAGACCGATACCTCATGGTCGGCGGCGAGCTGCTGCATCGCCTCCGCCAGTTGCTCCAGATTGCCGCTGACCCTGGCCAGAGGTTGAAATACCGGCACCGGCAGCGGGGTCACCGCCTGCAGTCCCTCGTCATTCATCTCGACCAGCAAGACTTCTTTCTGTTGCCCCACTTCATCGAAGCTGAGCGGTATGGGCGAGCCGCAATAGCGAATGTGCTCGTGGCCGCCCACCTTCTGTGGCCGGTGAATATGCCCCAGGGCAAGGTAGTCGACCGGCGGAAAGGCGCTGGCGGGAAAGGCGTCCAGGGTGCCGATGTAGATTTCCCGTACCGAGTCGCTGCTGCTGGCGCCCACAGTGGTGAGGTGGCCGGTGGCCACAATCGGCAATGGCGGCTCCGCCAGCCCGGCCTGCTGTTGCGCCAGCTCAAACAATTGCCGGTAATGGTCGGCAATGGCCTGTTGCAGGGCCTGCTGCTTGTCGGCGGCACTCTGCCCGGCCTCGCTGGCCATCACCTCGCGGGCCCGAATGAAGGGCACGGCACACAGCACGGCACCAGGCCGGCCATCCCGCTCCAACAAGGTCAGTACCTGATGCTCAACGTCGTCCAGCATGCCGGGAATCACCTGCACGTTCAGGCAGCCCAACAAGGTGCGAGACTCGTTCAGCATGGCCACCGAATCGTGATTGCCACCCAGAATCACCAGCTGGGCACCGGTGTGCTGCAGTTCGACAATAAAGCCGTTGTACAGCTCACGGGCATAGCTGGGCGGGGTGCCGGTATCGAACACATCCCCCGCCACCACCACCGCCGCCACTTCATGTTCCTTTACCTGCTCAATCAGCCAGCGCAAAAAGGCCTGGTGTTCATCGAGGCGGGTTTTACCCATAAAATGCTGGCCAAGGTGCCAGTCGGAGGTGTGCAGTAGGCGCATAATGACTCTTGTGATTGACGGCGGTGACCGCTATTAGACCCGCTAAGCCGATGGCTGGCAAATCTCCCTTGGCGGTTGGGTAAAAGTTGCTAGACTGGGCTTTTCCCGCTGATTTGTACTCATTCATGTCTTTTTCTTATGATTACCTCGCCCTGGCGGCGGCGGCCTGCTGGGCCACGGCCAGTTTGCTGTCGGCCAATGCCGCCCGCCATCTGGGCGCCTTTGCCTTTTCTCGCTGGCGCATGTTCTGCGTCAGTCTGATGTTGTGGTCGGTGGCCTTGCTGACCGGGGGTTGGAGCAGCCTGAACGGTCACAGCCTGAGCATCATGGCGCTGTCCGGCCTGATCGGTATTTTTATCGGCGATACCGCCCTTTTTGCCGCCATGAACCGACTCGGCCCCCGCCGGGCGGGGGTACTGTTTGCCACCCATGCACTGTTTTCTGCCGTACTGGCCTACCTGGTGTTTGGTGAAACCATCACCGGTCTGACGCTGGTGGGTTGCCTGTTGCTGGTAGGTGGGGTGATGACCGCCATTTTCATGGGCAGGCGCAGCAATGAAACCCACGCCTGGGAGCAGGACAATGGCAGCCCATGGCCGGGCATTGCCCTCGGCCTGCTGGCGGCCTTATGTCAGTCGGTGGCCACGCTGATGGTGAAGCCGGTAATGATGAGCACCCAGGATCCACTCGATCCGGTGGCGGCTTCGGCGGTACGCATGAGTATCGCCTTTCTCGCGCATCTGGCACTGCTGTGGTGTGGCTTGTCGGTTGCCAGGCCGTTGCAGCGCATCAACTGGCCAATTTTCGGCATGGTGGCGCTGAACGCCTTTCTGGCGATGGGGGTGGGTATGACCCTGATTTTGCTGGCCTTGCGCCATGGCGAGGTGGGCATGGTGGCCATGCTGAGTTCGGTGAGTCCGGTGCTGGTGCTGCCGTTGCTGTGGCTGATCATGAAGCGCCGCCCGGCCAATGGAGCCTGGCTGGGCGCGCTGGCAACGGTAATAGGTACCTTGCTGATTGTGGCGCGTCATTAACGACGTCGACCAGAGAACTTAAAGCGGGAGTCCTTCCTTATCGAGTACCTGGCGCACCGCCGGGTCCTCTTTCATGTCCTGAAAATGTCGTGCCACATGCGGATAAGCATTGAGTCCGTCGGGCATCACCCGTACGGCCCAGTAGGTAAAGGCAAAGGCGCAGGCGTCTACAATGCTGAGGTGTTCGTCCATATACCAGGTTCGGCTGGCCAGGTGGTTATCCATTCGCTGCAGCAAGGGCGCCGCCTGGGCCGGTACCGCCGCCTTGATGGCATTCAGGGCGGCGTCACTGGTATCTGTGGTGTATTTACCGGGGGCAAAGTAGGGCACAAAAGCGCGATATACGTCGGTGTTGAAAAAGCTCAGCCAGTAATCGCACTGATATAGCAGCACCGGATCGGTACCCGGTCCCAGATGCTCGCCCTGTGGCAAACGCGACAAATAACGCAGAATGGCGCTGTTCTGGTACAGAGCCCCCATTTCTTCGGTAAACAGCACCGGCACCGCGGCCAGATAGTTAATCTTGAGGAACGCCGGATCCCGGGTATCCGCCCGTTCCAGCTCATAGGGGAGGTCCAGCCAGGACAACACGATATGAGGGGCGAGTGAACAAGCGCCAGGCCTGTAATATAACTTCATTCAATAACCTCCTTGATGGCCATTAGGCCGCTCGGCCTGTCTGAATTCATAGGGTCTGTTGACCTAGTATGAAGCCGGCCCGAGCCTCCGGCTTCATCTTGATTGAGTATCAGCAGGAAAACGGAAATTCGCGACGTCATGCCGTCAAATCTTCCGGTAAATGACCAGAAAGTTGAAGCAGGCCTCAGTCTTCCACCGCCAGCAGCATTTTCTTTAACAGAACGGCAAACTGTTGCTGCTCATCATTCGACAAGGTACCGGCCAGCTCGGCCTCGGCGGCCAGGTGATGCCCGACCGCTTCTTCTACCACCCTGAACCCTTCTTCGGTCAGCGTGACAATGACACCGCGCCGGTCGTGATCCGCCTGGGCCCGACTGACCAGCCCCCGGCTTTCCAGGCGATTGATGCGGTTGGTCAGGGCACCGGACGAAATCAGCACCATGGTCTGTAACTGGTTGGGGGACAACTGGAAAGAAGGCGGATGACGACGCAATGCTGCCAATACATCGAATTCACCCACATTCAGTCCGTAATGCGCCAAATCCTGCAACACACGGCGGGTAATGAAATATTCGAGCCGTACGATACGGCCGATGACCTCGGTACTGTCAAAGTCCAGATCGGGGCGAACCCGGTTCCAGAGGGTAACGATGCGGTCGATTTGATCCATCACCTGATCGCCGGTGCCGGAAGGGGTATTCTGCGTGTGATTATCATTCATTGGTATCGGATGCTCCGTTATGCTCGCAGCCATTTTCATATCAAGAGATATTGATAATAACATAAAGAATTCCGTCGCTGCGCGGCCGTCATGCATACCGGGTCGACTCAAACGTGGTTTTTCAGGCCGTTCCGGGTTTCACCAGATCGTTTAATGACCGCCACACTTGGGGTATACTCGACGGGTTTAATGAAATTCAATGGAAATAAATAAGCCAACTGGGAGAATAAAAAGGTGAGCCTGTTAAGAAACCTGTTGCTTGCCGGCGTTGCCGCTGCCTCTTTGAGTGGTATGGCCTACGCCGCCAATGATATGTCGCCCGAAGCGGTTGCCGAGCGCACCAAGCCGGTAGGCAGCGTCTACACTGCCGCCGATCTGGAAGGCATTGTCGATACCGCCGCCGCCGGTAGCAGCGATGAAGCCGCCGGGCCGCGCAGTGGTGATGCCGTATTCACCGCCGCCTGCTCTGCCTGTCACTCCACCGGCGCCGCCGGCGCGCCCATCAAGGGTGATGCCGCCGCCTGGGAACCTCGTGTCGCCAAGGGCCGTGACACTCTGCTGAACCACGCGCTGAATGGCTTCAATGCCATGCCGCCTCGCGGTGCCTGCGGTGCCTGCTCGGATGAAGAGATTGCCAACGCCGTTGATTACATGCTCGACGCCATCTGAGTAAAACGACGCCTTGAAGGCATCATTGATACAAAAGCCGCAGAAATGCGGCTTTTTTGTTGCCTGCAATAAAAAGCAGTAGCAGGGCCGTCTTCGCCGACACGCTTCGAGCCCATCCCTGGGACGCTCGGCAAATGCCTTCCCTGGCATTTGATGGTCGGCTACGGCAATCCCTGCTACTGCTTTGTGCAGCCCGCACACCACCGCATCCCCAACGGCGATTAGTTGAGTTACAGCTGACAGCTTACCGCATTATTTTTTGTCGAACATGGCCCGCAGGTTGGCGATGCTGGCCTGGCCCTTTTCCATGCGCTCACCTTCGCTCGGCGGTTTGCGGTTGTGCTCCCAGTCCAGATCCTGCTGCGGCAGCTCCAGCAAAAAACGACTGGGCTCGGGCCGGATCTGCTCGCCAAACTGACGGCGCTCCCGGCACAGGGTAAAGGTCAGCGCCTGCTGGGCCCGGGTGATGCCCACATAGGCCAGCCGCCGCTCTTCCTCTATGTTGTCTTCATCGATGCTGCTCTGGTGCGGCAGCAAGCCTTCTTCCATACCCACCATGAACACATAGGGGTATTCCAGCCCCTTGGAAGAATGCAATGTCATCAGCTGCACCTGCTCGCCGTCGTCTTCGTCTTCACCCCGCTCCATCATGTCGCGCAGGGTCAGCCGAATCACCACCTGCGGCAGGGTCATGGCATCGTCCAGATCCGAGCCTTCCAGCATCTGGCTGACCCACTTGAACAGGGTAGACACGTTCTGCATGCGCATCTCGGCGGCCCGCGGGCTGGGCGAGCTCTCGTAGAGCCATTCTTCGTAGTTGATGTCCTTGATCATGTCGCGCACCGCCTCGACCGCATTGCCGCGCGCCGCCTCATCCCCCCGGCGCACCAGCCAGTCGCTGAAGGCGCGTATCGATACCAGGCCGCGGCCGGTCAGGGTCTGCTCAAGCCCCAGCTCGAAACTGGCGGCAAACAGGCTCTTGCCCCGATTATTGGCGTAGGTACCCAGCTTTTCCAGACTGGTGGGCCCGATTTCCCGCCGCGGGGTATTCACCACCCGCAGAAAGGCGTTGTCGTCATCCGGATTCACCAGCAGCCGCAGGTAGGCCATGATGTCCTTGATTTCGGCCCGCGAGAAAAACGAGGTGCCGCCGCTGATCTTGTAGGGAATGCGGTTGGTCATCAGTGTTTTTTCCAGCGTGCGCGACTGATGATTACCCCGGTAGAGAATGGCGTAATCGCCGAATTTGCTGCCGTTCATGAACTTGTGACCCATGATCTCGGCCACCACTCGCTCGGCCTCGTGCTCCTCGTTCTTGGCGAACAACACCCGTACCGGCGCCTCGTAGGCCATCTCGGAAAACAGCTGCTTCTCGAACACGTGAGGGTTGTTGGCGATCAGAATATTGGCGCACTGCAGTATCTGCCCGCGGGAGCGATAATTCTGCTCCAGCTTGATCACCCGCAGGTTGGGGTAGTCTTCTTGCAGCAGCACCAGATTCTGCGGCCGGGCGCCCCGCCAGGAATAGATGGACTGATCGTCGTCCCCCACCACGGTAAAGCGGGCCCGCTCGCCGGCGATCAGCTTGACCAGCTCGTACTGGCTGGTGTTGGTATCCTGATATTCGTCCACCAGCAGATAGCGGATCTTGTTTTGCCAGAAGGCCCGCACCTCGTTGTTGGTCTTGAGCAGCAGGGTCGGCATCAGGATCAGATCGTCGAAGTCCAGCGCGTTGTAGGCCTTCATCTGCCGCTGATAGCGCTCGTAGCACTGGGCAAACAGCACCAACTCCGGATCGTTCGCCAACCGGGCCGCCCGGGCCGGCAGCACCAGATCGTTTTTCCAGTTGGAGATGGTGCTGATCAAACGGGCGATCTTTTCCTTGTCACCGTCCAGCTCCTGCTCGGTGAGATCCTTGATCAGCGCCAGCTGATCCTGATCGTCGAACAGCGAAAAACCGGCCTTCAGACCCAGCGTCTTGTGTTCGCGACGGATGATATCCAGCCCCAGAGTATGAAAGGTGGATACCATCAGTCCCCGGGCTTCACCCTTGCCCAGGGTCTGGGCCACCCGTTCCTTCATCTCCCGCGCCGCCTTGTTGGTAAAGGTGACGGCGGCGATGTTGCGCGCCTTGTAGTCACACTGGCGCACCAGATAGGCAATTTTATTGGTAATGACCCGGGTCTTGCCGCTGCCGGCGCCGGCCAGTACCAGGCAGGGGCCGCCAATGTAGCGTACGGCATCGTCTTGGGCTGGATTGAGTTTCATGGCATTTCCGACGGCTAAACAGGGGCGCTCATTCTACCGGCTGCAGCCAAAGGGTGAAAGGACGGGGATTGGGGATTAGGCATCTTGTCATCGCTCCGGCTTTGGCTCATGATCCCGGTCAGCGCTCATTCACCAGACAGGCACATGGCACCGGACATCCCTACCCTCAGACGCGACTTCCCCACCCTGGCCCAAATCGTCAACGGCCATCCGCTGGTGTATCTGGACAACGCCGCCACCACCCAGAAGCCGCAGCCGGTGCTGGACGCCCTCAATCACTATTACCGGGACACCAACGCCAATGTGCACCGCGCTTCTCATGCCCTGAGCGGCCAGGCCACCCGCGCCTTCGAGGCGGCCCGTGGCAAGGTGGCCCGCTTTATCAATGCCCCCGCGCCCGAGCAGGTGATCTGGACCCGCGGCACCACCGAAGCCATCAATCTGGTGGCCCACAGCTTTGGCATGCACCATTTGCAAGCGGGTGACGAGATTGTGCTCTCTACCCTCGAGCATCACGCCAATATCGTGCCCTGGCAGCAGGTGGCGGCAGCAACCGGTGCCGTCATCAAGGTGATACCGCTTACCGCCGGCGCCGAGCTGGATCTGGAGGCCGCCGCCCGGCTGATATCGCCCCGCACCCGGCTGCTGGCCGTGGGCCAGGTGTCCAATGCGCTGGGGGTGATCAACCCGGTCAGAGAGCTGATTGCCATGGCCAAGTCCGTGGGCGCGGTCACGCTGATCGATGGCGCTCAGGCGGTCGGGCATCTGCCGGTGGATGTGCAGAGCCTGGACTGTGATTTTTATGTGTTCTCCGGCCACAAGATGTTCGCCCCCACCGGCATCGGCGTGCTCTACGGCAAGCGGGAGTGGCTGGAGAAAATGCCGCCCTGGCAGACCGGCGGCGAAATGATCAAGAGCGTGAGTTTCGAGCACACCAGCTTCGGCGAGCTGCCGTTCAAGTTCGAGGCCGGCACCCCCAACATTGCCGGTGCCATCGCCCTGGGCGCGGCGGTGGATTATCTGTCCGGCCTCGACCGTGCCGCTCTGGCTCGGCATGAACACAAGCTGTTGCAGCAACTGCTCACCGGGCTGGCCGCCATGCCGGACGTACACATCATCGGCCGGCCACAGGCGGGTTCGGTGTCGTTCACCATCGACGAGGTACACCCTCAGGATCTGGCCACCCTGCTGGACATGCAGGGCATCGCCGTGCGCACCGGCCATCACTGCGCCATGCCGCTGATGCAGGCACTGGGGCTGGAGCAAGGCACCATTCGTGCCTCGGTGGCGTTCTACAACACAGAACAAGATATAGCGGCCCTGCTGGCCGGCATTCACAAAGCCCGGGAGTTTTTCTGATGCATCCGTTTGGCACCACGCTTACCGATACCGATATTCGCACCCTGTTTCAGGCCGCCCACGGCTGGGAGGCCCGCTACAAGGAGCTGATCAAACTGGCCAAACAGCTGCCACCGCTGGCAGCCGAGCACAGAATCGAGGCCAACGCCATTCACGGCTGCGAAAGCCAGGCCTGGCTGGTGAGCGAGCAGGATGAAGAAGGGATCTGGCAGTTTCACTGCGACGCGGACGCCCGTATCGTCAAGGGGCTGATGGCGGTGGTACTGGCGGCACTCAGCAACAAGAGCACCGAGCAGATCCAGGCCTTCGACATGGACGCCTACTTTGCCGAACTGCAGTTGTTGTCACACCTGAGCCCCTCCCGCGGCAACGGCTTAAGGGCCGTAGTGGAAGCCATCAAAACCAAAGCCGAAAGCTGAATCGGCCGCAATGCGAAGCAGCAGCGTGGTTGCGCTCCGCCGACACGCTTCAAGCCCATCCATGGGACGCTCGGCACATGCCGTCCATGGCATGTGACGGTCGGCTCCGGCAATCCCCGCTGCCACTTCGTGAAACATCGGCGCTGCCTGTTGGATACTTCTGCCAACTCCGTACTCAACCAAGGAGGACAAAGGGTATCTGCTTCGCCGGCCCTCTGCGCCATGGATGGCGCAGCGGAGCCCCCATGGGGCGAGCTTGCTCGCCGTGACGAGGTGTTTCAACCCGACCGAACATCCAGTGAATGTTCGCAGTGGGTTGAAACATCGAGTGCCATATCCTCACGGCGTGCCGGAGAAGCAGTGCGCTTTGGCCGACGAAAGTGCACGGTAAATCAGACTGCTAACTTCCAGATCGAGTAGCAAGCTTGCTCAGTACCCGGCTGACCATGAAGAAGCCGAAGGTGGCGGTAATATGAGTGATGGCACCGAAGCCGGAGGCGCAGTCCATCTTCATGGTGCCATCCGATTCCTTCTTGGCGCTGCAGATGCCACCGGCACCGTCCGGATAGCGGGGTTGTTCGGTGGAAAACACGCAATCCACGCCAAACTTGCGCTTGGGATTCTTGCTGAAGTTGTGAAAACGACGAAGATCGCCACGCACCTTACCGGCCAACGGATCCTGGATCGTCTTACTGAGATCGCGGATCATGATCTGGGTTGGATCCGTTTGTCCGCCGGCGCCACCTGCGGTGATCACCGGAATCTTGTTGCGCTTGCAGTAAGCGATCAACGCCACCTTGGATTTGACCGAGTCGATGGCATCCACCACATAGTCGAAATCATTCAACAGATGCTCCGCCAGGTTGTCCGGGCTGATGAAGTCGTCCACCACCGTCACCTTGCAATCGGGATTGATCAAGGCGATCCGCTCGGCCATGGCCTGGGTCTTTTCCTGACCAATCTGGTTGTTCAGCGCGTGGATCTGACGGTTGGTGTTGGTGATGCAGATATCGTCCATGTCGATCAGGGTGATGGCGCCGATCCCGGAGCGGGCCAAAGCTTCCGCCGCCCAGGATCCCACGCCACCAATACCGATCACACACACATGGGCCGCCGCAAACCGGGCCAGAGCATCGGCCCCGTACAGCCGGGCAATACCACCAAAACGCTCGTCAAAACTCATCTGTCACTCCCCTTTATTGGACGGGCATTATATCAAAGTCACCGGGATTGGGGATTGGGGATTGGGGATTGGGGATTGGGGATTGGGATATTGCAGGCCCGAATTCATTCGGGAAAATCATACATAATATGGCGCTACGCCCCAATAAATTGGTATCTACAGGTGCGGCTCTCTAATCCCTATTCCCTAATCCCCAAACCAAAAAGGGAGGCCGAAGCCTCCCTGTCTTTGTAGCTCTGTTTATTTTTATCTATCAACCGCCAACGGCGATGTTTTTCATATCGGTCATGTAAGAACGCAGGGTCTTGCCGATGGTCTCAACCGGGTGGTTGCGAATGGCTTCGTTGACGTCGATCAGGCGACGGTTATCAACGGAGTTGGACTCAACCTTGATGGTCTTGCCGATAACATCGGTACCTACTTTCGGCATGAAGTGCTCGCGCAGCAGCGGCACGGCGGCGTGGGCGAACAGGTAGTTACCGTACTCGGCGGTATCGGAAATAACCACGTTCATTTCGTACAGACGCTTGCGGGCAACGGTGTTGGCGATCAGCGGCAGCTCGTGCAGAGACTCGTAGTAAGCAGACTCGTCGATGATGCCGGAGGCGGTCATGGCTTCGAAGGCCAGCTCAACACCGGCTTTTACCATGGCAACCAGCAGAATGCCGTTGTCGAAGTATTCCTGCTCGTCGATCACTTCATCGGAAGCCGGGTACTGCTCGAAACTGGTTTCGGCAGTCTCTTCACGCCAGGTCAGCAGGTCTTTGTCGTCTTTGGCCCAGTCGGCCATCATGCCGGCAGAGAAGTCGCCCTGAATGATGTCATCCATGTGCTTGTTGAACAGCGGACGCATCAGGCCTTTCAGCTCTTCGGCCAGGTCAAACGCCTTGATTTTGGCCGGGTTGGACAGACGATCCATCATGTTGGTGATGCCGCCCTGCTTCAGCGCTTCGGTGATGGTTTCCCAGCCGAACTGAATCAGTTTGCCCGCGTAACCGGCATCGATACCGTCGGCAACCATCTTCTCGTGAGCAACAATGGCGCCAGCCTGCAGCATGCCACACAGAATGGTCTGCTCACCCATCAGGTCAGATTTCACTTCGGCTACGAAGGAAGATTCCAGAACGCCGGCGCGGTCGCCGCCGGTAGCGGAAGCCCAGGCCTTGGCGATGGCCAGACCGTCACCCTTGGGATCGTTCTCGGGATGAACCGCGATCAGCGTCGGTACGCCGAAACCACGCTTGTATTCTTCACGTACTTCGGTACCCGGGCACTTGGGCGCAACCATCACTACTGTGATGTCTTCACGGATCTGCATGCCTTCTTCAACAATGTTGAAGCCGTGGGAGTAACCCAGGGCGGCACCGTCTTTCATCAGCGGCATAACGGCGTTAACGGCAGAGGTGTGCTGCTTGTCCGGCGTCAGGTTCATCACCAGATCGGCGGTGGGGATCAGCTCTTCATAGGTACCGACCTTGAAGCCGTTCTCGGTGGCCTGCAGGAAGGACTTGCGCTTTTCGGCAATGGCTTCTGCACGCAGAGCGTAGGCTACGTCCAGACCGGAGTCACGCATGTTCAGACCCTGGTTCAGGCCCTGGGCGCCACAACCGACGATAACCACCTTCTTTCCTTTCAGGTAGTTACAGCCATCGGCAAATTCGGCGCGATGCATGAAACGGCACTTGCCGAGCTGTTCGAGCTGCTGACGCAGATTCAGGGTGTTGAAATAGTTAGTAGCCATGACCTTTTGCTCCAATTAATCCGTTTAATTTGAATGCTTGCACCGTTTTCTCGGTGACGACCCGGACACTATACCCCAGGCTTTTCATTGCTTAAAATGATATATTCGAAATAGAGTATTTCATTTTATGCAACGTAACTTTTGGAATCGTCCATGGACTTCCGCCACCTCGAACTGTTCGTACACTTAAGCCAGAGCCTGCACTTCGGTCACACCGCCGATGCCATGGCGGTGAGCCCCTCCACTCTCAGCCGGGCCATACAGCGACTGGAACAGGAAGCGGGCTGCGAGCTGCTGACCCGAGACAATCGCAGCGTCACCCTCACCCCGGCCGGCAGTCGGCTGCAACTATTCGCCCAGGGCTGGCTGGCAGACTGGCAAGCCCTCAAACAGGAACTCAAGCATGGCGACGACAGCCTGCAAGGGCGATTGCGGGTATTCTGCTCGGTCACCGCCAGCTACTTTCTGCTGCCCGGCATACTGGAGCGATTTCGCAGCCGTTACCCCCGGCTGGAAATACGACTGGAGACCGGCGACCCGGCGCGGGCCATCGACAAGATTCTGGACGAAGAATCGGATCTGGCCATCGCCGCCCGTCCCGACGCCCTGCCGGCCAAGGTGCATTTCGTCAACCTGCAGACGGTGCCCATGGTGTTTATCGCCCCCACCACACCGGGCCCGGTCAGCGAGCTGCTGGAACAGCGGCCACTGGACTGGCAGCGGCTGCCGGTGATCGTGTCGGAGCAGGGCGTGGCCCGAAAACGCGCCAACCAGTGGTTCAAGGCCAAGGGCATCAGCCCCAATATCTATGCGGAGGTGGCCGGCAACGAGGCCATTATTGGCATGGTAGCATTGGGCTTTGGTATCGGGGTGGTGCCGCGGGTGGTGATCGATCACAGCCCCATGGGCGACAAGGTACGGGTGCTGTCGCCCAGCCCGGCGCTCAAGTCGATAGAAGTGGGGGTCTGTCTGTTGAAGAAACGGCTGGACGACCCGCTGATCCGCGCCTTCCAGCAAACCGCACTGGAGCCGTCGTAATAGGGTTATACCTATCGGATGAAGTCCGCTTACAGGTCGGACAAAGGGCCCGCTCCGCCGACTCGCCGTAAATCCATCCGTGGAGGCTCAGCCGTGCCATCCATGGCACGGATGGTCGGCTGAGCAGCTCCCTTCGTCCTCCTTGATGCACCGAAGCCGACTGTTGGCATAGTCTGCAACAACACTGTGCTCAAGAAGAGGCAACAGGGATTGCCTCCTCCGACCGTCACATGCCATGGATGGCATGTGCGAGCTTACAGGGACGTACTCGTAGCGTGTCGGAAGAGGCGGCCTTGTTGCCTCTTGGCAGCGAAATCAAAGCATTAACCAAATGTATCAGCCGATCGGCAGTGATCGGCTCCGAATGCTACCAGCATTACTCCCAGCTTATCTGCGTACTCTGCAGCCGTTCCGGGCAGATATAATAGAGAAAAGTACCGCCGCCAACCCGAGTATCGCCGGCGGGATTGAGCTCGATATCCTGGCCGCTGGTCTGGCTGGAAATACCCAGCAGGGTGGCATTGTGCTGCTGCTTGAACCGGCTCAGCAGGCTGCTGTAAGCCAGGTCTCCTGCACTCTGCGGCACCTGAATGCGATACAGGGTCGGGCCCAGCAGGGTAGAAAAGATCTGCTCCTGGATCAGGCTGGCCCCCGGATCCTGCAGTGAACGCACCAGGATTTCCGCCTCCTTGGAGCTGGACACCTCCACGTTGGGGCAATGCAACCGCAGCAGTTCTGCCTTGCTGGCTTCGGTAAACCAGGCGCACAGGTGGGCATTCGGTGCCGCCTTGGCGGACAACGCCAATGAGGTGGTCAAGGTCTGATCGTCGTCTTCTCCATCCACCAGTACACGGCCGGCGCGCGCCAGGCCCACCCGCGCCAGCTCGTCGGGATGAGTGAAGGAATGCAGACGCGCAAATTTGACCGCCGGTTTGTCAGGAAAGGGATGCTCCATCTCCTGCGTGACGCACAACAGAATCTCCTGAGCCTGACTGGCGCTGTCGGCCAGCAACAGATCGACGATGCGTTCGGTCTGAGCGCCGTTCCAGCCGAACAGCAGTGTATGACCGGATAAATGTGAATAATCCGCCTTGCCTGACATACCTCTCCTTACCCAGGCTACTAACGTCTGGGTCAATTTACCGATAAAACTGCCGAACACCAGCAGGCCGAAGGGGATCTGGAACAGGGCTACCGCCCAACGCCCCGCCTCGGTGACCGGTGAATAATCACCAAAACCGACGGTACTGATCACCACGGCGTTATAATAGAAAAATACCGACGGCTCGGTCAGCTCCTGCTCTCCCGCCAGGCTGAGCAGCAACCAGCTGCCACCGGCCTGCAGCAACAGTAATACCAGCAAATTGTGCCAGCTGAGGCGGCGAGTCAGTCGATAGAGCAAACGCGTAAGCAGATGAAACATGTTTATCTCATTTGAAGCTTGGTCACCTAAAACTACGGGTTTCGTGCCAAAATGGAAAGTCTGACCTGACCGCCGTCGGCAATTAGGGGTAAAATGGCCCCATAGCCAAGGAGACAAGCATGCTAGATCCGAAGAAACTGGAAGAGATTGCCCAACAGATCCAGAACAACCTGCCAAGCGGGCTGAAGAACATGGGCGAAGAAGCGGAAAAGCGCATTCGTACCGTATTGCAGGCCCAACTGGGTAAACTGGATATGGTGACGCGAGAAGAATTCGATGTGCAGACCAAGGTACTGCTGCGCACCCGGGAAAAACTGAACGAGATGGAAACCAAGCTGGCGCTGCTGGAACGCCACCTGGCCGACGGCCAGGATGAACGAGGCTGAATTCAGCGCGCACCCAGCCCGGCCAAAGAACAGGAACAGGGAGTCATGACTCCCTGTTCCTGAGTGTATTTAAATAAACTCGTACGCGTCACCAAACAGGTGATCCGCTTCTACGCCTTTTTCCTTGAAGGCTTCCCGCGCCACACCGGCCATCTCGAAACGACCCGCCACGTAGATGTCGTAACCCGCCAGGCTCGGGAAATCATCCATGATCACTTCATGTACCATGCCGGTACGACCTTGCCAATGCTCATCGCCATTCTGCACCACTGGCACATAGGTCAATTGCTGGTGCTCGGCAGCCAGGGCGGCCATTTCCCGATCCGCATACAGCTGCTGCTCGAAGCGCACACCCCAGTACAGGAACACCGGGCGGTGCAGACCATCGGCCAGCATCTGCTGCAGAATGGAACGGGTGTAGGCAAAGCCGGTACCACCGGCCATCAGAATCACCGGATGGCGAGATTCGTCCCGCAGATAGGCCTTGCCGGCCGGCAGCTGTACTTCAATCTGTCCCTGATCCTGCATGCGCTTGAGCACCTGCATGGCATAGGTATTATCCGGGCCGGCACCGATATGCAATTCCAGCACACCCTCTTCACTCACGGTATTGGCGATGGAGAAGGGCCGCTTGTCATCGTCCGCCATGACCACCAGCAGATACTGGCCGGGAAGAAAATCCACCGGCAGTTCCGGCTTCAACCGCACATACCACAGGGTTTCGGCCATTTCTTCGAGGGCTTCAACACTACATGTTACTTTCTGCATGACTATCCTTTGAGTTCACTCTGTTCGGCACTTGTTTCCAGGATCCCGAGTTGATCCCATAAGCTGTCGACCCGTTGTTTTACTTCGTCTGCCATCACTATGGGCTGTCCCCATTCCCTGTCGCTTTCTCCCGGCCACTTGTTGGTGGCATCAAGGCCCATTTTGGAGCCGAGCCCGGACACCGGCGAGGCGAAGTCCAGATAGTCGATGGGAGTGTGTTCGATCAGGGTAGTGTCTCGCGCCGGATCCATTCGGGTCGTAATGGCCCAGATCACGTCGTTCCAGTCTCTGGCATTGATGTCGTCGTCGCACACTATCACGAATTTGGTATACATGAATTGGCGTAAAAACGACCAAACGCCCAGCATGACACGTTTGGCATGGCCAGGGTAGCGCTTTTTAATGGTGACCACCGCCATCCGGTAAGAGCATCCTTCCGGTGGCAGATAGAAGTCGACGATCTCCGGAAACTGCTTCTGCAGTATGGGTACGAACACCTCGTTCAGCGCCACACCCAGTATCGCCGGCTCGTCCGGCGGCCGCCCGGTGTAGGTGGAATGATAGATGGCATCATGACGGCGGGTAATGCGCTCCACGGTAAATACCGGGAACTCGTCAATTTCGTTGTAATAGCCGGTGTGATCTCCATAAGGACCTTCCGGCGCCATCTCGTCGGGATAGATATAGCCTTCCAGCACGATTTCGGCGCTGGCCGGCACATCCAGATCGCTGCCGATACACTTGGCCACTTCGGTACGACTGCCGCGCAGCAGGCCGGCGAAGGCATATTCGGACAGGGTGTCCGGCACCGGCGTCACCGCGCCGAGAATGGTCGCCGGATCGGCCCCCAGCGCTACCGCCACCGGATAAGGCTGACCGGGGTTGGCCTCCTGCCACTCACGAAAGTCCAGGGCACCACCACGATGGCTGAGCCAACGCATGATCAGCTTGTTCTTGCCCAGCAGCTGCTGGCGGTAGATACCCAGGTTCTGCCGTTTCTTGTAAGGCCCGCGGGTAATGGTCAGGCCCCAGGTGATCAGCGGCGCCGCATCACCCGGCCAGCAGTGCTGAATGGGCAGCTGGGTCAGGTCGACATCGTCACCTTCCAGCACCCGTTCCTGACAAGGCGCCCTCTTCAGCCGCCTGGTCGGCATATTGAGCACCTGCTTGAAGATGGGCAGCTTTTCCATCAGCTCTTTCAGCCCCTTCGGCGGCTCCGGCTCTTTCAGGTAAGACAACCAGCGGCCCACTTCGCGCAGCGACTCTACATCCTGCTGACCCATGCCCATCGCCACCCGTTTGGGGGTACCAAACAGGTTGCCCAGCACCGGCATATCGAAGCCCTTGGGATTCTCGAACAACAGCGCCGGGCCGCCCGCTTTCAGGGTGCGGTCACAGATCTCGGTCATTTCCAGATAGGGGTCGATTTCATGCTGAATACGCTTGAGTTCGCCCTGAGCTTCGAGCTGCGCAATGAAGTCGCGCAAGTCCTTATATTTCATAGGTTTATTCCAAGGGTATCGAATAACGCCGAAGATTATACCCGGTTCAAGATAGCTTGTATCGGGCAATAAAAAACCGCGGGCGGGCCGCGGTTCTTTTCAACTGCCGATGATTACTTCTGTTGGCGCTTCATGGCTTCAAAGAATTCATCGTTGGTCTTGGTCATCGCCAGCTTGTCGATCAAAAACTCGATGCCGTCACTCTCGCCCATGGGATGCACGATTTTGCGCAGTATCCACATTTTCTGCAGCTCATCCGGGGTAGTGAGCAGCTCTTCGCGACGGGTGCCGGAGCGAGGAATGTCGATGGCCGGATAAACCCGCTTCTCGGCAATCTTGCGTGACAGGTGCAATTCCATGTTACCGGTGCCCTTGAACTCTTCGTAGATAACGTCATCCATCTTGGAGCCGGTTTCTACCAGAGCGGTGGCAATAATGCTCAGGCTGCCGCCCTCTTCTACATTACGGGCCGCGCCGAAGAAACGCTTGGGTCTGTGCAGGGCGTTGGCATCCACACCACCGGTCAGTACCTTGCCGGAAGACGGCACCACTGTGTTGTAGGCGCGGGCCAGACGGGTAATGGAGTCGAGCAGGATCACCACGTCTTTCTTGTGTTCGACCAGGCGCTTGGCCTTTTCGATCACCATGTCGGCCACCTGTACGTGGCGAGCGGCGGGCTCGTCGAAGGTAGAAGCAATCACCTCCCCCTTCACCATGCGCTGCATCTCGGTCACTTCTTCCGGGCGTTCGTCGATCAACAACACGATCAGCACACATTCCGGATGGTTGTAGGCGATGCTTTGCGCGATATTCTGCAGCAGCATGGTCTTACCGGCCTTGGGCGGCGCCACGATAAGCCCACGCTGGCCCTTGCCGATCGGCGATGCCAGATCCAGCACCCGGGCGGTAATGTCTTCGGTAGAGCCGTTGCCCCGTTCCATCCTCATCCGCTCGTTGGCGTGCAGCGGCGTCAGGTTTTCGAACAGTATCTTGTTACGGGCGTTTTCGGGTCTGTCGTAGTTGACCTCATTGATCTTCAACAGCGCAAAGTAACGCTCGCCTTCTTTCGGCGGGCGAATCTTGCCGGCGATGGTGTCACCGGTACGCAGGTTGAAACGACGGATCTGGCTGGGCGAGACATAGATGTCATCCGGGCCGGCCAGATAAGAGGAATCGGCACTGCGCAAGAAGCCAAAGCCATCCTGCAATATTTCCAGCACGCCATCGCCGAAAATATCCTCACCACTTTTGGCATGAGCTTTGAGGATAGCGAAGATGATGTCTTGCTTGCGCAAACGGGCGAGGTTTTCCAGGCCCATGGTTTCCCCAAGCTTTATCAGCTCAGATACGGGGGTATTCTTGAGTTCGGTAAGGTTCATAGTGGTGGGTTTCTGTCAACCAGGATGTGTTAAATAATCGGGAAAGTCTGCCGGATTGAGACTTGAAATCGGAGGGCCTCTGGGGCACAAAATAGGCTAGCAAACGAACAATAAACTAGCACCAAAAAGAAAGGCCGTCTAGCAAAAAACAATAAGGGGTGCATTGCGCACCCCTTATTTTCGCCATTACAGGTTGGCGTCCAGGAACTCTTTCAATTGAGTCTTGGACAGAGCGCCGACCTTGGTAGCCGCTACTTCGCCGTTTTTGAACAGCAGCAGGGTGGGAATACCACGAATACCGAACTTGGGCGGAGTATCTGCGTTCTGATCGATATTCAGCTTGGCCACGGTCACCTTGCCTTCATATTCACCAGCCACTTCATCCAGAATGGGGGCAATCATCTTGCAGGGACCACACCACTCAGCCCAGAAGTCTACCAGAACCGGGCCACTGGCCTTAACCACGTCAGCTTCGAAGCTGGCATCGGTCAGCTGAATAATTTTGTCACTCATCTCCAACTCCAATCAGTCATTTTATCCCGCAACACACAACGTCGAGGGCAATTTAGTTGGCCTATTTCAAATGATCCTGTTTATTATTGCAAGCCTAACCTGATATTCTGACCGCTATGAGCAAAACACACTTAACTGACGTAAAATTTGCCCAGTTGGGCCTGCAGCCGCAGGTTCTGGCCGGACTGGAAGCAAAAGGATTTCACAACTGCACGCCCATTCAGGCGTTGTCGTTACCTCATCTATTGGCAGGCAAGGATATCGCCGGACAAGCCCAGACCGGCACCGGTAAAACCATCGCCTTTCTCGCCGCCACCTTTGACCGCCTGCTGACCACGCCAGCACTCGAAAACCGCAGGCTGAACCAGCCCAGGGCCATTATCATGGCGCCTACCCGCGAGCTGGCCATCCAGATTTTCAACGACGCCGATACCATCAGTGCCAGCACCGGCCTCAAGCTGGGCCTGGCCTACGGTGGCGACGGCTACGAGAAACAGATTGAAGTACTGGAAGCCGGTGTCGATATTCTGATCGGCACCACGGGTCGCATCATCGACTTCCTCAAGAAGCAGGTTATCGATGTGGGCGCCATTCAGGTGGTGGTACTGGATGAAGCGGATCGCATGTTCGATCTGGGCTTTATCAAGGACATCCGCTTCCTGTTCCGCCGCATGCCGGCCGCCACCCAACGCCAGAACATGCTGTTTTCCGCCACCCTGTCGCTGCGGGTACAAGAGCTGGCCTACGAGCACATGAACAGCCCCGAACATGTGCAGATAGAGCCGGAACGCAAAACCGGCATCCGTATCAAGGAAGAGCTGTTCTATCCGGCACAGGAAGACAAGCTGCCGCTGTTGCTGACCCTGATGGAAGAAGAGTGGCCCGACAAGGCCATCGTGTTTGCCAACACCAAGCACAGCTGCGAAAAGGTGCACGCCTGGCTGCAGGCCGATGGCCACCGCGTCGGTATGCTGACCGGTGATGTGCCGCAGAAGAAACGACTGAAGATCCTCGAGGATTTCACCGGCGGCGTGCTGGATATTCTGGTGGCCACCGATGTTGCCGCCCGCGGTCTGCATATTCCCGACGTGACTCATGTGTTCAACTACGACCTGCCCGATGACGCGGAAGACTACGTGCATCGTATCGGTCGTACCGGTCGGGCCGGCGCCAGTGGCTGTTCCATCAGCTTTGCCTGTGAAGAATACGTGTTCAACCTGCCGGCGGTGGAAGCCTATATCGAGCATGAAATTCCGGTCAGCAAGTACGACCGGGACGCCCTGCTCGATGATGTGACGCCGCCGACGCACATTCATCATCACAGGGCTCATGCCAATCGCGGCCCACGCCAGGGCGGCGGCCAGCGTCGCCCCGGCGGCAATCATCGCCGCCGCCCACAGGGCAACCGGAGCTAAGCCAGGTGAACAACGCCGCCCTTTATGCCGCCGTCGATCTCGGTTCCAACAGCTTTCATATGTTGGTGGTGCATGAAGTGGCCGGCGCCTGCCGTACCCTGGCCAAGATAAAGCGCAAGGTGCGCCTCGCCGCCGGCCTGCAGGCCGACGGCAGCCTTGATGCGGCCTCCATGCAACGGGGCTGGGAGTGCCTGCAACTGTTCGCCGAACAGTTGCAGGACATTCCCGCCGCCCATATTCGTATCGTCGGCACCGCCACCCTGCGCCTGGCAACCAATATCGCTGTTTTTCTCGAACGGGCCGAGGCCATTCTGGGGCATCCCGTGCGGATTATTTCCGGTGAAGAGGAAGCCGCCACCATCTATGAAGGCGTAGCCTGGACCTCATCCGGCGTCGGCCGCCGGCTGGTGATCGATATCGGCGGTGCCAGCACCGAGCTGATTATCGGCGAAAATACCCATCCCCAACTGCTGAATAGTCTGCACATGGGCTGTGTCACCTGGCTAAGCCGCTACTTTGTTGGAGGGCAGCTCACGGCCGCCAACTTTGATCAGGCCATTGCCGCCGCCCGTCAGACCCTGACGCCCATCGCCGGTGACTACCTCAAACTCGGCTGGCAAAACTGTGTCGGCGCGTCCGGTACCGTGCAGGCCATTCAGGAAATCATGATAGGTCTGGGTGAAGACGAACAGATTACCCTCGCCAGGCTATTGCAACTGAAGCAAGCCGCCATCACCTGCGGCCATCTCGACCGACTCGACTTGCCCGGCCTGCAATCAGAGCGGGCAAGCGTATTCCCGTCCGGTCTGGCGATTCTGATAGCCCTGTTCGAGATGCTGGCCATCGACAGCATGACGCTGGCCGGTGGCGCCCTGCGGGAAGGGCTTATTTATGGCATGCTGGGCCGCCGCCGGGAGTGTGACGCCCGGGAGCGCACCGCCGATAGCCTGATCAGTCGCTATCAGTTGGACCGGGAGCAGGCCGAGCGGGTGCGTAGCACCGCCCTCAAGGCCCTGCAGCAACTGGCCAGCAGCCAGCATATCGACTCCCCTGCTACCGCCATGCTGGGTTGGGCCGCCCTGCTCTACGAACTGGGCCTCTGCATCGAGTACAAGCGCGCGCCCGAGCATGCCGCCTACATCATCCGTCATGTGGACTTGCCCGGCTTTACCCCGGCCCAGAAACAGCTGCTGGCCGCCCTGCTGCTGAACCAGCGGGACGAATTTCGTCAGGAGTCGCTGGAGCAACAAGGCGCCATCGAGCCGGAGCCGGCCATTCTGCTGGCCCGGTTGCTGCGCCTGGCCATTATCCTCTGCCTGCGCCGCACCCGTGGCACCGTGCCCGAGTTTCGGCTGGAAGCCCGGGATCGACAGCTGACCCTGACCCTGCCCGCCGACTGGAGCCGAAACCATCACCTGCGGGCCAGCGAGCTGCAACAGGAAGCGGCTCGCCAGACCGAGCAGGGCTGGCCACTGGTGATTCAGGAACAGTAAAAAGGCGCCGTAAGGCGCCTTTTTTATGGTTCGCGATGGCGGTAAAAATTACAGCGCCGCGGTCACGGTTACTTCCACCAGCACCACGTCACGGGCCATGTGAGCCTGTACGCAGGAGCGCGCCGGTGCGCAGCCTTCCGGCAGCCACTCGTTCCACAGTTCGTTGAACGCGGCCACGTTGTCGGTATCCTTGATATGGATCAGCGCAGACAGCAGCTTGGAATTGTCGGTACCCGCTTCCGCCAAGTGCTCGTCGATACGCGCCAGTACCTGTCTGGTTTGCCCCACGAAGTCTTCACTCACGTCTTTTGCCACCTGGCCACACAGGTAGACGGTTTCGTTGTGAATCACGACGCGGCTTACTTTCTCGTTGGTAGACTTGCGAATAATGGTCATCTCGCTTCACGCTCCTTGTCAAAAAATAGAAGGGGTCTTAAAAGTGTGAGCATTGTAACAAAAAAACGCGGTTTTTCTGCGTTTTTGAACATCTGTACATACCTCCCGGTAACGGCATGATTTCTGTTCAGAGGAAAGGTGAACGAGGCAGTCAAAAAAAACAGCTTCACGACCGATCAAATGCCATGAATGGGTTTAAAGCGTGTCGTGAAGTTGCGCCTTTGGCTGGCGTGCACTGCATTTCGGCTGATAGTAAAAGGCCCCGCGGTGCGGGGCCTTGTATAACGGGTTAAGTGCTCAGTTCGGCTCTTTCAGCCACTGGGCGACGCGCTTGGCGAAGTAGGTCAGAATGCCGTCGGCGCCGGCACGCTTGAAACACATCAGCGATTCCAGCACGGTTTCCCGCTCTTTCAGCCAACCGTTCTGAATCGCGGCCATGTGCATGGCGTATTCGCCGCTGACCTGATAGGCAAAGGTCGGCACGCCAAACTGATCTTTCACTCGGCGCACCACATCCAGATAGGGCATGCCCGGCTTGACCATGACGCTGTCGGCACCTTCCTGAATATCCAGCGCCACTTCCTGCAGTGCTTCATCGCCGTTGGCCGGATCCATCTGGTAGGTGGACTTGTTGCCACCCTTGAGGTTGCCGGAAGAGCCGACCGCATCACGGAAGGGGCCGTAATAGTTGGAGGCGTATTTGGCGGAGTAGGCCATGATCTGGGTATTGATGAATCCGGCCTCTTCCAGCGCCTGGCGAATGGCACCGATGCGGCCATCCATCATGTCGGAAGGCGCCACTATGTCGGCACCGGCTTCGGCATGGCTCAGCGCCTGCTTCACCAGCACTTCGGTGGTTACGTCGTTGAGTACATAGCCATTGTCGTCAATGATGCCGTCCTGGCCGTGCACGGTAAAGGGATCCAGTGCCACGTCGGTCATCACGCCCAGCTCGGGAAAGGCCTCTTTCAATGCGCGCACCGCTTCCTGAGCCAGTCCTTCCGGATTGTAGGCCTCTTCCGCCAACAGGGTTTTCTGACTGCTGTTCACTACCGGGAACAGGGCAATCAGGGGCACACCCAGTTGCACCAACTCCGCCGCCTCTTCCAGCAGCAGGTCGATAGACAGGCGCTCGATACCGGGCATGGAGGGAACCGCCTCGCGACGCTGAAAACCGGGCAGTACAAACACCGGATAAATGAGATCATCCACCGTCAGGGTGTTTTCGCGTACCAGTCGACGGCTGAAATCATGCTTGCGTAAACGACGCAGGCGACGGGAAGGAAAACCACCAAAAACTTGTTCGGTCATGACTGCTCCTGAATTCGTGTTAAATACGGAAAAAGGCGCGGCTGGTCGCCGTGGTCGCGGCAAGCAGCGCGGCGGGATCGTCACCCCGGCATTCGGCAATGCGCCGGGCAATATGAGGCAGATACGCGGGCTCGTTACGGCGGCTGGCCGGTTTGGGCGAGAGGTCGCGCGGCAACAGATAAGGACTGTCGGTCTCGATCATCAACCGATTCGCCGGGATAAGCGTTACCAGTTGCTGCAACTCCCGGCCGCGCCGCTCATCACAGATCCAGCCGGTAATACCGATATGTAGATCCAGCGCCAGGCAATCGCGCAGCTCGGCCTCACTGCCGGTAAAGCAGTGCAGCACCGCCGCCGGCAAGCGAGCGCGCCAGGGGGCGAGGATCTCGAGAAAGCGATCGTGGGCGTCCCGGCAGTGCATGAATACCGGCAACTGCAACTCGGCGGCCAGTTCAAGCTGGGCTTCAAACACCGCATCCTGCTTCGGGCGCGGTGAAAAGTCCCGGTTGTAGTCGAGACCGCACTCGCCAATGGCCACCACTTCGGGCCGAGCCGCCAGGGCACGCAGTGCCGTCAGGCTCTGGTCATCGAAGGTTTTGGCATCATGAGGGTGAATACCCGCAGTGGCATAACAAAAACCGGGCTCGGTGGCGGCATAGTCGGCGACCGCCCGGCTTTCTTCGAGGTTGGTGCCGGTGAGCAGCAGTGCCGAGATGCCGGCGGCTTTCGCCCTGTCGATAACCTCGGCCCTGTCTTTGTCGAACTGGCCATTGGTCAGGTTAACGCCAATGTCGATCATCAGGCGCCGTCCTGCTCTTCATCTTCGTGCGGTTCGCGCACGTAGAAACGAGCGAAGAACACGCCTATTTCAAACAGCAGCCACATGGGGATGGCCAGCAGCGTCTGGGATATCACATCCGGCGGCGTTAGCAGCATGCCGACGATAAAGACCACCACCACCACATAAGGCCGCTTGCCGGCAAGATCTTTCGGGGTGGTCACGCCGGTCCAGCACAACAGAATGGTGGCGATGGGGATCTCGAAGGCGATGCCGAAGGCCACGAACAGGCCGAGTACGAAGTCGAGGTAGCTGGCGATGTCGGTGGCAATGGTCACCCCTTCCGGCGCCATCTTGGTGAAAAAGCCGAATGCCAGCGGAAACACCACGAAATAGGCAAAGGCGGCGCCCGCATAAAACAGCAGGGCACTGGAAAACACCAGCGGGGCAATCAAACGCTTTTCGTGCTTGTACAGGCCCGGGGCAATGAAGGCCCACACCTGATAGAGCACATAGGGAATGGCGGCGAAAAACGCCACTATCAGCGTCAGTTTCATCGGGGTCAGAAACGGCGTTGCTACTCCGGTGGCAATCATGCTGGTACCGGCCGGCAACTGCCGCAGCAAGGGCTCGGCCAGAATGCTGTAGATGTCGTTGGCAAAATACACCAGGGCCAGAAAGACCAGCACAATAGCGGCAAAAGCCCGGAGCAAACGACTCCTCAGCTCAACCAGATGGCTGATCAGCGGCTGCTGTGGTTGACTCATTTAAGATTTATCCTGCGGCTCTTTCGATGATGAGGTATCGGTTTTGGCTCCCTGAGCACCGGCACTGCCGGCCTCTGTTTTTTCATAGGGGCGAGTCACGGAAGCGGCGGCATCCTTCAGCTGGTCGATAGACTCTTTCAGCTCCGGGCTCAGGTTTTTCATGTCGAGCTGTTCGGCCTTTTTCAGATCCCGATGCAGCTCTTCCATTTTCAATTCCTGAGCCAGTTCGGTTTTCACCGCGTTGGCGGTATCTCGTACCGTCTTGAACATTCGGGATACGGTTCTGATGGCCACGGGAAGCCGCTCGGGCCCCAGCACGAGCAACCCGATTATCGCGATCACAATCAACTCCCAGAAACCGATATCGAACATGGTTATACCTGATCTTTATCTTTGGTTTTGTCCTGGTCTTTCTGGTTCAGAGCGTCGCCCTGCTCTTTTTTATCGGCCAGCGTCTGCTGTTCGAAATCGGCGTCCTTCTTGTCCTTTTCCTCATCGGTCATCGCTTTTTTAAAGCCTTTCACCGCCGAACCCAGATCCGAGCCCATACCACGCAACTTCTTGGTTCCAAACAGCAATACTACAATCAATACCACGATAAGCAGCTGCCAAACACTGATCCCACCCATAAGACACCTTTCCTACATAAAGAGTAAATAATCGAACACCATGATACCCGAACCTGATGACAGTACTTTGATTCAGGATCAAATTAGCGTGCTATTTTTCGCCATCCCAGCAACCATACAACCAAAGTCAGCACCAGACCAGACATGGCCCACTCGGTTCTGTCCATTCCCAGCAACAGGGTGCTGGCCAGCAGCACCGTGGCGCCCATTGCCAACAGAAAGCGCCCCTGGCCCTGACTTTTGTCATGCCGGGCAAACTGATTGTACAGGCCTTGTACCTGGCGCTGCTGCAGTTTGGCCTGACGCAAGGCATCGTAAACCAGCTCCGGCAGGTCGGGCAGCTTTTCGGCCCAGAACGGCGCTTTTTCCTTTACCGCATTGATCACCGCCTTGTAGCCGACCTGCTGCTGCATCCATTCTTCCAGGAAAGGCTTGGCGGTCTTCCATAAATCCAGCTGCGGATAGAGCTGGCGACCTACCCCCTCTACATAGAGCAGGGTTTTCTGCAGCAGTACCAGTTGCGGTTGCACCGCCATATTGAAGCGGCGCGCGGTGTTGAACAGGTTCAGCAGCACATGGCCAAAGGAGATTTCCGACAGCGGCTTTTCGAAGATGGGCTCCAGCACGGTACGAATGGCCGACTCGAATTCCTCGACCTTGGTGTCTGCCGGCACCCAGCCCGACTCCACATGCAGCTCGGCCACCTTGCGGTAGTCCCGATTAAAGAAGGCGAGAAAGTTCTCCGCCAGGTAACGCTTGTCGTCGCGGTTGAGGGTGCCGACAATGCCGCAGTCGATGCCGATCCACTGGGGATCATGAGGGTGTTCGTAAGAGACGAAGATATTGCCCGGATGCATATCCGCATGAAAAAAACTGTCGCGGAACACCTGGGTAAAGAACACCTCCACGCCCCGTTCGGCCAACAGTTTCATATCGGTGCCATTCGCTTGCAGCGCATCGATATCGGAAACCGGAATACCGTAGATGCGCTCCATCACCAGCACGTTTTCATGGCAGTAACTGGAATAAATTTCCGGTACGTACAGGGTGCGAGAACCTTCGAAATTACGCCGCAACTGAATGGCATTGGCGGCTTCGCGCAGCAGGTTTAGCTCGTCAAACAGGGTCTTGCGATACTCTTCCACCACTTCGACCGGCCGCAACCGACTGCTGCGCTCCGGCACCAGCCGGGCCAGCAGGGTAGCCATGGAGTGCATCAGGCTGACATCGGCCTCGATCACCCGCTCGATACTGGGCCGAATCACCTTGATCACGATGTCCTGACCGGTTTTCAGCCTGGCGGTATGCACCTGGGCAATGGACGCCGATGCCAGCGGCTTTTCATCAAACTCGTCGAACAATACTTCGATGGGCTGTCGCAGACTGGCTTCGATCTGCTTGCGGGCCAGAATGCCATCGAACGGAGGAACCCGGTCCTGCAGCAGGGCCAGTTCTTCGGCGATGTCCGGCGGCAACAGGTCCCGACGCGTCGACAACATCTGACCAAATTTGATAAACACCGGTCCCAGATGTTCCAACGCCAGGCGGATACGCTTGCCGCGCGACAGGTCCGGATGTCGGTTCTTCAGCCAGAACAGGCTTTTCCTCGCCAGTCGTGCCGGCAAGATCTGCAGGCGGGCCGGAATCAATTCGTCCAGACCGTAATCGAACAGGGTTTTTCCTATCTGATAGAGTCGGACCAACTCCCGTAGTTTTTTCATGAATGCATAACCTTATCCGTCAACGCTGCCAGACGTCCCTGCAGGCGCAGCGATCGTTGGTTTAATTCGGCGACTTCATCATTAAAGTCGGCCAGCTCCAGCAATCCCACCGCCAGGCGAGCTTCTTCCCGGACATAGTCACCCAGTTGCTCCCGTACTCCCAACACCCGTTGTTGCAGCCTGGTCTTCAGCTCTCGACCATGTCGGCACAGCAAATGCGTCATCACATCACCGGTGTAGGGAGCAAGCAAGGCTTCCAGGTCGATATTGGGATCCTTGACCAGGGCTGAAAAGTCCTGCCAGGGCTGAGGATCGCCCTGCACATCGATGCGTCCGTCACGGATATATTGCATCAAGAGGCCTTTGTCCTTGAGCAGACCAAGGGCATTCAGGGACAGGCTCAGGTGACTATCTACTGCGCCTTCATAATGGCGCAGTATTTCCAGCCTATCGGCGGTAAACAGCAGGTAGAGGCCGGCGACATCGATCACGGTCAGCTGCAATACCTTGCCCTGCAATGGCGCCATCTTCTTCAATCGTTCGCTGTCCTGCAGCATAAATCGATTAAACGCCGCTTCGAGCGAACCGTTGAGCAAGGGAAACAGCAAGGCTTTCATCAGAATTTGAACCCGCGGTGCAGCGCCACTATGCCATCGGTCAGGTTAAAGTATTCCACCTGCTCCAGACCCGCCCGCTCCATCATTGCCTTCAGGGTTTCCTGATCCGGGTGCATGCGGATTGACTCGGCCAGATACTGATAGCTGTCGCTGTCTTTGGCGACGATGCTGCCGACTTTCGGCAGAATGTTGAAAGAATAAAAGTCGTAGAGCTTGTTCATGATCTCGTGCTGGGGCTTGGAGAATTCCAGCACCAGTAAGCGACCGCCCGGCTTCAGTACTCGCTGCATGGACGCCAGCGCCTTGTCTTTATCGGTCACATTTCGCAGACCAAAGGCGATGGTAATCAGATCGAAATGATTGTCCGGGAACGGCAGCGCCTCGGCGTTCGCCTGCACGTAGGCAATATTGCTGCCCAGGCCCTTGTTTCTGAGCTTGTCCCGCCCGACCTTGAGCATGGAGTCATTGATATCCGCCAGCACAACCTGGCCGGTTTCGCCGACAATACGGGAAAATTTAGCCGTCAGATCACCGGTGCCACCCGCCAGATCGAGCACTTTCTGTCCTTTGCGTACCCCGGAGCAATCGATAGTAAAGCGCTTCCATAGCCGGTGAACACCAAAAGACATCAGGTCGTTCATCAGGTCGTACTTCGCCGCTACCGAGTGAAATACACTGGCGACCATCTGTTCTTTTTCATTGGCTTCTACCGTCTTGTAACCGAAATGGGTCGTCGACTTGTGCTGTTCTGACATGCTGAAGGCACCTATAAAATCAAAGTAAGTTAGTGTACTGCAAATGCGCGGCCCGGACTAACGGGACGCGATCAGGCTGCCGGTAATCTGCATGCCAAAATACGTAAACATGATACAGCAAACCACATTGAGGAACACATTCAACACGGCTTTAAGCCATTGACCATGCTCGAGTAATAAGACGGTGTCGAGAGAAAAGGAAGAGAAGGTGGTCAGTGCTCCCAGCATGCCGACCATCACAAAAGGCCGCCATGAATGAGTGCTCAGTATCTGCTGCTGTACCAACACGAACATGACGCCCATCAACATGGAGCCAAGCAGGTTGACCGTGAGAATACCGTAAGGAAAGGAGCGCCCGAACAGTCGGGCCATCATGTCGGTGATGGTAAAACGCAATATGGCACCAGACGCACCACCGACAGCAACAAACAGCAGGGTTTTCATATTAAAACCGGCGCAAAAAAATAATGGTTCAGTTTACGCCGAGCACCATCAAAAACCCACCGTCTGCTATTAAGATCGTTAGCTGAGCAGACAATTCTGAGCCGCCAGCAATCCTCAGGCGAGGCGCTCGCGTTTGGCCTTGACCGATTCACCGGCCACACCGAAATCCTGGGTGGCGATATCCTGCAGCAGGATCCTGACCGTTTCCGGCTTGACGTCCAGTGCACGTACACAGGCGTCGGTCACTTCACGGATCAATGCTTCTTTCTGCTCGTTGCTGCGTCCTTCGATCAGGGCGATATTGAGAATCGGCATCATGTCTTCCTTTAACAATAAAAATGAGCCGACATTACAGTAAAAAACGTGAGCTGAGTCAAATATATAACAATGCCCATCTGCCTTCATGCAGCATTCACGACCCACGATTAAAACGTAGACGCAAAAAAGCCCTTCACATCGGTGAAGGGCTTTTTGAATTGGGTGCCTGGCGTGGCCGGTCCCCTCGCAGAGCTCGGGTCGCGAAGCACTGAAAAAGCGCTGCTTTTTCCGGGCGTGCTTCGCCCTACTTTCACTGTTGATACCAATCTAAGTAATAATATGATCTATTTCAAAGCTGGATACTCGAGGCAACAGAGTCAGCTCCCACGACACGCCATAAACCCATCCATGGGGGCTCGGGAAATGCCATCCTTGGCATTTCACGGTCGTGGGAGCCGATCTCTGTTGCCTCCCCTTAAGCACCGAGTTGTCTGCAAGTCGCTCCCACAGGCGATTCCACAGCATAGGCTGGATGAAGGGTTCTACTCCAGCGACCATCACATGACAGGACGTCATGTGCTGAGCGTCACATGGAGGTGCTTGCAGCGTGTCGATGGAGTGGATCCTTCATTCGACCTTTACAGGGCAGCTAAATAGACCAGTTAGTTTTCCAGATTGGTATGAGAAGTCGCTGCGCTCCGCTGAGTCTACCTTTGCCATGTGAAATAGTATGATCTGCAGACGTAAAAAAGCCCTTCACATCAGTGAAGGGCTTTTTGTATTGGGTGCCTGGCAGTGACCTACTTTCACATGGCAGCTGCCACACTATCATCGGCGCGGGTGCGTTTCACTTCTGAGTTCGGCATGGGATCAGGTGGGACCACAACGCTATCGCCGCCAGGCATAAACTGGTGTTTGTCAGCTGTTGCTAACAAACGCTGGAAAACTGATTAACAGCGGTCGAATGAATTCGACCCTACGAACGTTCTTTATACCCGTTCTGTCTGTTTGATTTGAAATAATTTGTTTGTTCTCGACCGCAAGGTCTCACACTTCTTGGGTGTTGTAT